>NZ_CAXUBQ010000036.1:0-29001 GCF_964249465.1 Ruminococcus sp. Marseille-P328 | reverse complement strand
CCATAAAAATAACCTCCAAACTGAGTAATTTTATCTTACATCAGTTTGGAGGTTTACACAAACTTTGGGATGCTCCCCCTTGCCTGATGATTGACTAACCTTTTATTTGCTGCATCAGCTTTTGGTACTGCTCGTCAATATGCTCTAAACTGCTTTCTGGATCATCCTGTTCCAAAGTAGCATTCAGGCAAAGTTGATTGTATACAGCAATTGCTATGAGCTGATCGGCAGGAAGGTTAAGTGCTTCCTCATCTGTGATTTCAATGAATCTCATATTTAGTTTTCCTCATCCATTATTTTGTGTTGATACGCTTACATATATTATACGAATGAGACTTGTTGAAATCACACGAAAATTGAAAAAAGTTCGAATTTTTTTGAAAATAAATTATTTTTCTAATGAGAAGTAGTTTATAAGGATTGGACGAATGATAGGCGAAGCCCCTATTCCATCAATACATAGTTGTGGGAACTGGCGAAAGGCTGGTTCCTGAATATTAGAAGTCTGGGAGAAAATACATGGGATTGAAAGAAGAATGTATTGATATGATTAAGCTTATTCTGGACGATCTGAAAGAGTTTGATGGTGTTCCTGAAGATGCAGATTATATGTGTTATGAATTTGAAGAGAATAGTGGCGTATTTGTATGTCCTGATAATGAAGACATGATTTTGGATTCATTTTGTGAAGAGTGCGAAAACTGCCCTAAGAAGGATTGCTGTAAGAAAGAATATGTTCATACGGACCTGAACATTTGTGCTATGGATTTAGTAGGCTGTCTCAATAATGGTTGCTTTTCGATTGTATTCAATAAAAAGTCAGAGAGTAAGGGTATATTTACAATTAACAATCGGAGGCAGTTATTTGACTTTGTAATGGTTATTAAACACGAGGTAGAAGCACATAGAAATCGCTATGCGGATTATGCTAAGAAGATATTTGAACTGAAAAAATACGCCCAGGAATTTCTAAATCAAATGCAGGAAGATTATCCGGTGTTTAAGAAAGTTGGAAAGTCGCTTCCAATTATATATGAGTCTGATAATTATAAAAATGGTGATGGAGAATATGAGTGGAATATTGGCGGACACTTTATGGTGAAAGACGGTATACCTTTAATTTACATATATGAATGCTGGCGAGACATTGATGTGCTGAAAATAGCGGTGCGGCATGAAATTCTTCATTATTTGTTATTTAGGGTTAATGGGAATTACACTGATGATTCAGGATTTTTTCATTACTTCTGTGATAAATATGATGCTAACGCTTATATGGAAATGTCTGAAGCACAACAAAAACTATACAATAGTCTTACTGCGTATCCACAGCTTGTTAATTATGTGATGGAAGGCGAGACTTTGAAGATTACATATGAATATGAACATAAAGACGTTGAAGAAATTGTAAAAGATATACCATGGATTAATGAGCCAATTAGTAGTGTAGTTTCTTGATTAAAAGTTGAACAGAAGGAGAAAATTTATATGCAAGAAAATGATAATAATTCACTTGCAGAAACATTGGTAAATTACGAAATGCTTATTGAGATGATCCCTGAGTTGGGAGAAGTTGTCTATACAGGTATGGTAACGTTGGATGCAGCAAAAGCGGTATTCCAGGAGTTGTCAGAAGTAAATCAAATTGATTTCGTGGAATCGTTGGACTGTGTGAAACGGATGTTGCAACAACGTGATAGTAGAATCAAAGAGATGGAGAATGATATTGCAGCAAAGACTGTTGTGGAAACTCCGGCTGATTATATACCCTTGCAGAAAGCTAACAGAGACATGGAACGGCAGAATGAATTTCTCGAAGCAAGGATCAGAAAATTGGATAAAGAGAACGGACAGTTGAAACGTCAGCTTGCAGAGATGCAGAAAAAGCAAGATCCAGAACAGGAACGACTGAAGAAGATCCATGAGACTGTGCAGCTGTTTAGTGGAAAGACAGAAATTTATCTGAAGGAGATGGATAAATATGCTTGGTTGCTTGATGATTTGCAGAATATTCCGGAAGAGGATTTGGAAGAATATGTTAGAGCAATTAAGGCTGTAAAAAATTGGGCGGTTAGCATGGACCAGAAAGTTGACGGATTGATGGACAAAGTTGGATGAATAATAACTGAAAGATTTAATGTATGTAAAGAATCAGCATAAGGCTAATCAATATAATTTGAAAAACCTAATGCTGATTTTCTTATATATAATTATACTTAAGAGTAAGTGGGATTTATTGAAACAGTTTTAGGAATATCGTATAATATTGGTAAAAAAATAATGGGTGGTGTAGCAGTATGGTAAGGATAACAGTTCTAAAAAAACAATTCAATTCTGATATTGCAGAGCTTCTAAATATGGAAGAATTTAAGAAATGCACATTATTTCAGGAGGGACAAGAATTTGATACAGTTATACAGAAGCCGGAAGGCTTTTGTGAAGATGCGTGGAAAATATTGTATCCCTTTATTTTTGCATTAAACCATGGAGCAAATGGTTTTGATGCTTGCGAAAATTCATTAAGAAAATTAACTGAATTGGATATTGAAGAGCCGGTAATTTGTTGCTGCTGCAATGGTATTCATCCAGTTGTGTTTAAAATTGATAAAATTGAAGAAAAAGAGCAGGATGAGGCTTCTGATGTCAGTATAGAAGTATGTGAAGAAGTAAAAGAACTGGCAGAAGATAAAGAACAAGTTGAGGAAAACATAGGAGAAAAAGATAAGGAATCCGTTACAAGTGAATTAGAAAATAATATTGAGGCTGCGGATAGAAACAAGCAAGTAGTAGCTGATAATGTAGAACAGAACGTTGAAAAGAGAGTGGAAGAAGAACTGGCAGTTTCTGTGTATGAAGACACAAAAACTATAGAAATTCTTGATAGATTTGAAGGATATAAAGGAAATACCAATAAACCATATAAAAGATTAGTGGTTAGAAACGGTTCTCGTATTTATGGAGATTATTATTTTCATTATGTTATAGAACGTGGACACAAAAAGGAATATGTTGGAGATATAACTTTTACATCTTTTAAAAAGAATGAAACAAGTGATTTGGAAAATCATGTGAAAACTGAGCTAAAAAGTTGTGACATAAAGAGATATCTTGATAAGGATCAATATTTCAGATTTAAAGAGCCATTTCATTTACGTGCACAAAATAGCCATAATCGTACTGGGTATGGTTGGGACTGGGATTGGTCATATGGTGTAGGAAGCTATACTGAAGGTACTTTTTATGGCGAAACTACAGATTATATTTTCTCTGGTGTGTATATAAGTAGCGATTGGTTATACGAAAAATATAAAAGAATGCCTATGGAAATAGAAAACGATGAAAATAGCAAATTAGACACGGACAGTACTGAAGTAATGAATGAGATAGTAAAACAGGACGATGAAAACAATCCGAATGTGGCGTCATTAGAAGGTGAGGATAACATTTTAGATCAGGGGGATAAAGAAAAAATTGAGGTTATTTGTGATGGGAAAACGATAACTACAAGGATAAAATTAGAAGAACCTTATGGTAATTATGTTATTTTACAGGGCTATCTAAATGGAAAATATAAATTGCGTACATATATTGGTGGTAAATTTTACAAAGAAAATATTAAGGACAAAATAACTGCGGATATTATTTTAAAGGTTCCGTGTGCTGGAAAAAGCAAAGGATATATCACTTTACATGCAAAGGAGGCGCACGAAACAAAAGAATTGTACCTTAGCAATGATATTTATAGAAAACATAAAGATAAAATTGCAGAGAAAGTAATTAATTCATATAAAAATGTAATTGATGCTATGGAAGAATACAGGTATGGGTTTGATAGAGGCACTAAATCATACTAATCAGTAATGGGCGCCGAATATAGTTGATGATGAACGGTTATAAAAATATTTAATATAAGATAAAATTTTCCAATAAAATATCAGTTTTATGGAGATATTTTTGAGAATAAGTTATAGGTGCGTATCGGGATTTTTAGACGGTAAGAAGCCCAGGGGAAAATGTCCCACTGGGCTAAGAATCTTATTTGATGGAAGCTAAGAATTTTTCACAGGCTTCATAATTGATGGCTACACGTAACTGGAAGTTTGTGCAATGATCGGTAGACGTGGAATCGCCTGGATAAACTTTTTGCTCCCAGAAGTGAAGTAATCCTTCTTTTTCCATATCAAGCATACATTTTTCAATTTCCTCATTTGAGAATTTGTCTGAAGAAATATTGATGTGATAGGGGTAATTACCAGGTAAGAAGACCTCTCGGAGCAATAAAGCTGCCAACTGTGTGTTCATTTTGAAACACTCCTTTCGTCATATAATGCAGCAATTATACAACAAGTCAGCGGTATATTTCAGTATCATTTGGTATCAACTTCAAATTTTTCGTTTGATGCTTGTGGACGTAAGTATAACAGGAATGTTATATAGGATTCTATATTATAGCAGATGTAGTTTGAGTAAATACGTCAAAATTGATGATATAGTTACGGATAAAAAATAGAAAAATATCTGAATAAATTGTAATTAATACTTCTGTATCCTCAACAATAATGATACAATATGAATATTAAAATTGTTGGGAGGAAGTACGAATGAAAAAAATGAAAAAGTTACTATCAATTATTGCTGTATTACTGATGGTTTTTTGTATGACCATTCCAGTATCAGCGGCAGGAAAAATCAACAAAAGTAAAATTATACTATTAACTGGACAAACCATACAGTTAAAGGTCTCAGAAACAAGTGGTGGTACGACATGGATTTCAAGTAAGAAATCAGTAGCTACTGTCAATAAATCAGGCAAAGTGCTTGCTAAGAAAAAAGGATCTGCAATAATTACTGCAAAGGCAGGAAACAAGAAATATACTTGTAAAGTTACAGTTGAAACACCGAAGCTGAATAAGAAAAATGTTACATTAAAAGTGGGAGAGAATATCACTTTGAAAGTAACAGGAACTAAACAGCCTGTAAAATGGAAATCTTCAAGAAAAAATATTGTTACTGTAAAAAATGGGACAATTACTGCTAAAAAGGCAGGAACTGCCAATGTTACAGCAATGGTTCTTGGAAAAAAATTTACATGTAAAGTTTCTGTAAGAAAAACTCCTACATCTAATAATGCAAGACCGGAAATACCAACAGCAGGAAGTGGGGTATGGATTCCTAATTCTGGAAGTAAATATCATAGGTATTCTAGTTGCAGTAATATGAGAAATCCAAGAAACGTGTCTGAGAATCAGGCAATTAGCATGGGATATACGCCATGTAAGAAATGTTATTGATATTACTGAGTTTGCTTGATTGAAACTAAAGTGAATATATTAACAGTATGTAGCCCAGAGGAAAATGTCCCACTGGGCTATTGCTTTATCTTTAGACCGAAAGCCTACTTGATATTCTAATCGTCTTGGATCACAGATAATATATAGCAAATCCTGCTGCCAAATATCTTCCGGTAATGGGGAACGAAAAAAGTATTATGCTGGCAGCAGGTTTTACGACTAACAGCTATTCTGACAGGTGAAAACATCAAAAATTATATGGGATTTAGACATATTGAATATCATTTGCGTATAGAGGGAATTACTCTTTTGGGTAAAAAGATTAACGGTTAAGCGATTTTTGATAGTGGATAAATGCTGATATTTACTGTGTTTTTCGGAGTTGGAATAACGTTTGCGTATAGGGGGAAATTAAGTTTTGGAGATTATAAAATTTTAACAGGCGAAAAATGCAGTATTTTCAAGGCGTTGCGGATTTTGAATAACGTCTGGTATATAGAGGGGAATAAAAATGGTATTGAGCAAGAATGCAAAATTGGCGAATAAGCAAAAATCGACCTTTGATAAAGCCAATAAAAATAAGGGGTTTTCAAAGGTGCAACAATTACCACGTATAGAAGAGATTACCAAAATGAGTAAAAAACGGATGCATTAGCAAATTTTAATGTCCAACAAACCCAGTAAACATAAGGGATTGTGAAATTAGAATAAATTCCACTTATAGGGGGAAATATCAAAACCTAGCATTATGGTGCAACAAGAACTTTTGGACAAATCATTGATTTTGCCAACAAATATAAGCGTTAACCAAAGGTCTAATAACTTCCCATATATGGAGAGAACAAAAATGTGATTCTGGTTTACTGCATTCAGCATTTTTTGACATGTGGCAACACCATATAAAATAAGGGGTTGTAACACATTAAACAATTTCTCTACTATGAAAGGGATTACCCAAATAAGTAATCAACAAGAAAACTGAATATGGAAAAATATAGGGGCGTGCCGGTGATTTGGTGCGTTCTTTTATTATGCGAAAAATTATATTAACGAAAGGAGCAACATAATTATGAAGTTATTTGAAATTGTAAAAAAGTACCTCGAAACTAACGGTATTTCTATTCGCTATTTTTCTGACTGCATTGGTGTGAGTCCGAATGTAGGCGGTAAATGGCTACGTGGAGATATTAAGAAACTCCCGGCTGAGAAGATGGAAAAAATATATGCCTTCCTGAATGAAGAATACCATACAACAGTTGATGAAATGAAACTAACAGATAAGGAGAACAAATAACATGAACAACAATTTTAACATAAATGACTGGGTGAAAATCACCATGAAGAACAAATCAGTAATCTGCGGTCAAGTTACAGCATTTGGTAAAAAGCTTGTAGATGGTGAAGAGCATGACTTCTACCAGGTTCGTGTGCTGGATGATCGTGAGACTACAGTATTTGATGTGCAGATGCAAGCTATTGAAAAGGTGTACACTCATGACGAACTTGGAGAAATGGTCATTGAAATTGCAGATAAACACGGAATTAATGTGGAAACGCAACCAGATTCTAATAATAAATTAGCTGGTAGTATTTGGGGAATAACCGGACATTGGAAGGAGCTATCAGAGGACGAGAGAAAAGTTGTGTGTGAGTATTTTGGAAATCCTAAATGGTGTACTGTGATTATAGAAATGGCAAATGCGTTTTATTCTGCATACATGGGTGCGCTGGGAGAATTACAAGAAATTGTAGAAAAACAAGCCGAAAAAGAGAAGGCTGAACAGGACAAAGCTCCCACCAGTTTGATTGAAAAGTACTATGAAATGAGCAAAAAATCCCCTTGTTTATGGTATGGAAAGGATATGTAATCATGGCAACATACAAATCACTAGAATCTCTGAAATCTGCCATTCTTAAAGAAGTCCGTTCCGCTGTAGATGCAGCCGCGCAGGAATCAAAGAATGTACTTCAGAAGAATGTGGATGAATTTTACTCTATCCCGGAAGGACGATATCACAGAATTGGAATGCTTCAGGCAGCGCCACAACTTGACTCTGTGTTTGAAAACAAGAATGGAGCTATGGCACAAGTTTCTATTAACACTGGTACACAATATGATCCTGCTGGAAGAGATACGGAGACAATCTATGGTTATGCTGAGGCTGATGGTCTGATTGGTAAGGGGCATTTCTGGGAAAGAAGTAAAGAAGAGATTCCAGGAATACTTGAAGAAGAAATTAAGAAGAGGCTGGGCTAAATAATAGATATTACTTTCATATTCTAAACAATGATGGTACAATATTTGTATCAAATTATTGGGAGGCAATGCACATGAAGAAGATGAGAAAGTTACTATTAGTGGTTTCAACAGCTTTTATGGTAAGTTCAACTACAACTTTATCTGTACTAGCGGAGAAAATTAACACAAATGTGACAACTGAAGATGTTTTTTCAATTTGTGAATCATTATGGGCGGATGCAGAAGAAAAAACAGACTCAATGAGCCATGAAGAAATGTTTGGAGATTCGGAAGAGGATAGTGATGGGGAAAGATACTATGAAGGAGTATTAGAAAAAATATATGATGAAAAAATGAAAGAATTTGATAATATTTCTCCTGGAGATAATGTGTCAATAGATGCTTACATATTAGAAACTATTGAATTACCGCAGGGAATGGATTGGCAAATAGATGGGGTGAGAAAATCTGGTGCTTATCGAATAGAGATATCTTTATCTGATGATGGAAAATTTCCTGAATATGATGAGTTTGCGATGTTTATAAGAAGTGATGATGAAAATGTTATGGAGTTTAAACAAGGGCAACATGTTACTGTTCAAGGCATATTTTTAAAACCTGGAGCAATATCTGCATTGGATTATTTGTATGATTGTTCTATTACGGAGTATGGAACAAACGTGGCAGATACAGAAGTAAAGAACGAAGCCGGTGAAAATGCGACTTTGGGAGAAAGAAATGCTCTGCAAGCTGCTCAAAATTATTTATCATTAATGCCATTTTCCTATACTGGATTAATCAAACAATTAGAGTTTGAAAAATATACTACTGAGGAAGCAACGTATGCTGCTGATAATTGCGGCGCAGATTGGTACTCGGAAGCGGAAAAAGCAGCAGAAAGATATTTAAATATAATGAGCTTTTCCAGAGATGGATTAATCGAACAATTAGAATTTGAGGGGTATACCAAAGAACAAGCTGAGCATGGAGTAAAAGCCGTAGGGTATTGAGGTGAGAAATAATGACGCATAATAAGAAAAGAAAATCTATAATATCAATGTTATTGCAAGCTTCATTTACTGTTTGTTTCTTTTTTATTAGATTGGTTTATGAGTCTATTAGAGATTATAAACCAATGAACTCTAAAGGAAGAAAAATAAGTAATGCTAATAAAAGAAGACATAAAAAATTGTATTAGTTATGCCGGGGAGAAATCCCCGGTATTTATTATAGTGTACAATATTTTGGACTTACCAATATTTATAAACACATCAAAAAGTCTTATTTTATCTGTGAAATCTGACGTTTATTCGAAAATATAAATATAAAAATATACGTTTATTTATATTTATTATCTTATGAAAACCCGATGAAACTATAACAAAATCAAAACATATAAATATATTTATATAGTTTTGATTTATAAAACATATAAATATATTTACAAAACTACAATAAGGAGGAAATCTATTTATGAGTGATTTTATCATGCAAATTGGAGCTGACCTGGATTTATCGAAAGTCCAGGAGCAGCTTAATTCGATAAAAAATCAAAAAGTAACTCTTGATGTTGAAATCAAGGGGAATGATGATGCACACAATTTGGCAAAGAGTATTGAAAAAGGACTGAAAGCCACGAAAATTGATACATCTGGGCTGAGTAAACAGTTAGCTGACGCTTTTAATATTACGGACAAGTCTGCAATCAGTAAACTGAAATCCCAGATCAACAGTGTAATGTCAGAGCTAAGTAAGACTTGGAATGGCAAAGAGTTCAATCTACAGGGTGGCAAGGGTAACGCTTTTATATCTGGGCTGAGTGACTTAGCAAACAGTGTTGCCGAAAATGCCAATATCATTCAGGGAAAGATGGGAATTTACGATGAATTTTATAATTATTTCAAAAATAAGAAGATTTACATATCTGATGATCTGAAGAAAGCTTTGTCCGGTGATGATTACAAGGAGCTTCTAAACAATAATATAGGTCACATTGTTAAAGATGCAAGCAAAGGTGTGTCTATTGACTCCATTTGGGGCGAAATGACAAGCATGTTCCCGGAACATTTTGCGGATAATATTACCAACCAGGCGGATCAGATTAAAAGAGCCTTTGAAGTATTAGCACAAGCACGACAGGACATGACGCAGGTTATATCTGCACAAGATATGTCACCGGAACAGGCAGCTGGGATTAAATCAGATGCATTTGACAATGTAATAGCAATGGCTAACCAGATGCGAGAGAAGCTTCAGCAGAATATTGAGAGTGCTTCAGAAGAAGTGAAGAATACATATGACCTTGATGTTGATATAAACACAGAGAAAATTGTATCTGACATAAGGAATGCTATTCAATCTGCTACTGGTTCGGAAGATGCAGTAAAAATTAATGTGAAGATCAATGATGAAGAGTTGCTGTCTCAGATGAGGTCTGCTATTAGTCAGTTAGCCACTGGGGATGAGCCAGTACAGGTTGATATTCAAGTTAATAAGCAGAGCTTGGAGAGTGATCTGGAAGTAGCACTGAAAGACGTAGAGCTTCCTGTTAAATTTAAGATTGACTCAGAACAAATGGCAGCTGATATTCAGGCGGCTGTTAATCAGATTACAGACGTTGAAATCAACTTGAGGGTTAATACAGATAGTCTGCGAAGCTCTGTTGAGGGGGCTGTGAACAGTGGTGGAAATAGCGTTCCAACCATTGATACATCCGGGTATGCTGAGATGCAGAATATCATTAATGGTCTTAATAATGCAGGTGTTCAGGGACAAAGTGTGTTCCAGAGTTTTGGCAATACACTGAAAGACGCTTTCAGTACATTTACAGCTGCTAATTTGCTGACTGATGCAATATATAAAGTTGGTGACGCTGCGAAAGAAGCTGTGAGTACGGTTAAGTCATTAGACGATCAGATTGTTTCACTCCAATTAGCAACAGGAAAATCTTACAATGTTGTAAGCGGTATGATGAAAGATTATGTATCGCTCGGAGCGGATCTTGGCGCTATAGGCGAAACGGTCTCAGAGGGTGCCACGGCATGGCTTCGTCAGGGAAAGAGCATACAAGAAGTTAATGATTTGGTAAAGTCTTCTGTAATCTTTTCAAAAGTTGGTGACATGTCAGCGGAGGATGCAACAAAATATTTAACTGCAAGTTTAAATGGATATAAATTGCAGACGGATGCTGCTCAGTCGGTTATTGACGCCATAAGTGCGATTGATTTGTCAGCTGCGGTAAGTTCTTCTGATTTGGCTGAAGGTATGTCAAGGGTTGCAGTTCTGGCGGATCAATCAGAAGTTTCCATGAATAAACTGCTAGGCTATTTAGCTACTATGTCTGAAGTACAGCAAGCAGGTGGCGCAAAAACTGGTAGTGCAATGAAAAGTATTCTAAGTAGGATGTATAACATCAAAACAGGTAAGTTGGAATTGGTTGATGAGGATGGAACAACTGAGAAATTATCTGATGTTGAGACCACACTTGCAAATGTAGGAATTAATCTTAGAAAAACTATGACGGAATACAACAGTGCTTCTGATGTATTAGATGCTCTTGCTGCAAAATGGGACACTCTGAACCAGGCACAGCAGAAGGCCATAAGTGTCAGTCTAGCCGGAAAAAATTATAACAACTTTTTCAATTCGCTCATGGAGAACTACGACCGTGTACAAAAATATACTGATGTTGCTGCTAACTCAGAAGGCAATGGTGAGCAAAAGTTTGACTTATATTTGCAAGGACTTGAGGCAAAGACTAATTCATTAAAAGCTTCCCTGGAATCTTTATCTTCTAGCGTGATCTCTCGAGATTTATATGCGGGATTTCTGGATGGCTCAAAAGCAGTTGTAGACTTCACGGAGAAAACAGGACTTCTCAAAGGAGCTTTAGCTGGATTAGGAACAGCTGGTGCGACCTATGCTCTTAGTCAGTTAGTAAGTATGGTTACCAGTGCAACAAAAGAATTTTCCAATTTGTCAAATGCTTTGAAGTTAGTTAAAGCAGCGGAGAGTGCTGGAACATTTGACACATCTAATATGGCAAATCTTATTAATCTTACAAAAGGTCTATCAGAATCTCAGACCAAACTTGTGTTATCCAGTACAGCATTATCAGATGCACAGAGAGTAGCAGTGCTGATGGGGCAAGGCATGACTGAAGCACAGGCGAGTGCTGCGGTTGCTTCTATGGGATTAGCAAGTGCTGAAACGACTGCTACCGGAGCAACAGTTTCATTGAGTTCTGCGCTATCAGGCTTAATGTCTACATTGTTAGCAAATCCACTAATCTTGATAGCCGCAGGAGTGGCAGCAGTGGTTAGTGCTTTTTCCGCATATAAAAGATCAATTGAGGAAGCTGTTGACAAAGCACAAGAAGCTGGAAACGCTTGGGAGGATAATAATACCTCATTACAGAGCAATATTGACAAAATTACAGAACTTCGTACAGCTCTTGATAATGGTACACTGACTGAAGAAGAGGCTTACCAGGCGAAATCTGATCTGTTGGAAATCCAGGATTCCTTAACAGAGAGCTACGGTAATCAAGCGCAAGGCATAGATTTAGTGAATGGCAGCCTTCAAACACAGATAAATAAACTCAAAGAGTTATCTACTGAAGAATCCAAACGGTTCCTTAATGAGAATAAAAAAGGTGTTGAAGAAACAGAGAAGCAGATGGAAAAAGAACGTCATGCTTATTTAGGACAATATTCTGATAATGGTTCTGGCGAGTCAAACGCCATCAATCAAGCAATCACCAAGCTCAGAAAGAAATACGGTGCTGATGTGTTTAAGCTCCAAGAAGGCATGGAGGGAACAGGAAATCTTGAAATTCAGTTTACAGCAGATGCTTCTACAGCCAAGGATGCACTGAATGATTTTATGAACGAAATAAGATCAATCCAAGAGCAATATGGAGAGAGTGATGTACTGACAAGCTTATCCAATTATGCCGCTGGTGGACTGGATGAAGCTAATGACATTCTGTCAGAGTACCAGGATCTTTTCAACCAGGCGAAACAAGCTGAGTTATTTTCCGATAAACAACAATATTCCGGTAAGACTGCGCTGGAATGGTTAAATAAATACGAAGACGCGGTAAATAAATACAATGACGCAATATCGGGTGGGAACGCAGACGAGATTGCAGATGCAAAGCAATATTATGATGATATCAACAAGAGTGTTCAGGTTCTTATGAACACAGATGCCTCTAAGTATTCCTCACAATTTAAGGAGATTGGAGATCAGCTAAACACGGCTGCCATAAAAGCCAATGAGTTCAACCAGGCTTTATCCGGTGAGGGTGAAAATGGATTCCAGAAACATTTACAGAGTGTAGCTGAAGAGATCAAGAAGTTAAATATGGATGATGCAGATTTTAAGGCAGCTGTAGCTTCAGGTGATGTGGATTCCATTAATTATCTTGTAGAAGCTGCTAAAAATGCAGGAATCATTACTGGAAAATCTGCTAGTGAGATTCAACCTTTGATTACGGCATTGGGAAATCTGGGTTATATCAGCAATATGTCCGCAGATGGATTGGACAATGTAGCTGATAGTGCAAGCAATGTGGATATGTCCTTCTCTGATCTTGCGAAAGAGGACAGTTCAAGCTTATTGCAAGAAATCAGTGCTGTACAAGGGGCATTAGATTCTCAGGCTATTGGCGTATCAGTCAGCTATGATGATTTTAACTCTGACGCTCTGGCTGATTATAGATCGGCTTTGGAATTCGTTAATGGAAGTTTGGTACTTAGCGAAGAGAATGTTAAAAAATTAACAAAAGCAAAAGTGGAAGAACAGGTTGCTACCAATAACACTGCAAAAGCTCAGAAGCAACAAGAGTATCTGGAAAATGCCAAGCAAATTGAGGAATTACGCCAGAAACTATTGGACAATACGGACGCTACTGGAAAGAGCGCAGAGAGCATTCAGGAACAAATTGACGGATTACTGGCAAGTAATGATGCAATTGTGGAGCAGTGTAGTCAGCTTGATTTGCTTAACTCTTCACTCATGGAATCCATTGGTATTTACCAACAATGGAAGGATGCTCAGAATGCTTCTGAATCTGGAGATATGTTTGACGATGCAATTACGGCATCCAAACAGATTGACGATACATTAAATAACACAGATTCAGACATTTATGGTAGAGTTGGACGTAAAGATTACCAGGCTTCTTTGGATTTTCTTATTCCTGATACGGTTGATAGTACAGATGAAAATGCAATCAATTCCTATTTAAGCAGCATTGACAATCTGTTTACCCACAATGAAGATGGGGAAAGAGCCGGACTTAACATAGAAGAGTTCTGCAAAAATGCAATGGATAAAGGTCTTATGGTTCTGGATGAAGCTGGTGAAAACTACCAGGTAGCAGGTGGAAAGACCATGGAAGATTTTGCCGAGGGCATGAATCTTTCAATGCCTATGGTTCAAGCAATGTTCGGTGAGATGCAGGAATTTGGAGCCAACTTCGATTGGTCAGATGAAGGTATTCAGACCATGGGCGATATTGCTGTAGCTGCCACGGAAGCTTCAGAAGCATTACGTAGTGTTGCTGGAAACGAAGACTTGAAGATCAATCTTGATGTGTCTGATCTGGAAACTACGGAAGAAAAATGCTCTGCATTGGATGATACCATATCAGAGATGAACAGTGTTAAAGCAAAGGTCGGTGTGGATTCATCAGAAGTCGATCAGGCAAATACCATAATTCAGTATTGTGTAGCTCAGAAACAAGAGTTGGAAGCACCAGCTGTAATGAATGTTGATGTAAGCCAGGTTTTCGGTAAGATTGGAGAAGCTGTTGGATTGTTGCAAGAATTCCAGACAGCACAGAATACTTTGCAGATGCAAGAAACATTAGGCATGGACACCTCAGAAGCCCAGGCAAATGTTGAAGCTGTAGCAGATAAGATTAAAGGGCTTGATACGAATGTAAAAGCAACACTTTCCATTGATGATTCCTCTATTGATACGATCCAGGACAGTATTAGCAATAAGCTTACGAATGAAGTCATGGTAAAAGCCGGTATAGATGATTCTGCTATTATTGGATTCCAAGAAACAAAGCATGATGCAAAAGGTGAAGTTGACTGGGATAATGATACGACAAAAGTTGACGCGTATGCCGCTGCTCAAAAGAAAAGTGACGGTACGGTGTTGTGGAGTAATGATATTTCACAGGTAAAAACTCAATTTCAGGCTGTAGGACACATTAATTGGGGAAACACTTCTGCTCCTACTAATGGAGCTAATAGCGTGAATGGAACAGCTCATGCATCTGGAACTGCTAAGGTTAATGGTGACTGGGGAAATAAGCGTCCTGGAACTACTCTTGTGGGCGAATTAGGTCGTGAAATGTGCGTAAATCCTCATACCGGAAAATGGTATACAGTTGGAGATAACGGAGCCGAATTTGTGAATATTCCACAAGGAGCAATTGTATTTAATCATGTGCAGACTGAGGAATTGTTAAGCAATGGATTCACAGCTTCAAGAGCAATCGCGTTAGCATCCGGTACAAGTCCTGATATATCCGGTACTGCTTTTGTATCAGGCAATGCTATGGTAACAGGTGGGATCAGTGTAAAGCAAGCACAAAAATCTGTCGTATCCGGTGGTAACACTGCAAAGGCTACCAGTGCTACCAATGCAGATACCAAGGCGACCCAGAGCCATACCAAAGCTACGGAAGAATCCACAGAAACCACAAAAAAGTCCATGAAAACATTTGACTTGGTTGCTACGAGGCTGGAAACATGGGAGAAAAAGGTCAAGAAAATATCAGATCAGATTACGGATTATATCACATCTGCATTAAAGACCTCTTTGTTGAAGAAACAGATGAAAACCATGAGCAAAGAAATCTCTTCTAACACCAAAGGAGAGTTGGCTTACATGAAGAAAGCTAATTCTGTTGCTGAAAAATACACTTATTACAATAGTGATGGTGGAGAAATCAACGTTTCCATTCCTAAGAAATATCAAAAATTAGTACAATCTGGTGCGTATCGTATTGAAGATATGGACACTAGCACTGATGAAGGTAAAGCTTTAGCAGAAGCTATCTCGGAATATCAGAGTTGGTATGAGAAAGCAGAAGATTGTAAACAAGCTGTTATTGATCTGAGAAACGAACAACAGAAATTGTTTGAGCAATGGGCTAACATGCCTACGGAGAAAGCTGAGAAGAAGATTGATCGTTTGACTACCGGTTATAATGGCATTAATGCTATATCTTCCAGATTAACAGCGGCTACCAAAGGAGGATCTACTCAGGCTGTTCTTGCGCAGACAATGAAAGAGGATCTGGCTGAAGTACAGGAACAGAAGAAATCGGATAATAAAGCGTTGAAATCTGCGAAGACTGCTAATAAGAAGGCTTCCAGTGCAAAGAAAAAAGCAGACAATAAGGTTAAATCTACTGCAAAATCATTACTGAAAACAAATCTTACTGATGAACAGAAGAAACAGGTTCAAGCTGGTAAGAAAATTGATTCTACTGGTATGTCAGGTTCCCAGAAGAAAAAAGCTGACGCTTATAATAAGGCTGTGACAAACAAGACCAAAGCGAATAAGAAAGCCACATCTGCAAAATCTAAATTATCTACGGCAAAATCTAACTACAATTCATCCAATTCTACATATAAATCCATGAAGTCTAATGTGAATACAGCGCTTAATGCTTATGATTCCGGTGATTCTCTTTCTTACATGAATGGTCTGGTTGACGAACAAGTATCTGGGAAGAAGGCTGAACAAGAAGCAAGAAAAGTTGCTGTGGAACAAGCAAACGCTAATTTGACTACGACTAAGAAGCAGAAAACAACAGCTAACAAAAAGCTTGCAAAGCTTCAGAAGAAATATAAAAACAGTAAGAATCTTACAGCAGCTCAGAAAAAGAAGATTGCAACTGGCAAAGAAATTGATACAACTGGAATCACTGATGCAAAGCAGTTGAAAATTCTGACCGCCTACAATAATGCCTTAGCAGACAGTAAAAAGAAGAAAGAGAATGTAACTATTGCCACAAATGCTCTTGCAGAAGCTAATGAAAACCTTATGACAGCCGAGGTGGAATCTGCTCAGGCTACAGTGGAAGCGGTATCTACGAAATTTGATAATGCAAAAACTTACTACGAAGCACTTTTGAGTTACCAGGAACAATTGAGCAAATATCAGGAAAAGAATATAGACCTGGCAAAAGCTCACGGAGATTACGAAAAATCTTCTGACTATGATGTTAAGATAAGCAACGCTCAGGCTGAGAGGGCAATTAAACAGAATGAGCTTGATGAACTGACGAAGCAGCTAAATGATGGCGTTGAGGCTGGAACAATCGTGGAAAATTCACAAGAATGGTTGGACATGCAGACAAAAATCAAAGAAGCGCAAAATGCTGTGGCAAACTATGACACACAAATTGAGGAATTGAAGCAATCCCAGATTGGTGTTTATTACGAAGAACAGTTTGAAAGAGCTGCAGAAAAGGTTGACAGGTTCCGTGATAAGCTGGATGGTCTTAAATCATTGATTTCTGATGATATGAAGATTGATAAGAACACAGGACTTCTTACGGAATCTGGTGCTTTAGCAATTACATTAGATGTTGATGATATCCAGGCTTCAACAGAAAATTTGAAAACCTATATAAAGGAAAGACAGCAGATTATCAACGATTACAACGCTGGGAAGTTTGGTGAAGATGAATATAACCAGAAGTTGAAAGATGTTGATGAAAACATCAAGACGACAACTGCAAATATATACTCTTCCAGAAATTCTATTTTGGAACTGGTGAAATCCCAATCTCAGGCTGAATTAGATGTGCTGAACAAGGTCATTGATAAGAGGAAAGAAGCTTTGTCAGCTAAGAAAAGCTACTATGACTATGACAAGACACTGAAAAACAAGACCAAGGACATTGAAGTGTTGGAACGCCAGATTGCAGCGTTGGAAGGAAGCACCAGTGCAGAAGATAAAGCAAGAAAAGCAAAATTGCAAGAACAGCTGCAATCTGCAAAAGATGATCTGAATGACACAATTGTAGATCATGCTTATTCTATGCAGACTGATTCATTGGATAAGCTGTCTACTGATATGAGTGAAGATCTGGATAAATGGATTAATACTATAAGCTCTAATATGGAAGAAATGACTACAGCTATTAATGATGCTGTGAAGAATGCAGGACTATCCACAGCCGGAACAATCAATGCTATTTCTTCAATATTAAGACATTACGGATTATCTGATAGTGAGATTTCACAGTCTGGACTTACAAATATTACCGGTTATGCTTCTGGAACAAACTATGTAAATAAATCTGGAATTTACAGAGTGAATGAGAAAGGCATGGAATCTGTCTTTTCCAAGCAGTACGGTACGCTCACATTTTTAAACCAGGGAGACAAGGTGTTTGACGCTAATTTTACGAAACAGTTGTTAGATAATTCAACTATTGCTACACAAAAAAACATGCCTGATTATGCTGGAATGGCGAAAGCTATAGAAAAGAATATCCAAAATATTCAGAATCTAAGTGGAAACACTTATGTAAATAACTTCTATATTGATGGTGCGCAAGATACAGAGTCTATTCTGAGGGAAATTGACAAACACTTGGACAAGAAAATCCAGGCACATGACAAGAAACAGGTAAGAGATTTCAGAAGTTTGCATTGAAGTGAAATGCTTCATGAATGATTTTTGAATGATGTAATTTTTTAGAATTAAAACAAAGAGCTTTTAAGAAGAAATTACTGTAACAGGTAAATGGCTTCTTGGAAGCTCTTTTTGAATATATTGAGGTAATTTTTATGGAAATAACAAATTGTGCAACACAGGAAACAACAAATGCAGCAGTAATGGGACTTGGATCAAATGAACAGGAAATGTTGAATTTTGCAATCAAAAATGGTATCATCAACTTACCACATTTGCAGGATCAAGTTGAAATGATGAAGAATGCGGAAATTTTACAAAATCATCAATATAAGATATGGCAAGGAAATAATCAAAAGTGGTATACATATTTACCGGATGGCGAAGATGGACGTAAACAGGTAAAAAGGTCTACAAAGGCAGCCATTGAAAAAGCAGTGATTCAGTATTACCGCAAAAATCCCAAAGAAGAGCGCAAGATAAAAACTTTTAAAGATGCCTATGAGCATTGGCGTAGTGTCCAAGATTCTCTGGTTTGTCATAATACCGTATGTAAATATAATACAGATCGCAAAAGGTATTTCGATGGCACCCCATTTGTAAAAAAGAATATTCAGGACATGACGGAAGAAGATATAAAGGTTTTTATCGTAAAAACAGTTAAAGAAAAAGAACTATGCAAAAAGGCGTGTAAAACATTATTCAGTTATATTAAGAATACAATCTACAGCGCAAGAGTGAATAAAGCCATTGTTGGTGATCCTATGGAATTCTTGCAAGCAAAACAGTTCTATCAGTATTGTGTAGAAAAAGAAAAGCCTTTAGAGCAAAAGATTTTTTCTGATTTGGACTTGAACAGTCTACATGAGAGATTTGATCTTGACCATGAGAAAAAACCAGATTATATACCGACATATGCGGTACAGTTAGCTTCTTTAACAGGGATGAGGGTAGGGGAAATTGTTGCGCTCAAATGGGAAGACATTAAGGTGGATTATATCGTCATTAACAAGTCTGAAAAATACGATAGGATTACAAAAGAGTATTTTATTGATAAGACTAAGAATAAGAAAGACAGAGTTTTCCCAAAGACTAAAGAGATTGAGAAGCTGTTTAATACAATAAAATACGTCGAACAGACAAATGGATTTTTGTGCGAATGGGTATTCGCGAATAAAGACGGTAGGATTCATGCGCCAATGGTATCTTCTTGTATTAAGAACAAATGCAAGCAGCAAGGTATAAGAAATAGAGGAATTCATTCTTTCAGAAAAACGGTAAATTCTAAATTGAAATGTAATGGAGTCTCTACAACTGTTGCGGCTTCTCTACTTGGTCATACTGAAGAAGTAAATGAAAAATATTACACTTTTGATACAACAGATTTGAAATATAAAACAAAAATTATTGAAGATATTGAAGTAAAATAACAAAAGTAATCAAGGTAATCAAAAATATTTGACTATCAAACAAATAAAAACACTTGATTTTTAAGGGATTAAGGAGTATAGTAAGGAAGTCATTTGGGGGCCGTGAGGTCGCAGGTTCAAATCCTGTTGCCCCGATTAGTCATTGACAAGTGACTTGAAAAATGTTAAGGTAATAACCACAAAGAACATATAAGAGAAATGCTTTGATAAGGAGTAGTACACAGGTACCAGAGCGCAGAGAGTCATCGGGTGGTGTGAGATGACGGAAGGAAACTGTAGAACTCGCCTTGGAGCAGCTGTCTGAAATTACTTCGAATGATTAGAAGAAGCGAGAGTAGACACAGCCGGATTCCACCGTTACAGGGAAAGGATATAAGGAGTAATCCCGTATCCGATAAGTGTATGGATTCTATTCATGAAATAAGAGTGGTACCGCGTAAGATGTATGTCTTCCGTCTCTTGCACCTGTATGTGTGCAGAGCTGGAGGACTTTTTTTATGTGATAGTAATTCCATTGGAATTTAATACCACATAAAGCTGCTTTATCAGACTGAGCTCTGACCCAGCAGACAAAGAATCCTTCCGTCACAGAAAAGAGAAAAATTAAATTTACAATATGGAGGAATAAAAAATGATGAATGTAAGCAAATACAAAAAACAGTATTATCTTCCACCAGAAATCTGTATGGACTGGGCAAAAAAGGACTATATTGACAAGGCACCTGCATGGTGTTCTGTAGACCTTCGTGACGGAAACCAGGCACTTGTCATCCCAATGAGCCTGGAACAGAAGGTTGAGTTTTTCAAACTTCTTGTACAGATTGGGTTTAAAGAGATTGAAGTAGGATTTCCAGCTGCTTCCGAGACAGAGTATACGTTCCTTCGTACTCTGATCGATCGCAAACTGATTCCTGAAGATGTTACGATCCAGGTACTGACACAGGCAAGGGAGCATATTATCCGTAAAACCTTTGAAGCCGTAAAAGGTGCGCCCAAAGCTATTGTTCACGTATACAATTCCACATCTGTTGCACAGCGTGAACAGGTATTCAAGAAATCCAAAGAAGAGATTTTAAAGATTGCCGTAGAAGGTGCGAAATTATTAAAAGAACTGGCTGAACAGACAGAAGGAAACTTCCAGTTTGAGTATAGTCCGGAGAGCTTTACAGGAACTGAGCCGGAATATGCCCTTGAGGTCTGCAATGCGGTTATCGATGTATGGCAGCCGACTCCGGACAACAAATGTATCATCAACCTTCCGGTAACAGTGGAGCATTCCATGCCGCATGTATATGCGAGTCAGGTTGAATATATGTGCAAACATATGCTTCGCCGTGAAAATGTAATCGTTTCCTTACATCCTCACAATGACAGAGGTTGTGGTGTGGCAGATTCTGAAATGGGAATTCTTGCCGGAGCAGACCGCATCGAGGGAACTCTTTTTGGAAACGGAGAGCGTACTGGTAATGTTGATATTGTAACACTTGGAATGAACATGTATTCCCAGGGAGTAGATCCGAAGCTTGACTTCTCCGATATGCCTCACATCTGCGAGGTGTATGAGCGTTGCACGGGAATGACAGTTGGAGAGAGAAGTCCATACAGTGGAGCACTTGTTTTTGCAGCATTTTCTGGTTCCCATCAGGATGCAATTGCCAAAGGTATGCACTGGATCGAGGAAAAAGATCCGAACCGCTGGACAGTTCCGTATCTGCCAATTGATCCCACAGATGTTGGACGTAATTATGATGCAGATGTTATCCGTATCAACAGCCAGTCTGGCAAAGGCGGCGTAGGCTACATTCTGGAAACAAAATACGGTCTGAACCTTCCGCCAAAAATGCGTGAGGCAATGGGTTACGCAGCCAAGGGTGTTTCTGATCACCTTCATAAAGAGCTTCATCCAGATGAAATCTTTGATCTGTTCAAAAAGACTTTTGAGAATGTGGGACAGCCGTACAGCATTAATGAAGTGCACTTCCAGCAGACGAGCGAGGGAATTACAACTAAGGTAACCTCCACATTTAATGGAAAAACAATTACCACAGAGGCTGTGGGAAATGGACGTCTTGACGCAGTGAGCAATGCCCTGAAGAAAGCATACGAATTGAAGTATTCTCTGGAAGTATACCAGGAACATGCGTTAGAGCGCAGCTCCAGTTCCAAGGCTATAGCATATGTTGGAATCAAGAAACCTGACGGAACTATGGCGTGGGGAGCAGGCGTAGACCCGGATATTATCCGTGCTTCCATTGATGCACTTGTAACAGCAATTAATAACCGCTGAGAGATTTGTTTAAACCTTATTTATAATAAGAAGCATATTTGATAACAAAAAGACAAACCACCGCAAATCAGTTCATAAAAAAGACTGTGCGGTGGTTTGCTGCTTTGAAAGGTAACGGCGCTTTTTGTCAGAATTCGGCGATAAAAAAGGTTTGACGAACAGAAAAAGAAAAGCTATAATAAAATCCATAAGAAGGGGAGAAATAACCATACCTAAGAATAAAAGGGGACAAATAGAAACAGGGTAAATTTATCAAAAATATTACATGATTTTTGAATGAATCATCCTATTTCTTTCTTGTTGCCTTTCTTTTTTTACCTGTTTTTAGCGAAAAAAGCTATAGAAAGCAAAAAAAACTTGACATTTTGGAGTTTATTAAATATAATTTTCCTATAAATTACAGAAATGTTACAGAATAAATAATAAAAGAAATCAAAACATAACAGAAGTGCAAGGAAAGAAGAATATGAAATTAAAAAGAAGTTTACAACATGTAACAACTTGCAAGAGCGATGCCCAGAAAAAAAAGAATGGAAATGCTCTTGTACATAATTTTATAGCTCTTAGCGCCTGCGCCACGTTGGCAATGATTTTGGCAGTTGGAACGAAGGTGGCGGAGTTTGGTCCACGGAGCCAGGTATATGCAGCTTCGGACAAAGAGAACAGATCCGCGGATGCCTGGACTGACCTTGGAAGTGTAGAGTATGATCTGCCTACCGGAATTGCCGGTATGGTAACCAGTGTTGCAGATACTCCTTCAGCAGGAACATCTGTAACAAGAATTGGAACTTCATGCGAGAGAGTCATGGTAGGCCAGCGCGTGAAGCAGATAAAAGGAAACGTGGATGAGCTGAATGTAGGGGACTCTATGGCTGATACAGTTGCGAGCCTTGATGCAGCTGCAGTATCCATGTCTGCAAATCCGAAGATCATGTCGGACGCAGATTATGATAACCTGCTTCATATAGTAGAGGCAGAGGCGGGCACAGAGGACATTAAAGGTCGTGTACTAATCGCAAATGTAATTATGAACCGCCTTTCCCATGAGGAATTTCCAGATACCATTACAGGTGTTATTCTGGATCAGAGAAATGGAATTCCTCAGTTTTCACCTGTTTACGATGGTAAGTTTTATGAAGTAACGGTAACAGATGAGACCAGGGAAGCTGTGAAACAGGCATTAGAGGGAACTGACTATTCAGAAGGAGCTCTGTTCTTTGTTCAGCGTTCTGCTGCGGACAAAAAGAACGTGTCCTGGTTTGATACGGATTTAAAAAAATTATTTAAATATGGTGTTCACGAGTTTTACACCTACCCGGATGAAGCTAAGTCACAGAACACTGAGAATGAAACCTCAGAAGATGACACAAATGTTGTTCAGATGGTGAAAAAATAATATTTTAATAACAGTAACATTCTGTAATAAAGAGATATAAGCCGCCAGGAAATTACAATTCCAGGTGGCTTTTTCAAATTGGGTGTTGATTTAGCACGGTGAAGTATGTATAATACCTGTAAAGTTAAAATATGATAACAAAGAGAGGATGACTGTCGGAAGGTTACAGATTCCGGAATGTGTACCTCATAACAATAAGCGAAAGGCAGGAATAACAAATGCAGGTAATGTACCAGAGCACCAGAGGAAAAGGAGAACCGGTAACCGCTTCCCAGGCTATTTTAAAGGGACTTTCTGAAGATGGAGGACTGTTTGTACCAACACAGATTCCGGCACTTGATGTTTCTATGGATGAACTTTCCAGAATGACTTATCAGGAAACTGCTTATCAGGTAATGAGCCGCCTTCTTACTGACTTTACAGAAGAAGAGCTGCGCACTTGTATCAACCGAGCATATGACAAGAAGTTTGACACAGATGTGATCGCACCTCTTAAGGAAGCTGACGGGGCATATTATCTGGAACTTTTCCATGGTCCTACAATTGCATTTAAAGACATGGCACTTTCCATTTTGCCATATCTTATGACGACTGCAGCAAGAAAGAATAATGTAAAAAATGAAATCGTTATCCTGACTGCGACCTCCGGAGATACTGGAAAAGCAGCACTTGCAGGTTTTGCCGATGTTCCGGGAACCAGGATTATTGTATTCTATCCGAAACATGGCGTAAGCCCGATCCAGGAGAAGCAGATGGTAACCCAGAAAGGTGCCAATACTTACGTTGTGGGTATCACAGGTAATTTTGACGATGCCCAGACAGCTGTAAAGAAAATGTTCAATGATAAAGAACTGGCAGCAGAGCTTTCCCAGGCTGGATTCCAGTTCTCTTCTGCAAACTCCATTAACATTGGACGTCTTGTTCCCCAGATCGTTTATTATGTATATGCATATGCTGCGCTGGTGCGCCAGAACAAGATCGAAGCCGGACAGGAGATCAATATAGTAGTTCCTACAGGAAATTTTGGAAACATTCTGGCAGCATTTTATGCAAAACAGATGGGACTTCCGGTGAACAAGCTGATTTGTGCTTCTAATGAGAACAAGGTTCTGTTTGATTTCTTCTCCACAGGTACATACAATAGAAAGAGAGACTTTATCCTTACCAGTTCTCCATCTATGGATATTTTGATTTCCAGCAATCTGGAGCGCCTGATCTATCGCATTACAGGCGGAAATCCTGAGGAGTGTGCAAAACTTATGGAAAATCTTTCCAAGGGTGGTGAATACACTATTACACCTGAGATGAAAGCCCAGCTGAAGGATTTCTATGGAAACTACTGCTCCGAAGAAGAGACGAAGGAAGCTATCCGCGAAGTATATAAGACAAGTGATTATGTGATTGATACACATACTGCAGTTGCTGCTGGCGTATACAAAAAATATGTGAAAGATACCGGAGATAAGATTCCGGCAGTTATTGCTTCTACAGCAAGTCCATACAAGTTTACCAGAAGTGTTATGGATGCAATCTCCGAGGGACATGAGAATCTGGATGATTTCGGGCTTGCAGACGCACTTGAGAAGCTTTCCGGGGTGGCAGTTCCGAAGGCAGTCAACGATATCCGTACTGCACCAGTACTTCATGACCGGGTAGTAGATGCAGAAGATATGCCTGCAACTGTGAAAGAGATTCTAAAAATCAGTTAAAAATCAGTAAAAAGAATTTGTGCATTTTCTGTTGAAAAACAGTATATACTAGAGTATAATTATTTTTAGAAAAATGAATCCTGGGATGTGCGAGGCCCCTTTTATTTTTGAACCTACATTGACATCAAGGGAATCCAATATCGCAGTGCGGATGTCAGACCTCTCGTTGTGGTAGGCAGAAGTCCTGTTGAGGATACCCACCTAGCGGTTAGCTAGGCGTCAAAAGAAAGGGAACGGCATTCTGGGATTTTTTAGAACAGGGAGGCAGGTAATATGGGTGTTACAGCAAAGAAATTTGGAAACTTAACCTCTGGGGAAGAGATTACTTTATACCATCTGGAGAATAAATCCGGTGCATATGCAGAAGTGATGGATTACGGTGCCATTCTTGTGAAGCTTTGCGTTCCAGACAAAGATGGGGAGCTTACAGATGTAGTGCTTGGTTATGACGATGTTCAGCAGTACGAAGTAAATGGCTGCTTCTTTGGTGCGATCATAGGAAGAAGCGGAAACCGTATCGCAGGTGCCAGATTTTCCCTTTATGGACAGGAATACCAGCTTGACAAGAATGAGAATGACAATAATCTTCACAGCGGCCCCAATGGCTTCGAGAAGAAGATTTGGACTGTTAAGAATACAGATTCTGACAAAAATGCCATTACTTTTTCTAGAATCAGCCCGGATGGCGAGAATGGATTCCCGGGAGAATTCCAGGTGTCTGTTACATATGAATTTACAGAGGACAATACCCTGCAGATTTACTATAGCGGAATCAGTGACAAGGCGACACTGGCAAATATGACCAACCATTCCTACTTCAACCTTACAGGGGAGGGAAGCGGCAAGGTTCTTGATACATATCTTACGATCCATGCCAGAGATTATAATCCGGTGGATGAGTTCTCTATTCCTACAGGCGAATATGCAGCAGTAGAGGGTACTCCTATGGATTTTAATAAGGCGAAAAAGATTGGCCAGGAAATTGAGGCAGACTTCCAGCAGCTGAAGTACACTGGTGGATATGACCACAATTATGTGACTGACAATTACGCGAAAGGCAGTCGGAGAACGGTTGCAGTTGCTTACAATGAGACCTCTGGTATTACGATGGATGTGATTTCGGATTGTCCATGTGTGCAGTTCTATGCCGGTAATTTTGTTATTGATGAGAAGGGTAAGAATGGACATGTTTACAACAAGCGTGAAGGCTTCTGCCTTGAGACACAGGTTGAACCAAATGCAGTAAATGTGGAAGCATTCCATTCACCAGTACTTGAAGCTGGTGAGAAGTATCAGTCTTTTACCGCATATAAATTTGACGTAAGAAAATAATTACAATACAGATATTTTTGTCTGGTTTTCTTCATATACTTTTGTATGAAGAAGACCAGATTTTTTTATGGATTGAATTATTTTCTGATTGTACTGCTGGGCTGGCTGCTTTTGTTTGGAAAAGCCGCAGAAATGAACAAGAGGAGTGAAGAAAGTGCCAAAAGGGAGCAGAAAGAAAAGAAAAAGGAAACTGACGAAAACAAGGTGCAACAACGAGAGCCTTCCATTCGCGTTCTGCTTACAGACTCGTCCTGGCAATCCTGTTATCACCAGTCAGTAACCATAGAACAAAAAGGAAAAGAACATACCTACACCCCGGATTCACAGGAGCTCCAGAATGATAGTCTGCTTCTGGACGGGGGAACTGATGGCATTGCGATTCCCTCTATTGAAAGAGCTCAGAATCCTCCTGTTTATTATGGAACTCTGGAAATTAAAAAGACAGCGCAGGGGCTGCTGATTATTAATGAATTGTCCCTGGAAGCTTATCTGGAAGCTGTAGTCCCAAGTGAAATGCCTGCATCCTATGAAGAACAGGCATTGATGGCCCAGGCAGTATGTGCCAGAACCTATGCAGTTTGCCAGATACAGGAAAACAGTCTGGAAAAATATGGGGCGGATGTAGATGACAGCGTGAATTATCAGGTTTACAACAATTTTGGGGCAGATAAAAGAACAAATAAAGCAGTACAGGATACAAAAGGTCAGATCCTATGCCAGAATGGAGAACCGATTACGGCTTATTATTTTTCTACATCAGCAGGCAGGACAAGCACAGATGAGATATGGGGAGCAGACAGGTCAGCAGCTTATCTGAAAAGTGTAGAATGTGATTTTGACCAGAATATGCCATGGAGCAGCTGGAGCGTGGAAATTCCCTGGGAAACTTTGGAGAAACGATCGGGAAATCTGGAAGGCAGTGGGAAATTTATAGGACTTCAGGTTATTAAAAAGAATATCAGTGGTGCAGTTACGGGAATGGAGATTGTGACGGAAAATAAAAGTATACAGCTGGAAGGCGAATATGAAATACGGCAATTTCTTTCCCCGGCAGGGTGTTTGATTACAGAAAAAGATGGAAGTATTGTGAACGGCAGTAATCTTCTGCCAAGCGCCTATTTTGAACTGAACGTGAAATCCGGTAAGGCAGTACAGATTCAGGGGAAAGGGTATGGACACGGTGTGGGAATGAGCCAGAACGGGGCAAATGAAATGGCCAGGGAAGGCTATGGCTGGCAGGATATCCTAAATTATTTTTTTAAGGATATTACGTTGGAAGTGGTGGGGAATAACCTGTCAAAGCGGGAAACATGACATTTTGCAAGGTATTTTTGTGAACAAAGTTCACAGAAAACCCGAGAATTAAGTTTGCGCAGCAAACGCTGCTGTTTGTGCTTGTCACAGGAAGGTTCGTCTTTTTGTGCATCGCGAAGCGTTTACTGATTATGGAGTGAACAGTAATTGTTGCTGTGAACGGAAAGAACAGTAACACCAGGAAAAAGTAGACAGAAAGCATGTTTCGTGATATGATACAAAAAATGATTACGAAAATGTAACAGGAGCAATCATATGGATAAGAAGAAAGAAAAACAGAGCGTTCTCCAGCTTCTGTTCGGTTTTATGGACAGGGCAAATGGAGACCATGTGGGAGCTTATGCGGCACAGGCAGCATATTTCCTGATTATGTCTTTTATTCCGTTTATTCTGTTTCTCACGACTATAATTCGATATACACCTTTAACATACAATATGGTCAGCGAAACCATCCGGGCATTTGTGCCCCACAATATACAGAATTTTGTGCTTACCATTGTATCAGAAGTATATGGCAGAAGCACGGCGGTAGTTCCGATTTCTGCTATCATGGCATTGTGGTCTGCAGGAAAAGCCATGCAATCCCTTACGAACGGACTGAATAGCATTTATCACGTCCATGAGACCCGTAACTGGCTGATTACCAGAATGTATGCAGTTGTTTATACATTTCTGTTCAGCATTGCAATTATTGCAAGTCTTCTGCTTCTGGTTCTTGGAAATCAGATTCAGATTATGGCAGGAAAGTACGTTCCATTCCTTGGGAGAATTATCGGAAAGATCATTGGAGCCAGGACGGCGCTTGTATTTGCCGGACTGTTTCTGATCTTTCTGATTTTGTATAAAATGCTTCCAAACCGTAAAGCTACTTTTAAAAGTCAGGTGCCGGGAGCTCTTCTGATTGCAGCAGGGTGGTCCCTGTTTTCCTATTTCTTTTCTATTTATTTTGACATGTTTCCAGGCTTCAGCAATATGTATGGAAGCCTGACTGCGTTGATCATGGTGATGCTGTGGCTGTATATCTGTATGAATCTGCTGCTGTATGGAGCAGAGATCAACGCTTATTTTGAAAAACAGTTCAGAATGGCCCAGGCATCCATGAGGGAAATGCTCAGCCGCGAGCGCGATGAGGCGGAAAAAGAGCTTAATAAAGAGAAGAAAAAATATCTGGAAAAAGAGAATGAGAGAAAGAAAAAGATTGAGATGAAAGCTTCAGCTGAGAAAAAGAAGGAAGAGCAACAGACAAATTAACCTCTGTCAAGCGTTTTTGAAAATGTCCTAAAATAATTGAAGTATTAGCCCCGGCTTTTTGCTGGGGCTTGTTAT
>NZ_CAXUBQ010000035.1:0-31616 GCF_964249465.1 Ruminococcus sp. Marseille-P328 | reverse complement strand
ATCAGCTCTGCCCATTTGTAACTATTCACAAATCTTATATCAGTTTTTAACGTTTACACAAAACTTGAAACGGTCTCCCTACTACTTAGTTAAAGTTGGAATATAAGTTGTAGAGCCGTATACGAGACCCGTACGTGCGGTTCAATGGGAGGGGCGAGGAAAATTTATTCTCCCTCTACCCTATTTTATTATAAAAAGAAAAAAAGATGGCTAACGACAACCATCTTTCTCTCCGTTACATGTTATAATGTAACTATGCTAACAACTAATTATTATACAGACTTTTTTGAATTAGGGCAACAGAAAATTAACTTTAGTTTCTTTGAATTGAGTTTACTCGACGACGATCCAGTCTATACCCTGAAAAAAGTGATGGAGGATTTAGATTTTTCCGGCCTGCTGGCCAATTATTCAGATAAGGGAAGAACCGGGTATAACCCAATCATGATGTATGCTGTAGTTACTTACGCAAACATGCGCGGGGTACGTTCTGTTGACCGTATTGTAGAACTTTGTGAAAGAGACCTTGCTTTTATCTGGCTGACCCGTGGACAAAACCCAAAACGGGATGCTTTTTATGAGTTTAAAGGGAAAAAACTGACTTCTGAAATACTGGATGATCTTAATTACCAGTTTTTACGGTTATGTGCTTAAGAACATAACCGTAAGAACTGGCAGATGATC
Source organism: Ruminococcus sp. Marseille-P328 (assembly GCF_964249465.1). Lineage (NCBI taxonomy): Bacteria > Bacillati > Bacillota > Clostridia > Eubacteriales > Oscillospiraceae > Ruminococcus > Ruminococcus sp. Marseille-P328. Next base: position 30,932 of record NZ_CAXUBQ010000035.1, on the reverse strand, counting down.
GATACGATCAACGGAGCTTCCAGTTCTGCAATCATCTACAGCATCGCAGAAACAGCAAAAGCGAATAACCTGAAGCCTTTTGATTACTTTGAATATCTGCTGACGGAGATTCCAAAACATACAAGCGATAAAAATACAGATTTCCTCGAAGAACTTCTGCCCTGGTCAAAGACACTGCCAGCGCATATCCGAAAACCTAAGAAGGCAGAGAAAAAATGATACAGCCGCTAAAAGCGGCCTGATATTTGTCAAGGTACCGGTGTTCTACCGTTTACTGTACATTGATCCATGGTTTTTAGTATCTCCTTGAAAAAATCTGTTGTTTTTCTCAAGTATGCACTAAAAATAGATTGAGTAAAAGGCGAGCGGTTTGACCTTTACAAAATAAATTCCATCTTTCATAGAAAAAAGGATCCCTCGCAAGGTAGAAGGCTAATAAGCCCTGTCCCTGTTGGGATCCTTTCAATTACTACTGGGGATGCCGAAATTTGCTATTAACCGACAGCCCCCCCCCAAAAAAAATGCGTCTTAATTAAAATGCATTAATATAATGTCCAAAATAGGGTTGAAATTAAGATCTTGAAATAATTTTTCTTCTTGAGAATTACAAAAAACAGATAAATTTGTAATATTGTTTTCCTTACAAAAATCCATTGCTGCCTTGCATAACATCTGCGCAATACCCTTTTTGCGAAACACCGGCTCTACATAGAGATCAGACAAGATTCCTATCTCATAGCAAATAGAAGAAGAGAAATATCTAGTTACACTGCACATTCCAACTGCTCGGTAGCCACGCTTGGCAAGAAAAAATGTGGTTCCACCGTTTTGTATAGCATTAGTAAGCCTGCTACGCATTTCTGCTGTTAATACAGAAACTCCGACTTCATCCCGAAAACCATTTTCCAGTTTTTGAAGTTGCCAGTCTTCGGGATCCGCGAGTATTTCCACTGAGATTGGAATGCTTTCTTTTGGCGGAAAGAGCATTAAGGGATCTCCCCATTGATCAAAACCATTTTGGACAAAACCTATGCTTTGCCAAAAATCTTTTCGGCAAATATCACCGCCATAGTTCAGTTCTGCATAAAGTGCACCATTTTTTTCAGCCCACTCTAGAAGTACACTGGCGCATTCTTTTCCCATACCATTTCCACGGAATTCAGGGTAAACACAAAATTCCATAATAAAACATTTTCCATCCTCGCTTGTAAAAATCACAGGCATTGCAATTCCTACATTTTGCTCTTTCTGATAAAAAAGCAGATAATAACAGCGATCCTGCAGCCTGTTATGAATTGTTTCCATATGCTGGCGATATTCAGCACCAAGGAAATAATCTCTCTCATCATCAGAATCAGGAAAGATATCACGATTATAGTAATTATAAAGCTGTTCCCAGAAAGTGGCAACTTCGGTTTGCGTGACTGCCTCACGGACAGTAATTCGATTTTCCATTTTATTTCCTCCAGAATTTATTTGGAGGGTTAGATTTTAGGAAATGTGAACCCTCCACACACGATTCGTTTTCATAAAAAATCCCCCTTTCTTAAGAGTATTTGTATTCATACACTGATTGTAGTGCTGATACCGATTATTTCTTTAATAAGTATTATAGGTGATAGGCTACATTTTTGCAATCAAAGTTTATGTTAATGATTTCAAAAATTATCTGCATTGAGCTTGAAATAAAGACATTATTTTAGTCCTTCATTCCCTGCCATTTCTGAATAAACTCATTTTTGTATTTTGGGAACAAGATGTCAAGATCCCTGTGTACGTCTATGCTTCAGTAGAAATTCCTTGCGAACTTGATTATATTCCGTCAGAAGGACAATATCTTTTTGCCAGCTTAGCGGACGGTCAATCATCTCCGCAGAATAAGTATGCTTTATCAGATGTCCATAACACGCAGAATTGTAAACATCCAGCAGCTTACATCCGATTGTTTCCACCACTTCCAGGCCGGTGATGGAGTAAACCATCACCGTTCCGTCCTTTTTACATAAATCGTATAATACCCTTGCCATGCACACTTCCTCACTCATCTTTCCTTAGAATATCCATACTTCATTCGGGATTTCCCTTGCAAAGCGTTCAAGCTCTTGCCAGGCTTTTGTGTATTTTGCATAAGCCCCCTGTTCTTTACTGGCCGCTTCATATAGTTTTTCAATTTTCTTTACAATTCCCAGATAGTCCGTATGCTCACCTTTTACAAATGCCATGGTCGCAGTCAAGTTGTCATACCGGTACTGAGGTTCAACATAAGACTGATAGACCTTAAAACACTGGTGCATTGCCGCAATCAGTTCACTCTTGGTAAGCCGCATTAACTTTTCTTTTTCCTCATCTTCGGTCCAGGCCTCACTTCTATCGATTCCAAAATAATCCTGCTCCTAGGAATCGTAACCAAGATGATTCCCAGCTTCTGCTGCAACGAAAAACAGGTCAAAACACTTGGAAATCCACTCTTCCTGAATATCCCCTATCATCTGGTCACAGTCTGCCTGCAGGCTGGAAAACGTAATTTTAAATTTCTCTGTCTCTGCTTCATCATCCAGGGACTCTAAAAGGGGATCCTGTTCGTTATCCATAAACCATACCAAATATGTCCGTCTACCTGATCTGCTTATTGATCTGGAGATGGCACGGACAGAAGACAGCTACAAAAAGGGAATGGCTAAGTATGCCAATCCTGTTGTCCTGATTTTGGATGAATGGCTCCTATTGAAACCAACGGAATCAGAACAAAGGGATATATTCGAACTCCTCCATCGGAGACGCAAGAAATTTTCATCGATTTTCTGCTCCCAGTATGAGTTCAAGGAATGGTACGACTAACTGGGTGGGGATGACAGCCCACTGGCAGATGCAATCATTGACCGTATTGCCCATGACAGTTATCGCATCAACATTACAAATATTGATACCGAACATGACATCTCAATGCGGGAGGTTTATGGCTTAGACAAAACATTACGCGAGTAAACTCGCATAAGCGGTTCCCGCCAGCCCGGACAGGCGTTTTCCCATCTGCTGGACTAGCGGTGTTACCGAACAAGAATATTCAGTTCCTCCTTGATATGTAATGATTTACAGTATATCAAGAATGGGCAGATAAGTCACTACATCATGTTTTGAGACGCTTACATATCATAGAAAATCTCCAGACATAAAAAGGATACCTGGAGCACCAGTTCATATTTACAGTGCCTGGTAACAGCTACTTTCAGATTGTCTTAGATAAGATGCTTTGGAACTGTCCCTTAATAAGACAGGGCATGTACTATATCAACAATAAAATGCGGAAATTTTTCACCTGGAAATATCTCTGCAAAAACCAAGCTTTCTTTTATGCTATTTGCCAGCATTCTAAAAAAGTATACGAAATAAATTGTCTATTGCTAAGTATCCTTTAATTAAACTAACTTCTTCTGCAAATTGTGTCCCAATTTTACTACCATTTAATATATCATTCGCTTCAATAACTGACAATAAATTTGTATTTATTTCTGTTTTTATAGCATTTTCCTTATTGCTAATTTGACTCTTAAACATTTGGATTAGAGTTCTTTTTTTATCGTATACTTCACTGACATCAATATATAATTTAGGTGTAGTGTCAAATATTCTGCGACTTTTTCCCGGAAAACGATAGCTTACAATAAATTTACAATTATAAGGACGACCTGCTTCTGCAATAAATCGAGTACACGAAGCCATCTCAACGCATCTCTCTACTAGATTTTTCGTTTCAACATGATCAGGATGTATGTCAAATTCAGATGGAACAACTACTATTCCCGGTTTTTTTTGTCGAATTATTCGTACTATTAAAATTTGCTGTTCCTTACTATTTTTTTCAACTCCCATGTCACTAAAATCCATATACGTATAATGAATATTAGGATACAGTGAACTTATCTTTTCACATTCTAATCGACGTAATTTGCTTGAACCATTTGCAGCGGCAGCACCGTCAGTCATAACAACAATCTCTACAGGATATAATATACTATGTTTAAGTATTGTGCCTCCGAGAGTAAACTCTACATCATCTGGATGCGGAGAAAACAATAAAATTCCAGACATATAACTCTCCCTCCTTAAATATTCAGTTCCTAGCAGTTAATAAATTACTTTTTATACAGCCAGTTGTAATTCATTTCAAACCAATTTTGTATATAGGTGCGCACAAAATTCTCCATATATATTAAAAATGCTTTCTATCTCACACTAATATGTAATAATTTATCCAACATCATTTTGAAATTCTTTATTTTCACTATATTTTTTTATGTTAAGATAATATTTTTATCATTTCTTATTTTTTATACTTTTCTTATAAAATTTCTTCATTATAATAAAAGAAAAGACAAGCCCACAAGAAGAGATTAAAAAAGAAAATGTAATTGGAAAACAATCGGCGCATATACCATAAAACAGCTGTCCAATTGGCACAGAAATAGTTGCACACAATTGAATTATGGATAATATTCGTCCCATTATATACTCCGGAATACGTTTTTTTAGCGTGATAGAAGTTGCAATGCTCATAGTGGTTACTTCCACGACCAAAATCATCATAATTATCGTTACACTATATAATAAATTGCTTGGTGATATTTGTGAACTTTTGAAATGTAAAAAGCAAGTCAGCATGAACAAAATAACAGCACAAAAAAGAGAACTTATCATATTAGCCTTTTTTTCATCTTCATCTTGAATTAACACCATGGCAATAAACGGAGCAACTAATGAAGCAATTCCTAGAGCAGAATTAAACATAGCATACTTTTCCATACTAGCAGCCATTGATATCCTTATGTAATGAGATGTCGTAACAGAAAATAGAGGGTTGACAAAGAAATTAAAAATAGGCGCGAAAAATAGAAGATAAACTATGGAGTTCTCATTCTTTAAGTAGAGGGCAGCCTCTTTATATGCACTAATTGTTTGAGTCAATGAAAATACATTCTTTTCTTTGTTTTCCTCCTCATATGATATATATCCAGATTTAACATGAATCATGAATGTTAACAAAAATGAAATTCCTTCAAGTGTCATAGTTATCATCAAGACGCTCGTTAACCCTAATAATCCATAAAAAAGACTTCCTACGGCTGGTGATAAGATCTCTACTATTCCATCATCTAGGGAAGAAATTTTACTTGCTGCCGCAAGTTCATTTTCACAAACGATGCACATGAGAGCTTTTCCTTCAGAAGGTGCAATAAGGGTTTCAAACAACTCCAGACAAACTACTAAAACATAAATCAACAAAATATTTAACGGCATCAAGAATACATGAATAATCCAAAAACATGCCATCAGAACAAATAATCCTAGAACACTCCATTTTAAAATTTGTAAACACTCTTTCCTGTCAGCAATATATCCTGCAACCGATGAAAGAATAATTCGCGGTATAATAATAATCGCTAGAACTGTGGAATAAATAAAAGCAGAGCCCGTCATGTCAAGAACATAAATTGCTAATGCAAATTGAAGAATATTCGATGCTAATCGAAAAAAAGTGGTCGTTCCCCAAAAAGCCATAAAACTTTTATGTTTCAGAAGTTTTAGATACATATACTTTCTCACTTTCATATTATTTGAATATTCTGGTGCGGCGGAGCCGCCATTCCGGTGTGGTGTGAGCCACCTGTCCGAAATGAACTGAGCCACCGCTTTACTTATCTTGGAAAACTGTAGATTTCTCTCATGGAAATATCTTTTGACGGATCAATTGGTTCAATCTCGATCCGATAAGCATCATGAACAATCCGGTCAAAGATTCCATCGGTGAGAGGTGCGTCGTTTTCGCCTAACTGCTGGTACCAGCCTTCTTCCCTGTGTTTGGAACAGAAAATGGTGGATCTTTTATGATATCTCCTTGTCAGAATTTCAAAAATATCAGGTTGCTGTTCACGGTTCAAAGGAAGCAGGAGCCATTCATCAATGATCAGCAGGGCAGGTTTCGTGTATTTTTTTTACACTTTATCATAGCTGTCATTTCTTCTGGCATCTGACAATTCAATCAGAAGATCCAGAAGGCGTACGTATAAAGTCTGGTAATACTGCTTACATGCTTCCATCCCCAGGGCACATACCAGATATGTTTTTCCTCACCCCGTAGCACCGGTAATAAAAATGTTCCGTTTATCTGCAATGTATCCGTAGCCTGCCAGACGTCCGATCTGATTTCTGTCGAGCATTCTGCCGGAAGTATAATTTATATCACCAATATAAACTTCCAGCTGATCGAATCCTGCATTATGGATAAGGCGTTTCAGGCAACTGGTTTTCCGGCTGTTGTATTCGGTATCAACCATCAACGTAAAACGTTCTTCAAACGAAAGTCGTCCAATGTTTGGATCGGAAAGCTGCACCTGGAAAGCATTTGCCATTGGGGTCATATGCATCTCAACAAGTTTATTTATCGTGGATTCATTCGACATGGCTGCCACCTCCGTAATACTTTGCTCCTCTGGTTTGGATGTAAGAATAGCATCTACCGTTTTTACAGTATTGGTTCCAATCAATGCAGCCCATTTGCGAAAGCGCTCCCCATCCCATTCCAGATATTTCTGACGATTCGAAGGCATGTGTTCTGTTTCGGTGCTGTATTGCCCGGACCGGCCTTTCAGGCGCTGGTGGGAAGCAATACGATCCTGTTTATAGTAAACTTCAATCATCGAATCCGTCACCCAGACATCGACCTTTTTTCCGATATAGGAATACGGCACAGAATACAACATCTGATCTACACTTATGTGATAATTATACTGTACGGTTGCCTGTTTCCATTCTGCAGTTTCATACGTAACAGCTGGAAGCTTTACCAGATAAGGCAGTTCTTCTTCCCAAAACAGACTCAACCGGCTACCAGCCTTTTTCTGAAAGCTCCGTTCATTATAAGCTTTCAATTTCAATTGAATGGACCGATTTAGTTCCTCAAGTGAAAGAGCTGTCCGTCACGTAAGGCTGCAATGATCCATGTGGATACATGCCCTACATTGCCTTCTGCATTTGGTTTATCCTTGGGATGATGTACTCTTGCCGGGATAACGGCAGTGCCGTAATACTCAGCGAGTTCATGGTATGAGCGGTTCAGTTCCTGATCGTTCCTGTTGTGATTATGTACGACTGCCGTCTTTGTATTATCCAGCACAAGGATTTTGGGAACGCCGCTCAAAAACTGTAGCATATGGACATGACACCAACAAAGACATAGGCATTCTTTATTTCGCCTGTTACAGAATCAGTAATATGGGCAGGATTACCAGCCCAGTCGACTTCAACCTGCTCTCCGGGTTTACGGTTAATATGCATGGTTGCCCGGTGTTTTTCCTTATCCTGCTGAGTGTAATAATAAAACTGGGAATACACCAACGGACCGTCCCCTGCCATCTGGCACTCATTGACGTATTCCGTCCAAAGAAGCTTTTTTGTTACACCATTGCGCATCAGTTCTTTTCTGATGCGCTGGTAATCTGGCAGACGTTTGTGGCTGTCAGAAACCTGCGGATACAGGATTTTTTCAGATCTGCATTCGTAGTGTTGACTTTTAATGGTCAGCTGATCTGATGAGAAGCAGCCCGTTTCAGAACATCGGAAACGGTATTTCTGGAACCCGAAACAGCAAGGGCAATATTTCTCTCGCTGTATCCCTGGCTTTTAAGCCGGAGGATTTCTCTGTAATTTGTCACGGTGATGCCCTCCTTTGAATAAACCTGGCGCATAATTGCGTCTGTATTCATTATAAAGGTCACATCAGAAAGCGGCTCAATTTTCGCCGGAATAGTGGCTTAGTTTAAAACAGAATACTGGCTCAATTCGTCCGGACAGGCGCCTCAGTCGGGTACAGATTACTCATTATTCATTATAAAGCTTGTTTAATATAGTCCAAAAATGAATGCTCGTTATATCTCATACTAACTCTCTTAGAATTGTCTAAAGCATCCAAACATTTTTGGTAATACATTGTCGAATTTAATAATTTTTCTAGCATATATATCCAAGCTTCTGGATTACTATAATCATCAATCAAATATTGTTTATCACCTGCCGCTTCTGGTATTCCTCCAATATTACTCGCAATGACAGGAAGCGAATTAATATTTGCCTCAATAATTCCTCGACCATAACCTTCCTCTATCTGTGATGGAATCAAAAGAAGTTTGCAGTGATTATAAATATCAGAAAATCTATATTCAATTTTATTAATAATAACATTGGAGGGGAATATTCTTTTATCTGTTGATCTAATTATATTATTCCCCCATGTTTCTTTGACTTCAAAAATCTCATTTGAAAATACTTTCGCAAGATGAGAAATTATTTCAATTCCTTTTGATTTGATGGGATTAAAAAATAATATCTTATCTCTATAAAGTTCTCTAGCCTTGTACCTCAATTCTGGAATTCGCGGATAAATCACAACAACCTTTTCTTTTAATGAAGGATGCAAGGATTCTCTGACAAAGTTAGAAACACATACAATTCCCTTCACAGTCTGACTCTGTAAGATATTTATTTCGTTATCAGAATGGATACCTGTGCTACTGATTCCATGTATTAAGTAAAATAACGGAATATTTTGTTGTACACAATATTCATATAAAGGTTTTAAAAAATTAAGTTGAGATATTATAACATCTGGCCGAATCTGATGTATTATATCTATTGCTTTTTCCTGAAAATTATCCTTTGAATTAAAAAACAATTTACAATATGGAGATTTTATTCGGCTATATCCATTCTGCACAACTTTACGAACTTCACCCATACGCAAAAGTGGTATCTCGTTACATATGATACTATAAACAGAATGTCCAGCTTCGCTAAGTTCTTCCAAAAACTCATCTATTGTAATCTCTGCACCTGACTGATGAAATGGTGGGAGACTATTTAAATTGCAGAAAAGGAATCTCACTTATTTACCTCCTGTGAAAAATATATTCTCTCGGAATCTTCAGCCCAGTAAAATCAAGGCATTCAGATTCCTTATTTTATAAAATCCCCCACTTTTTTTGCCAAAATCCCTTGACAAATCTACCGAAAAATGCTGTGTCTCGCACCCTTGATCAAAAGTACATTTTTCGATTGGAGGCGATTTTCTTGTTACCTGTTAATTGCGGCAGTCATGCTGACTACCAGAACTTTGTTGTTACTAATCTTCGTAAATATTATCCTGATTCCTCTTTCCTTTCCCGTGGCATGTGGGACATTATTGAACGTTTTTGGAATCTTGATCTTTCTTTCACAGATAAAATACTGGCAGACAAATATTCCAGGTTTGGTCCTGCCCCAAGAACTCCTTCCTGTATGCAGCGTTCTTATCTTTTATCTATTGATTTTAAAGTCCATTCTATTACCGATTGGGCTGCTCAGCTTAAGATCAATCCTCTTTATGCTATCTTTAGTGGATTTGACTTTGGGGACACTCCTGGTGTTGGTACTTTTTATGCCTTTTTCAGGAAACTTTTGGATTCAGATTCTGACAACCTTTCTCCTCATATCCGTCCTCTCAAAAAGAAAAAAGTAAAACAGCCAGCGCAGAAAGGTTCTAAAGCCCGATCCATTGAAAAGGTTACCGTTGAACAGTTACTTAAATCGATGGAAAATACTTCTTTTCCATCGATGACCAGCCTTACGCATCCCTCTTTAAGATTTACAGTCATGAGTTTTTGACCGTCTCCATATTCAAAGGTTTGATTGATCCTTCCAATCTTTCTGTTGCCGGAGGTGGTACTCCTGTAGTCACATCTGCATGCGAGCGTAAGCACCACGTTTGTGACTGCCTGGAAAAAGGCATTACGGATTGCAGCTGCGACCGCTTCTTTTCACCGCCTAACTGTGATATCGGATGGGATTCTTCCAGGGATTGTTTTTATAATGACTATGCTCTCTACATGCTGGTTGCTGCAAACTCAGAAAGTGACCTTCCATTATTTTCCCTGCTTCACCCTGCCTCCAAACATGATTCCCATGGATTCCTTGAAACTTATTTCCGTTTTAAAGCGTTCCTTCCGGATCTTCATGTCAGTAAATGGCTTCTGGATTCTGCCCATGATGCCATGCCTTACTATCTGTACTGCCGCAAAAATTGCATCCGGCCTTTTATTGCCCTGAATGAAAAGCGTGGCATCAAAGAAAAGTACAAAGAAGATTTCACAATTGGAAAAGATGGTGTCCCTGTCTGCAAAGCCGGATGGAAAATGAACCATGATGGCTCGGAGCCATCGAAAGCAAGATTAAAATTCCGTTGTCCCCTTGCCAGCCGTAAATACGGATGCTCCTGCAGCAATCCCTGCTCAGATTCCAAATATGGCAGGACTGTTCACCTTGCAATGAAAGATAACCCAAGGCTGATCAATTTTCCGCCTCGCGACAGCAAAGAATGGAAACTGGAATATAATGCCCGGACTTCAGCAGAACGCTCAAATAAACGTGAGAAAATAGACTTTCAATTAGAAAGCAGCAGACACCGCTCATCTAAGATGTGGTACTGCCGCCTCTATCACATCCTGATGCTACAGCATCTGGATGCCTGGGATCTGCATTTCGAATCCACCCTGCAAAAAGTTGATCTTGAATGTAGCATGATCCTACTGGTATCATACCTCATTTTCCGGCATAGTAACAGTCCTATGTCTATTTTTTGTACCCATTTTTTTCCGTTTTAGATAATATTTACTTGTCAAAGTTCAATGCCAGAGTTTCGCTGGCATGATCTATCAGAATTCCGAGAGATCATAAATTATATTTCATTACATCAGTAGCAATGCAAAATTCAATTATTCTGCCCACATACTCATATATTGGCAACATGCTATTAATGCCAGCCGCTTTTCCAAGTAAATGTATGCTGTTGCACAAATCTTGGATTGTTCTATTCTTTTTTGATAATTCATTTACCAATTGAGCAAAATCTTCCAAAGGAATTATTACCATTAGTTTTTCAAATTCGTTCTTATATATGATATTATCAATTCCCAATAGATTATATTGGAATTTAAGTCCAACAGAATTAACTGAAAAGTTAGTTAATGAGCTCGTCAAAAAACTTTTCGGCATATAATTCAAGAAAATAGCATATCGATATTCATCGCCTGGATATAAATCAATGCCTTCCACTTTTGCTCTCTTCAAATACTCTGTTCCTTTAAATGGCGTTGCAAAATATCTTGAAGAGACAAAAAAAGCCCTCTGCTTTTTATATTGTCGTAACGCTAAGTTTGTTTTGTATAAAGATTGTAACGTTTCACCAATATAAAACGACATAACCAAAAACTCGATCATCTCAAACCCTGTATCGCATAAAACCTCATAGGCTTTTCTGAAAGTACTTTTCACATTTTTCTTGTTCATGGTCACATATAACCCATCATCATCTGTTTCAAATCCAAGTTCAAATCCTTTGCATCCAGCAGCTTTCATAAGTAATAGAAGTTCTTTATGTTTAAGGATTATATCTGGACGCGATAAACAAATCCAATTAATTTTCAGATTCATTGAACCAATCAAATTAACAAATTCAGAAACCCAAGCAAAATTTATTAAAAGGTTGTCATCATAAAAATGAAAATCTGAGATTCCCCATTTTTCTTGGCACTGTTTTATTTCATTTACAACGTCTATCGCTTTTCTATAGCGAACCTGCGTTGTCCAAGTAAGATGTGTTGAACAGAAATCACATTTAAAAGGACATCCTCTTGATGCCATAATCGGTAAAGCATATGAGTCCTTATTCATGTGAATATTCTCATTATATTTATGTAAGTTAAACAACGACCAGTCTGGCGTTACAATTCCATTTCCCGCAATTTCAGCACACGGCTTTAGCGCAAAATAAGCAGGCGTATTTTTCGTGCAAATATTACTACATTCATTTAGATTTTCTCCAGAGTGGCAGTATTCAAAATTAATGATCTTTTCTATTGCTTGTTCTCCTTCTCCAAGTATTGCATAATCAGCTCCAATTTTAATAAATTCGCGTGGAGAAACAGATACATGATTCCCTCCGCAAATTATAAGCGGATTATAAATCTGTCTAATTCTTAAAATTATATTTTTAGTTTGTACATTTTGCATCGTCTTAACTGTAAAGGCAAGTATATCTGGTCGAGTCTTTTCAATAATATTAACAACTTCTTCTACATTTAATCCATCCGCTAATGCATCAACCAAAGAAAACTTGATCCAAGCAAATTTTGAGTTCAAATAGCTATAAAGAGTTGCAATTCCGAGATGCGGAGGAATATATTTATCCATGCCGTTGAAAGGTGGTCTAATAAACATCATTGTTTTCATTTAACTTTTCCTCCGTATATTTCAGGATACAATCCAAACTTGTTTTGAAGTCTGTTCCATCCAGCAATGCCAATTCACATATTTTATAGGTTTCACAAACAACAAGCAAATATTCAAACACTATGTATTGAATTCGAGTCAAGAAAAATAAATACTCATTCTCCAAATCCGTTCTAGTCTTATTCAAGAGACCAAAAATCGCACTTGCAATTCTATCTTCATACTCATTTCTAAAATCGCATACTGCATCATAAAGTTTTTGAACTCGTCTATCAACGAACTTTGGATGTGTCCTTTGATGTATTGAACCAGTATAATAATCGTGAAATTCATCATAGTAAGCGGAACCATAAAATGGAACAAGTGTCTGATATATATTTCCAACCATCGAGTAATCAAGTAGATCATTGTTTTTTATAAAATCAAAGGACAGTCTAATATCTTCTAACGATTCCAAAGCCTCAAACATTATCATATAGACTATTATTTGTCCTTGTGTATGTTTTAAAAAATCAATTGCTTTTTGATTTATTTCTGGGCTAGTACCTTTTTTATATCGTTCAAGTACTGTTTTACTATTTGATTCAATTCCCAACGTTATATTACAATCACCTTTCGAAAGCAGTTTTTTCAATCGAACCATATTCTGAACTACTTGGTCACTTCTTGTTTGAAAAGAAAATTTAACACCAGGAAATTCCGAGCGAATTCTTTCAATAAGGTGTTCAGCTCTATCTGGATTAACATAAAAATTGCAGTCAACAAAATTAATGTATTTAAAATCACCTTTAGTGAATTCCCTATGCAATTCATCAATAACATTTTCTTCATCTCTAACAAGCCAATAGTTATTTTTACAATTTACACAATATGTACAGCGATATGGACATCCTCTGCTTGTCGAAATATGAATAACTTCTTTTGTAGCATCATATTCATAATTCGCCGCATCAACATAAATATCCGAGCGATCTGGAATTGGAAACTCATTGATATTTATGCCGTTATAGTTTATTGAATTTTCAAAACACTGCTTATTTTTTCGGTAACAAAGTCCCATTACAGAATAAATATCATCGGTATCCAACTTACAAACAAAGTCATAAAAACTTTTTTCGCCAAACCCCATTAAACAAAAATCAATGTTAGGAAAGTCTTCCAAAAGTTTTTTTCCGCAAAGAGATGCATGATGTCCTCCAACTACAATACAGTTAGATTTTCTTTTAAGAATATTTATCAAATTGACAGTATCACTAAAAAACAAAGAATAAGTTGAAATTCCTATTATTTCATAATCATTTAATCCATATTTTTGTACCAATTCTTCATCATTGAGTTTTGTACACGAAAAATCAAATAAATCGCAAGCCACGCCTTTGCTTTCACAATATGCTTTTATATACCCCAATCCCAATGGAAAAGCATCTCTAATAGTATGTTTCACTTCCCTAAATGGTGGATTAATTAACGCAATTTTCTTCATGCTCAGCCTTTCTTTTTATATTTTATAAATATTTCCGTTAATAAAAACAAAAGGCTATTGTGCTTAAATTTTTCACAAAGATTCTTTTAACTTATAACATATAAGTAATTGAAAAAAACTTTAACACAATACCCTGATTCACTCAGCTTAACTAGCTGTACATTGATGGGGTTTAGAAGAATGGTCATAATTAGCTCTAAAAAGTATTCCCTTAGTTCTCCATGTGGTCCAAAGCGTTCCCCCTGAAACACTAACATAGTTATCCTCAACATCCCCCTGGCATTAGGATTAGTACAATGAACCTCTATACCTATTCCTTCTACCGAATCATACAATCGAGAGCTAGCAAAAGCAGTTGTTCCCACTAATGCTACAGATAACATTGTAATAGCTACAACAATTGATAATTTTTTTGATTTTTTGTTTTGCATAAAAATAATCTGAATATTACGGTTCAAATGTACCCCTGTTCCGAAGGAACGGATACCGGCAGTCCGGCACTATGATACCGTGAGTCCGGAACAGGGATACCACATTTTTGCTACATACGAGTTTACTCGCTTAATGCCGAATCCAACCCGTATACTTCACGCATGGATCTGTAATTCGCCGGATCCGTTGGGATGATGTTAATCTTGTACGCATCATGCTTAATACGATCCAGGATCGCTTCCGAGAGGGGACTGTCATCGCCTCCCAGTTGATCGTACCAGCCATTGCAATCATACTGAGAGCAAAAGATGGTGGATGACTTCTTGCGTCTCCGATGGAGAAGTTCCAGTATATCATGCTGTTCGGATTCAGTTGGCTTCAGTAGTAGCCATTCATCGATGATTAGCAGAATCGGATTGGCATATTTACTCTGGATCTTCTTGTAAGTTCCATCGTTACGTGCCATCTCTAACTCCAAGAGCAGGTCTGGAAGTCGAACGTATTTCGTAATGTATCGGCGCTTGCAAGCTTCCATACCGAAAGCACATGCTATGTAGGTCTTTCCACTCCCTGTGGCACCTGTGATGAACAGGTTTCGATGCTCTGTGATGTACTCACAAGTTGCCAGACGCTCGATCAGGCTGCGATTGAGTTTCCTCCCTGAGGTATAGTTGATATCCCCGATGTATGCATCTGGCTGATCGAATCCGGCATTACGGATCAGACGCTTCAGGTTGTTACTCTTACGGTTGCTGTATTCGATATCAACCAGCATTCCAAAACGATCCTCAAAGGAGAGATCCTTCATCCGGGCATCCTGTAGCTGGGTCGGGAATGCATCCGACATGGATGTCAACCGCATTTCGATGAATTTATCTATAGTGCTCTGTGTAGTCATGGTTCCTTACCTCCTGTAGTAATCCGCACCCCGTGTAAGTGTGTGGCTGCTTTTTTCTGAGCTCGTATGGCTATCGGTTACCGCAGCTTTATCAGCCGACTCTGTTCCGTCACTTTCGGTATCAAGTATGTTTTTGATGCTCTTATAGCTCGGAGTGGCTGTAAAGGTGAGCGCTTTACAGCAGGCGGCTTCCAGCCGGTCGACAGAATACTTGTCGGCCAGTTTTAAAAGCCCCATGCAACTGCGGTAGGATTGTTGTTCTACCAGCTTGGAGGTAAGGATTGCATCCACGGTCTGGTAGGTACTGGGACCGATTCGCTTCGCCCATTGCCGGAAGCGGTCGCCGTTCCACTCAAGATACTGCTGATGAGAAGGCGGCATATGCTCTGTGATTGTGCTATACTGACCTTTGTGACCATACATTCGGCGGTGAGACGCGATCCGGTTGTGGTTGTAGAAAACCTCGATGGTCTTGTCTGTGACCCTCACATCAACTTTGCGCTTTATATACTCATGTGGAACGGAGTATAGCATTCCTGCAAACGATATGTGATAATTGAACTGAACGGTGGCTTGTCTCCATTTCGCCAGTTCATATGGGGGAGCAGGTAACGAGGCCAGCAATGGCAGTTCTTCATTGCGGAAGAGTTCATACCTGCTCCCCTCTTTCTTTTGGAACGGGCGATGGCTGAAATCTTCCAGTTTCTGCCGGATTGCCTGATTTAACTCACCGAGAGAAAAGAACTGTTCACTCCGTAGCACTGCAGTGATCCATGTGGAAATGTTTCCTACACTGCCCTCAGCATTAGGCTTATCCTTTGGAGAACGGACGCGTGCCGGAATAATGGCGGTGCCATAGTGTTCTGCCATTTGCTGATATACGGCATTGATCCGTGGATCATTCCAGCTTTTATTATTATGATCCACAGCAGTGCGACAGTTGTCCGGCACGAGGATTTTTGCAACACCGCCAAAGTACTCGTACATGTGGATATGTGCTGCAATCCATGACGCTTGTTTCTGATCCATAAAGGCTTCTACGTATGGATACTGACTGTAGGTCATAACACCCACAAAAATCTGGGCATCCAGAATTTCACCGGTATCTGGGTCGATGATGTGCGCCGGATCGCCTGCCCAGTCGACCTCGACCTGTTCTGCGGGCTTGCGGTTGATATGCATGGTGGCGCGGCGCTTCTGCTCATCCTGCTGGATGTAGTAGCAGAACTGAGAGTACATAAGTGGTTCTTCTTTGGAGAGATGGCATTCTTCAAGATACTCTGTCCAAAGGGGCTTCTTATTCACTCCGTTCCGAAGAAGCTCTTTGCGGATATGCTCGAAATCGGGCATCCGCTTTGAAGTGGCTGGCTTTGCCTTCACTTCAGGGAAAAGCAACTTGCCTAAGACTGGATCGCTGAGTTTAGGATCCAGAGACCAGACAAGATTTTGCTCTCTGGCTGCCTTCAACACCTTGTTGACAGTTGTCTTGGATGCATTGCAGCTAAGGGCAATGTTGGTTTGGCTGAGATTCAATCCGGCAAGCCGGATGATCTCACGATACTTGGTCATAAATGGTGACCTCCTTCGTAATGAATTTACGCTGCAAAGCGTATGAATTCATTATAAAGGGAATCGGTATCATCTGACCGGAATCACGGTATCCGAATCCCGGAATCGCGGTATCGTTGAAAACGGAACAGCGGTACTGCATCACCGGAATACTCAATAATCTCCTTATTTGATTTTTCTATCCGTACAACCACATTATTCTAATCCCTACAAGTACATAAACCGCCGATTCATTATGATTAGTTTTGTTATAATTCAACAAATCCAATCTAGCTCTCCACTTTTTATAACACAATTATAATAAACATATAGATAACATTGTGCTTTAATTTTTACAAAGATCCTTTTAACTTACAACATGAACAGTATATAAATAATTAGGTAAAAAGTTTTAACACAACAGTCCTGATTCACTCAGCTTAACTAACTGTATAGGTTTTGCCCGCTGCTAGAAACAGGTTATCACCAAGATCTTCAATTTTAGCTGCTTTAATAGAATTGCTAATAGAAGAAAGGACAATCTCGTCACTTATTACTCCCATTTTTGCTGCGATTTCAGCTTTCTGTTCTCTTGTAAGAACAATCGTTGCTGTCTCCATATTAAATTTCTCCTTTCGTTAACGTAATATCAGTCTAACCAAATGTTAATAAAGAATGTTTGTCATGCAGATACAAATTCTCCACTTGACTCTGTCATAAAAGATTCGTCTTCTACGACATAAATATTCCCGTTCAAAACGCTCTCCTGTACTTCTAAGTGGCATCCCACTACTATAATCTCCCAATCTACGGTGTTTGCCATAAATGCAGCACCGGGTCTTATAATCCTCTTCTACTTTTTATACACTCATCTCTTTTACCTCTTTTTTTAGATTTTGGGTTAGAAATTGCAAATAATATTTCATACTAAATAATCATTTAGGACTTGTGCACTTATCCTACGTTAAAAGTACTACATATATGTAGTACTGTCAAGTAAAAACGTACTTGCTTAATTGGTTCTTTCTACATTTGGTTGAAATTGACGTATTAAAGTTATATAATACCCTTTAAAAAATGTTTACCAAGAGGCCTATCCATATGGATGAATTTATTAAGTTACTTGATTCTGCTTATTAACTAATTCAATATCACCTCAAAGAAAACAAAGTAATTTTTCATATTGCTTCAACAATAACGGAATTAGAATCTCCGTTTTGCGGAAGCAAACATCTAAAGGTCATTTTATATATCAAAGAGAAATTCAAGATTTCCCAATACAGGGAAAAAGGTCATCCTGTTGGTTGATACTAGGAAAATGCGATGTATGAATCCAGACTGTTCTCATAAAACTTTTTTCAGAGAAACATCCATTTGTGGCTGCTAAATCAAAAAAATGAACAGATTGATCCAAAATATATTATATACCTCATCCAATTAAGCTCATTGAATGCTTCCAAGCTTTTAAAAAGCGAAAATATTTCAGTTTGCAAAAGCAGTATCTGTGATCTGCTAAAAAAAATGCCATTCATTGTGGATAAATCTTCTGTAAAAATGATATGTGTGGATGACTTTGCACTTCGAAAACGATTTTCTTATGGAACAGTTATAATAAATTTGGAAAATCATCGAATTGTTGATATTATCCCATCAAGAGATACAAATGATGTCTGCAACTGGCTGAAAACTTTTCACAATATTGAAGTTATTTCAAGGGATGGAGCCATTTGAATCAATTTTACTTGGATATCGAGATTTCACATATTTCTACCAATGAGACAGAGCTTGCCAAGAAAAACCTGAATCATTTAAAGCGCATGAATATCAAACAGCCGGTATTAGTCATTTTTGACAGGGGGTATCCATCCATGGAATTTGTTGACTTTCTGGAAACGGAAAAGATCAATTACTTATTCCGTCTATCCTCCAATGATTATAAATTTGAGCGCAGCAATATGGTATCCACTGACGAAGCCGTTATTTTGCGGCATACCCATCAGCGATTAGAGAAAATAAGGAAAAGACATCCTGATCGTTTCGAACATATGAAAGAAAAAGTAAGTACACATACGCGAATTATGACCTCCATACTTCCTTCCGGAAAAGAATTGGCACTTATGACAAATCTTCCCTTTGAAATCTCCCAGAAAGAACTGGAGGATTTATATTACCACAGATGGGAGATAGAAAAGAAATATCATACTCTTAAAAATAAAATGAAGTTTGAAAGTGTGACAGGAAAATCGACCATTTATGTAGATCAAGATTTTCGTGCACAGGTGCTGGTATACAACATGATACAGGATATACGAAAAGAAGCTGACGATAAAGTATCGGTAAAAGGTCGTGAAAAAACTGCAGATAGTAAGCGCTTAAATCTTGGGTAGCTTTACTGTCTACGTTTTTAAACTCATAATGATAGTAAATAGATTTTTACTACACTCCGCTTGATAGGATGTAGAAATTTACTACATTTGGAGGTTTCATTATGAGTAAGAAACGTGCTCCAGGGCGTTCCCTGGACGAATGGATGGAACTGGTAACCGAATGCAGACAAAGCGGCCTGACAGATGTTGCATGGTGTAATGAGCATGGGATATCTCCCAGCTGTTTTTACAATGCAGTTACCCGTCTCCGCAAAAAAGCCTGTCAGATACCGGATCCAGCCCCCAAAGCCAGCACTCTTGACCTTACATCCCATAAACAGGATGTAGTCCAGATTGCTATAGAACCGGAGTCTTCTCCGGCAGGACTGATCCCAGATAATGGAAACAGACCTATGCACCTTGACAATTCACATACGATTGAAATCGAAGCAGACGGATTGCTTATACGAATGAGTAATGAGATCAAACCGTTACTTCTGAAGATGCTTATGGATACGCTTAAGGAGTCGTTATGTTAGCGGATATCTCAAGTGTTGATGCGATCTATATCGTCTGTGGCAGAACAGATATGCGCAAGTCCATTGATGGATTATGTGCGATCATCCAGGAACAGTTTTCGATGGAGATCGACCATGCACTTTTTCTTTTCTGCGGCCGTAGATGCGACCGTATCAAAGCTATTTTAAAAGAACCTGACGGGATCGTTATGATCTACAAAAGACTGACCGCCCAGGGATCTTACCGGTGGCCCAGGAATAAATCTGAGGTCCGGAATCTTACATGGCGGGAGTTCGACTGGCTGATGTCTGGCATTGATATTGAGCAGCCCAAAGCGATCAAGGCAACGTAAAAAAGATGCACATAAAACTCTTGCTTTTTGCTGTATTTTCGGCACTTTCAAGGTCTGGTAAATCCGCTGTTTTGCTAGGAAAAGCCACTGTTTTCTGGTATAATGGAAACATCAGAAACAGGAGGAAAAAGCAGTGGCAGACAGTTCCAAAGATATCCAGCTCCGTGAGCTGAAGGACATGATAAACGATCTCAAAAAGATGATAAAAACACTTCAGGCAACTGTCGATGCTGCCAATAAACGGGAAGCGGTTCTCACCCAGGAACGAGATAATCTGAAAGAAGAGATAGACCTTCTCCGAAAAAAACTGTTTGGCACCTCCAGCGAAAAAAGAACTCTCAATATTCCAGGACAGTTAAACTTTTTCAACGAGGCTGAACTGGAACAGGATCCGGAGGCTGCAAAAGCAGAGGATCTTGAAACAATTCTTCCGGAAAAAACAGCAAAAAAGCGAAAAGCAAGAGCTACAGATGCGGAGCGTTTTAAGGGAGTTCCTGTTGAAAAAAAGTATCTGGAACTTTCTGAGGAAGAGAAACTCTGCCCTGTCTGTGGTACCCCACTGAAAGAAATCGGGGAAGAGTTTGTCCGCCGAGAACTGGTTTTTGTACCGGCAAAACTGAAAGTATATAAATACTACAGTAAGAGCTATGAGTGCCCGCAGTGCAGGCTTCAGGATATTCCGATTATTAAAAAAGGAAAAGATGGCAGAGCTCATATGCTTTATGGAATGGCTTCTGCCGGAACGGTTGCCTGGGTAATGTACCAGAAGTTTTGTAATGGTCTTCCATACTACCGTCAGGAAAAAGACTGGAAACAGTATGGCGTAGAGATCACCAGAGCTACTATGGCAAACTGGGTGATCCGAAATTCTGAAGCATTTTTTCTTCCTATGTATGAATACTTCCACAGGAAACTTCTGGAACGAGGATTCGCGATGGCAGATGAAACGCCACTTCAGGTTCTGCATGAACCGGAACGCCGTGCACAGACCAAGTCATATATGTGGCTGTTCCGCAGCGGTGAAGACGGAGGACCACCTATTATCCTCTATAAATACTCGGAGACCCGAGCCGGGGATAATGCCGTAGATTTTCTTCACGGCTTCAAGGGTTATCTGATGTGTGACGGCTATAGTGGATACAATAAAGTTCCAGATGCCAAACGCACAGCCTGCTGGGCACACATCAGAAGATATCTGACAGATGCCATTCCCAAGGGAAAGGCTCTGGATTATACCCAGCCATCCGTACAGGGAATGCTGTACATTAACCAGCTCTTCCACCTGGAAGATGTGATCAGATCAAAGTATTCTTCCTTCGATGCTATCAAAAAGGCTCGTCTTGAAAAAGAAAAGCCGGTAGTAGAAGGCTTTTTGTCGTGGCTTGATCAGCAAAGCCCTATCCGTGGAAGCAGAATGGATAAAGCTGTCACCTATATTCAGAATCGCCGCTCCTATCTGTCCACCTATCTGGAAGACGGCCGCTGCAGTTTTTCTAATAATCTCAGTGAAAATGCGATCCGCCCATTTACAGTAGGCCGTAAAAACTGGCTGTTCTGCGATACACCAAACGGAGCCCAGGCCAGCGCTATCGTGTACACAATGGTAGAAATGGCAAAAGCCAATGGAGTAAACGTCTATCACTATCTTACTTATCTGCTGGAAAAACTGCCTGATGACAGGATGAGTGATGATGAATTAGAACTTCTGGTGCCATGGAACGAAACCGTCAAAGCTGAGATCGAACGTCGTGCAAACGAATCAAATCAATCATATGTGAATTGTCAAGGTGCTCCGGCTACTGAAAAGTAGTCGGGGATTTTTCTATCATACCTAAAAATTAAGCGCTTACTGCAGATATCCTATGCGCACAAACGAAAATATTGCTATAGGTTTATTTAAAGAACAAATGATAAAATTAATTCTGGAAAAGGATGCTGAAAGGAGAAGGTAATTGCTTTTTGAATTGCAGGCAGAAATGGAGGAACACATTTTGCCACAAAGAAAACTGCCTGGAAAAGAGCGAAAAAAGAATATCTCAAACAAATATAAAAATAATCAAAAAAGCAGTTTTTAAAAAGTCCATGCAATTCCCCTGGGGAAAGTCTGGACTTTTTTTCTTACAATACAGTTTTATAATGAAGCCTTAATTAAAAAATAAAGGACATAAGAACAAGTATTTTCTTAAGTTTATGATGTTGGGCTAAGCCGGTGGTCATGATTTCTATCATACCTAAAAATTAAGCGGTTCTTTCCGCACTTAGTTGAATTTAACGTAAAAGAGTTCTCCGAATAGCACTTTCGCTTTCAATAATTCAAAACTGTTTCGCCCATACATTATTCGTTTTATAACTTTGATTTTATTTACACTGCCTTCTGCTAAGCCATTATTATACGAATATATAATTCCATTTTTTACAGCAGTTAAGTCCTTTTTTATGCCATTTATAAATGTTTGAAGTTCAGGGATATCGTATTTTTGTGCTTCATTGATCCATTCATCTAATTTTGCAGGATTATTAGAAAATAGGACATTACAAAACTCTTTGGTTAATGCATACAGCTCACTTAATAAAGGATATTTTTTTAATACTTCCTGATACTGTTTGGCTGTGATTATACCGATATCCTCGAGTTTTTTATAAACCAACTGGCATAAGGATTTTCTTTGCACATATTCAGAATGCGGCTTCTCTGTTTCGTTCTGTTCATACATTCGTGTTCTTTCTTTTTGCATAAACATTCGTAACGAAGCTACACTGCCTGTATATCCCTTTTTACAAATAATATCATGTATTTTAGGGTAAGTTAATCCTTTGCTTCTGAGTTCTATTACTTCCTTTTCATATGGAGCTAATTTCCCTGGAATTCGAACATTATAGTGTCCATTCGTAATTGAAAAATCAGGATTTAAATAATTTTGTATGGTTTTATAGGGATGATGCATTAGAGTGGCAATCTGCTCAATGGGATATCCCGCCAAGGCCATCTGTCTTGCTTCTTCTATTTCCTGTTTTTTTTGTTTTACTGCCAGCTGATGTTGCCGTTCCCTGGCAATTTCCTTGCTTTTAGGAACTTGGTCTTCTGGAATAGCAAGATATTTTTGGATTGTTTTAGGCGAAGAATGTAGCAATAACGCTATATCCGATATGGTCAGTCCTTCCCTGCGTTTTTCATGGGCGAATTTTATACGCAATGACCGGTTTGCAGTGTTATATAATGCTTTCATTTCATCCGTAATGCTTTCTGTTAATGGTATTTCAACCCTTGCAGGAAACTCACGAAATATATATTTACAGATAACTTCCGAAAGTCCCTTTATCAAGTGAAAACGGTCACTAATCTGTATGACATCAGGATGAGAATTTGTAGCAGCGGATGCGTATGTAATGGCTCCATCCCTTGAAATAACTTCGATATTGTGAAATGTTTTCAACCAGTTGCAGACATCATTTGTGTCTCTTGACGGAATCATATCAATAATTCGATGATTCTCTAAATTTATCATAACTGTTCCATAAGAGAATCTTTTACGGAGCGCAAAATCATCCACACATATCATTTTTACAGAAGATTTATCCACAATGGATGGCATTTTTTTTAAGCAGATCGCAGATGCTGCTTTTACAAACTGTAATATTTTCACTTTTTAAAAGTTTAGAAGAATTCAACGAGCTTAGCTGGGATGATGTATATAAAATATTTTGGATTAACCGGTTCGTTTTTTTCGATTTAGCAGTCACAAATGGATGTTTCTCTGAAAAAGTTTTGTGAGAACAGTCCGGATTCATACATCGCATTTTCCTGGTATCGACTAACAGGATGACCTTTTTTCCTTGCATAGGAAGATCTTGAATTTCTCTTTGATAAATAGAATGAACTTTAGATGTTTTGCTTCCACAAAACGGACATTCTAATTCAGTTATTGTTGATGCAATATGAAAAATCACTTTATTTTCTTTTATGCGATATTGTATTAGTTCATAGGCTGGGTCAAGTAACTTAATAAATTCGTCCATACAGATAACCTTCCTAGTAAATATATTTTGAATATATTATATAACTTCAATACATTAATTTCAACCAATATTGGAAAGAACCAATTAAGCGCTTACGTTTTTCCAGTCAATATCTTTCTGTTTTACACGGACAACATCCGAAGCCCGCAGTCCGAGTTCCAGCCCAACTGTAACGATTGCTGCTGTTCTTAGTTCCATTGGGGGCGAAGCAGTATGACGGTACTCGTGGATCCGTTGTATCTGATTACTGTCCAGAATGTCTGTAATATCGACAGAACGTGCACTTTCTGAAAAGAGTGCCTAATGAAGCCCGGTCTGTAAAAGCTTCTGTTCTTCAAGATAATAAAGAAACTGCCTGATCACTGCGAAGCTTGCAGCACGTCCATATGGGGTGGTATGTTCATCGGTAAGATGAAACGGACGGATATGGGCGATGTTCACTTTATCAAAACCTTTTATCCCATTTGCTATCAGGAAACGGCAGAAATGACGACAGCTAAACTTATAGTTTCTTGCTGTGGAATGGCTTCTGAATCCACGGATCAATCTGGCCATAAAGTTTTTATAGGAATACAGCACCATTCTGGCAAGGCATCAAGTAGATCTGTCCTGTATGTATAACGCGTTCCTTTAAGCACGATCCCTTTTTCTGCGTACTGTTTAAAAAGCTGTAAGATACGTCTCCAATTTTTCCAGGAATTCACCAAGAGTTTTCCTGATTTCTTCAAACCAGATACAGGCTATTTCAGGATGATAACCGAATCCATACCTGTAAAGAAAAAGGTATAAAGCCTTAAGGATATGTGACGAGCTTTTCAACTGGGTAGTACCATATCCAAGATTTTGGAAGGCTGTTTCAAAGGCAGGGATACGTTCATGGAACTCGCAGGCAGAAAAAAGGCTGCTTTTATTACGGAATTGTTCAAGGAGTATCTGATTCTCTGATGAAAACAATTCCATACGACCAACCTGAAAATAAATCCTGTCATCCAGCATTGAGCTCAGTTCCACGGGTATTATATTAAGGCAGGCAAAAAATCCCAGCATGAACCTTGCATGGAGCAGATACACTTTTCTTGTATCTTTAGAATAGTGAAAGTCTGTATGGAACAGCATATCAATTGCAGAAAAAGAAATCTCCTGTATCTCAGTTATTCCCATCTCTGAAAAATAATACATGATCCTTGAGCAGTGAACTTTTGCATCTTCAAACAATCTGTCTGTATATCATGTCTGGAACGACAGTTTTCAAGATACAGATCCAGGTAATACTTCAAAGAATCCGGAACTTTATCATAGGATGGCTGGATCTGATAAAAAAGAGTATCCGGTATGGATCCGGTAGTTTGAAAAACAATCAATTATCTGAGATACTGCCGCCAGAAATAACATTTTTGCCGATTATACTTCTCCTGAATGTATTCAATCCATTGACCAGCTGCTTTCTGTGAAAGATAAAGATGATTTTCCTTCAGATATTGACCGAATTCCTCATAACATTGCTTGTGGGACAGTCTGCTTGAGCTGCATTGCTTAATTGCTGCACTATGATGTTGTATTGGTTCATGAACCACCTCCTGTTTTTGATGGTTCCATTGTTTCATAAACTAATCTTTTTATCCTCATTTTTTTCAAAAAAGATACTGCAAAATCAATGTTTTTTCAAAAGATGAGGATAAAAATTTCATATTTATAAGCCGCAGACGATATAGATCGCATCGACACTTGAGATATCGGCTAACATAACGGCTCCTTTAGCGCATCCATCAGAATTTTTAGGAGTACAGGCTGGATTTCATTACTCATGCGGATCAAAAGCTCGTTCGCTTCGATTTCAATCGTATGCGAATTGTCAAGGTATATGGAACTGTTTCTACTATCCGGAACCAGTTTTGCCAGAGGATTCTCCGGCTCTATGGCAATCTGGACTACATCCTGTTTATGGGATGTAAGGTCTAGATTGCTGGCTTTTCCAATCGGATTAGGGAGCTGGCAGACCTTTTTGCGAAGTCTGGTAACTGCATTGTAAAAACAGCTGGGAGATATCCCGTATTCGTTACACCATGCAGCATCCGTCAGACCGCTTTGCCTGCATTCTGTTACCAGATCCAGCCACTCATCTAGTGAACGACCTGGTAGCATGTTTGTTGCTCATAATGAAACCTCCAAATGTAGTGAATTTCTATCTCCTATCAAGCGGAGTGTAGTAAAAATCTATTTACTATCATTATGAGCTGTAAAATAAGAATGGCAAAGCTACCCAAGATTTAAGTGCTTACTTTCATAGTATTTAAAATAAAAATCACAAAATATCACATAGCTTATTCTAAACGACTGATTTTGTTATTTATGTATACACTTTTCATAAGTAATTGTATTAACATATTTTCGATTCTTTATTGAGCTACATATTCTACATACTTCAGCAGAATAAACCTTTATTTCGCAGCCACCCCCAATTTTTGTTATATGTTTTTTCAACTGAGCTTTTTTATACAAATGAGAGCAGGAATGTGTCATTATTCCATCATCACTATACTCAGTTACATTTCCATCTTCAAATATAATATATGAATCTACCTCTTGAAACATCAGCTCATCCGTTCCTTCAATTGCATTATCTTCATCAGATGACATTGATATCCAATCTGCATCTTCAAATAAATTATAGTCATTTGTCACTGTGGGTGGTGTATATGCAAATACAGGCAATCCACTAGCCAAACTCATGGTAATAATAGCAATTCCTAAAATAAATTTGTTACAATGTTTATTATTTTTTATCATTAATACCCTCTCCTTTATTATTTTTTTATTATTTATAGTAAAATAATGCATAGCACCAAATTCTTTTTCTTCTGTTGCCATAGAAATTAATAAATGTCCATAATATTTTCTAACTTCATAAGAACAATTCTTCAATAATTTTTTATCGCAACGAAGTTCAGATATATTTTCCATTTCTCGCAATAAAATAAACGCCAAAGGATTAAAAAAATGTACCAATACAATTATTATGTTCAAAACCCGAATAACTGAATCAAAATGAAGAATATGGATAAGTTCATGATTCAATAAGATTTTTTCATCTTTTTCACATAAATTGTTAGGCAAAACTACGACAGGCGAAATAACACCATACGTAAATGCACATTTCAAGTCTTTCATTTTTCCTATTGTCAATTTTCGTTTTTTAACCTGATTCAACCATTTCGAGTCAAAATCACTCTCCTCAACATTTATTATTTCCATATTTTTCACATATTTTCTTAGCCTTAAATATCTCATCAATATATTTATGCTGAAGCATAATAAAATTATTAACCATATTCCTAACAACAACATAATAATCAAATCATATCTTAAAAATAGTACTTTATCCTTTTTTATTAATATTATTTTGTTCAAATTTATATATTGTTCCACTCTATTTTCCAAAACAGAAACAACTCTCTCTTCTTCAAAGACACCTCTTAGCAAATTAATAAAGTCATACTTTAAAAGCGGAAATGGAAAAAGATACAGGGCCATAACAATCAGCAATAATATATATCGAATTTCTGGAACCAAATACACTTTAAATATTTTTTTAAGTATGAAATATATTGCCAGAGCACAGTTCGCACACATAGTCATACAAATCAAAAGACTATTCATATCTGTCTCCTTTACTATTGCTCAATAAAATCGTGTAATTCAGCCGCTTCTTCTTTTGTTAATTTCTTGCCTCCTGTAAAAGCGAAGAGAAATTCTTTCAGAGAATTTCCAAAAGCATCTTTAACTATATTTTTAGTCCACTTTGAAATATATTCTTCTTCAGACATTGCAGGATAGTACAAACGATAATTACCATCTTTCTGCGCCTTCAACACCCCTTTTTCAATTAAACGAGTAAGGAATGTTTGTACAGTTTGCTTTCTCCATTCATGTCCTTTTTCTGAAAGAAACTCCATTATATCGGAAAATTTCAACATGCAATTTTGTTTCCAAATATACTCCATAATTTCATACTCTGCTTCAGATAAATTATATTTTGCCATTTTTCCATCTCCTTTATCTCATTGTACTACATTCATGTAATTCAGTCAATTTCTAATCAATCAATTATTTTCTTTGCCAAGCAATCAGCTTTTCTTTCACAATAGTACATGGACACTCTTATTATTAATTAAAAGAAGCGGTTTTTACATATAATAATCATTATTCACCAAATAAACATATTATAGTTCAAAGTATAAATAATCACATAGCATTTTGAACAAACTGCGCCATATTCAAAATCCACTTACTTCAACAGCAAAATATCATTAACAAAATTGGAGCTTATACTTTTTCTGCGTACTCCTTTATCTTCTGCACCACAGCTGTGAACCTTTTTTCGTTGGATAATATTTCCCATTTTCAATAACTCCTGCTTATAACCACTGTCTGCATAACTCAATGACCCTTCTATCACTGATGCGACGATTTAATAATCCCAGTAGTATTTCATGATTGATGTTGTCGAAGTATCCCTGTATATCTGCATCTACTACATACCAGTTTTTATACAATTTTTTTTATTTTTTCTGTAGCCTGTTTTGCGTCTCTTTTAGGGCGAAATCCATAAGAATTATCTAAAAAGTTTGCTTCAAAGACAGGTTCTATCACTATCTTACAGGCTTGTTGCACAATCCTGTCTCTAATAGTCGGTATACCCAATGGTCTTTGTTTCCCATCCGGTTTTGGAATGTATACTCTCTTTACCGGTTTTGGTCTGTATTTCTTATTCTGCAAATCTTCTTGAATATCCAACAGGTATTTCTGTCTTTGACAGTTATTAGAAGAAAAAAATCGCTGTATCCCTTGATTTTACTGGGATTCAGCGATTTTTGCCGTTGTTTTGAAGTATAGTAATTTATTCCTTCCCTTTACTTTTTTTCTGTATTGTTTTCATTTTGCTCTTTGTTATAAATTGATAGTCTGTTCTAAAACCACAGCTTTCATGAAGAGCATCCGTAATCTTTTCGCGTTTATACAGCGGGATGAATCCCTGTTCGTGTATTTCAGCAAAATTCATTGCCTTTAGAGTGCCCAATAATTCTTCGCATGTATATTGCAGATCTAACTTTTTCTCAAGATAACGGTAGATTGTTAATGAGAGAAAACAGATTAGAAAATGAGCTTTGATCCTGTTATCATCCTGTAAATAAACTGGTCTTGCAGAAAAATCAGTTTTCATAATGCGAAAACATTCTTCAATCTGCCATCTGCTTTCGCTTACTTTTAAAATATCATTGACATCATCATCCAAAAGATCCGTACAGACTGCGTAAAGGCCATCATACTGTGCTTCTTCCGCAATCTTGTCCTCATCCAGGTATTGTTCTATATCTGCAGCTTCCCCATCCTTGGTGACAGCTTTCTTCCCTATGAAACGTGCCGGATCGTTTGGATTCTTACGATTCTTTTTCGTACTTCCGGATTCTAACATTTTTTGTGCCCGCTCTACCTGTTTGTCGCGGATCGCCTTCTGATAAAGGGCATATTTAGGGGAATAAGTGATGATTAAACGCTGGTGCAGTTTTTTTGTGGTGTACGGTTCGTCTTTATAATAAAGTCCTTTGTCATCTTCTGGTAGTTTCGTGATATCGACTGGAAGATCATCGGAAACACGTTTGAAGCCCTGTAGGTTCAGGATCCATTCTTTTTCCTCTTTTTTCAGCTTTTTGATTGATTGGGTTACGAT
Organism: Ruminococcus sp. Marseille-P328; assembly: GCF_964249465.1. NCBI lineage: Bacteria > Bacillati > Bacillota > Clostridia > Eubacteriales > Oscillospiraceae > Ruminococcus > Ruminococcus sp. Marseille-P328. The sequence goes on along the minus strand of NZ_CAXUBQ010000035.1, from coordinate 1,274 downwards.
ATAAGCACGTTTACCCATATAGTTGTATTCACGGATGGATTCTGATCCCAACCCGGCATCACTGCAATAAATAAATTTCTGGCATCCGAAATCACTAAGGACTTTCTTTTCCAGAGGTTTTAGTGATGTCTGTTCATTTGTATTTCCTGGAAAAAGAGAAAAGGCAAGCGGAATTCCATCCCCGTCCATGAACAGTCCCATCTGAATGATTGGATTTGGTCTGTGTTCTTTGCTTTTTCCGTATTTTTTGCTGCCGTCTTCCTGTTCAATCTCGAAATAATAATTGGAGCAGTCATAATAAAGGATCTTATCATTTCTCTGACCCATGAAATGGCTGTTTTTATAAACTTCAGCCTGGATCAGATCACACTCTGCACCAAGAACATCTAATGCACGATATACATCATGAAGCTTGTAGGAAGGTTTCTCCAAAAACTCTGATGCAGCCTTATAGGAAGAGCGTTTACTGCAAGGCTCCAGGATCCTTGTATAGATCAAGTCTGAAAGGATTGCATTGATATCATATTTAAATTTGTATTTCTGTTTTAATTTTCGGCAGACTTTATTTATCTGCATTTAGTAATAAATGGATTGCAGAAAAAGGTATCCGCCTCGGAAAAAGATCTGTTTATCATAATCTAAGTGTCTGTCAGCATGAAATGGGATCAATACTGTTTTTTCTTCATTTTCTTTTTTGTATTTTTCAGTTTCTATTTTCACTTCATTTTTTGCCCATGCAAGAACATCATCTCTTGTTGGACCATGTTCAATCAAAAGCTGTTCCAATGTTCCGAGTTTGCGGGCAATCATGGAAGATGTGCTGCCGTTAGCTTTTACATAAGATCTGCAGATATAGAAGGACTCTGCATTTTTGGATTTTGATATATGAAGATTCATATGCAACACTTTACTCCTTATTATACCACACAATAGCAGAAAATAACATATATAAAAACAAAAATTTGACACAAAAGAAGCAGGTTTTATGCGGCCTGCAAGTACTTTTTTTACTATTCAACTGTCAAACTCCCGATAAAAAATAGTTGTTTTATTAAGAGTTTTATAAACACGAATTCTGTGCGAATGAAAATCAATATCCTCCCATTGAAGAGCTGCAAGTTCTCCTATTCGCATACCTGTATTCAGGATAATATAGAACACCTCATAATATCTTGTGTTTTTTGCAGCATTCAAAAAGGAATCATTCTGCTATCTACTGCACTGTTTAATAATAGATTTACAATCGTCAGCGAATGCTCCACTGACGTTTCTGC
>NZ_CAXUBQ010000034.1:0-35266 GCF_964249465.1 Ruminococcus sp. Marseille-P328 | reverse complement strand
CTTTCTGATAAACCAGTTAATTCGCATGTTTCCTTTACTGAAAGAAGAAGTTTCTCTGGTTCTTCCTGTTTATTTCCTTTTCTTGTCATATTATCCCTCATCTTTCGTAATTAAGTTATCAACCAACAACGTACTTTTATTTTCTCTTTGCTCCAGTAGTTTTTCTATTGCCTCCTGTCTTGTTATTCGTTCCCTGTTGGCTTTTAATGCAACATATTCCTGTGCCACTCCATATGCTTTACAACAGGCGTTATAGCTTTTATATGTTTTCCCACGAAATTCAAATTGTTTTTTCCGTTTCTTTTCGTAACAATAAGCAGCCGCCTCTTCAAACAGACAATTTGTTTCCCGCATGTGTCTAAGAACCAGTTTTTTAGTGATCCCAAGGGCTTTGTAACATTTTTCTTTTGACTCATATTCCTGTCCCATAACAACAACTCTCTGTGGTTCCGGCATTTTCCCTTTCACTTTAAGTGCTGCTTTTCTCTGGGCTTTTAACTGTTTCTTTTCATTTTTGCGAATGTAATACTTGACTGCTTCAGAAGCTGTAATATTTTCGCGCAGCATCTTATTACACACCCAGCGATAAAGAATTCCCTGTTCCTTACAACATTTCTGAAGATCTGTATACACCATTTCCCCAATTTGTATCATTTCTTTATCCACAGCTGCTTGTCTGCTTGCATAAAAATCTGCTGCCTCCTGCACGGAACAATCATGACGGTATATATACCCATAAATATCTGTTTGGCGTATCTTAAGAACCCGGCAAAAATCGTGAAGATTATCATATTTTGTTCCATCTTCCAGATAAATCGGCTCTTCTGACATCTTCTGCCATTTTTCTTTCTCTGTCTTGTAATAAAACAAAGTTTCATCCACTCCAGCATTTTTATATATAATCCTGTCACACACCCATCTGTAAGAAATTCCAAGTTTCCTGCAACATTCTCGGACATCTACATATTTAACGCCTTCAAATGTAATAGACCCAGTTCCAATTTTGTTCTTAACAGCAATATAATACCTGATTGCTTCTTCCTTGGAACACTGATTGTCTTTTATATAATTGTAAACATCAGCTCTTTTAATTCCATATTGCCTACATGTTGCTGATACCGATTCAATAGAATAATTGTCATCAAAATTCTTTTTTCTCCTTACAGGGTGATCTAAGAGAAAGAAATCCAGTGCATCTTGTAACGAGCTATTCAGCGAAATGCTTTTTTGTCTGACCTTGTTTGGCTCCAGATTAAATTCACGACAGCACTCTGTAAACATTGAATATTCCTTTTCTCTATAAAAAAACGGGGACGGATTACTATATTTTCTTTCTTCCGCTTTTTTTATGCAATGGGTCAATGCAACAGCTCCGGTTTTTCCAGTTTCTGCCATGCATTTTCGTACTGTTGATTCTGGTATTCCCATTTCCCTGCAGCATTTTGCTAAAGAAGGATATGTTTTTCCCTTGTAAACGAATTTTATCTGTTTCGTATACTTAATTGCTTTTTCTAATGCTTCCTGAATGGTATCACCATAATCATATTGGTAATGTCGCACGGTAAATTTATTTACACCATAAAATTCACAGCAGTTGTCGAGATTCAACCAATTCCGATTGCGAAAAACAAATTGATTCTGCTCACGTATTTCCATGAAATGATCAAGTGCCTCCGTGAAAGAACAATTATTCGTATGTCTATACCCTAAAACAGAACCATACTCAAATCCAAGTTTCTCACAACAATTTTTTTTGCTTAGGTATAAAATACCTTCATATTCAAAATAGAATCTTTCAAAATATTTGGTTCTCCGCCTTGGTTTATGCATAATATCGTCTTCCTTTCAACATATGGAGTTGACACAGCACATACTTTCCCCCTTTCGTATTGGAGATTGGCATTTGGAAACAATAAAAGCGCCTAAAATCAATAATCTTCTTGATTTTGGGCGCTCTATTCACGCATATAATTTTTTTAATCTCAAACAAAATCGAGATAAGAATTTACGCAGTATCTGCTGCCAAATGCCATTTTTATTATATCATTCTGTAGTTTTGTGTCAATTTCACCGTAGTTCCATATACGTAGTATTTTAATTTCATCACCATGATAATTTACAAAATTATTTTCTAAGACTCGTATGAGCCAACAATATAGGAACAATACCATTTATGCAGCATTTTCCATTAAATCTTCCTCCAGAATATCCGCAAGCAGCTTTCCAGTAAAGCCAAATCCGTTCACCTTTACTTTCTTTTCCCGCAGATCCTCAATTTCTTTCTTTCGAAGATCACGGCTTTTTAGCGAAAGAATCTTATCTTCCTTATTAAGTTTACGCGAAAGCTGTTTCTGCCAGCGCAATAAAAATTTCTCGGCCTGCTTAATATCCGGGTTCTGCCTGTTAAAATATGTCCGTTTCTGGCGTACTGTCCCATCTGGTTCTACTTCCAATGTATAATATGGCTTTTGGGGTGCATTCTTTTTTCTCAGGAACAAAAGATAAGACTCCTGTTTTACCATGCGCGCAAAATAAGTATCTTTTCCAATGATGCAGTGCTGCAGTTCTTCTCCTTCTTCCAGAATATCCTTGATTTTCCGCGGTGCCACAATTTGGAAAGTATGATCGCTATATTCATATTTTCTCAGGTTCTCACAGACGTTTTCTATACCAGGAAATTTTTCTGCGATCTCTTCGGCTTTTATATCCATTTTCTTCTCTATCATCAATTGAACCAGTTCGTTATGCCGTTTTTCCAGTTTTCTCACACGGTATATAATTGGATCCTTCACGTCTATACCAAGCTTTGACGCCATGTCAAGATAGTCTTTCCAGGTACCAATAAGCTCCTTTGGTTTTTTTTCACTTTCTTTTGCCTGTTTTTCCAAATAATTTTTTATCTGCTCCGGTCTCATCCGATCCAGTACAAACAAAAGCTCTTCCGGACAGATCTGCCATTTCGAGAACCAGGAAATCACGTTATCTTTCATCACTTTTTTAAATCCTTTTTCATAAATCAACCATTGCAGAAATACTTTTCCACCATGATTATTGCGAAGGCGGTTCAGGCGGAACATATCAATCCCAAGAGCATGTCCAAGCGAATCTGCTTCCTTATAAAAAATAGAAGTGCTGTTTCCTATGATTTCCTTTGCAAGCTCATTCAGCCCGGCTTTTATCAGTTGCTCCAGATAAGGATATTGCTTTAACCGATGAAAATAGGCTACCGGCTCTACTGTTTCACTTTTTCTGGCCAGCTCATGGAATCCGCTTCTTTTAAGCTGATTATTTTTTATTCCATGGAGTGACTTTTTGTAGATATGTCCCGGATAGCGGGGTTCATATCCCCAATTCCCCCAGCAATAAGGGTTGTATGTATTTAATGACCCATGGATCCATCTGTTCTCTTCTGTCCCATGATAATAGCCCCAGTAAAATTCTTTTTCGTTAAGGTCTTTATCAAATACATATCGTCGCAGCTCTCTCCAGTTATAAACTGGTTTTGTATAAGCAACCATGTCATATTTCACATCTGCCCTGAATTCACGAATAACAAAGTTATCACCGCATGTCTGCAAAAGATATGCAGTTTCTTCTTTTGACTTTACCATGCGCTGTCTTCCCACTGCCTTATATTGAATCTTATGCCTGCAGTTAGGACATTTTCCCATCCTGTTGTGTTTTACGCCATTCACCACCACATTCTTTTCACACCATGTACAGTAGCCTGTGATATTTTTCTTCCGAGAGTATTCATAAAAAATGTAATTCTGTGTAATTCCCACTTTTTTCAGCCATTTCTCCCAGTCCTTCGGAGTTTCCCTGACGTATTTCATAACCTGGTCCCAGGCGGTTGTTCGTTTTAAATGTTTCTGTATCTTTTGCCTTTCCCGTACCTGTTCTTCAAAATGAAAAAGGCCATAACATACATTATCTTTTTTATATTCCTCACCCAGGGTTTCCCATATTTGATTGCGGCTGTTTAGATCACACCAGGCATGATCTCCCTTTACGCCTTTGGGCAGTTCAATTTTATCCAGCATTTTATTGGTCCATTTCTTCAGCCGGTAATCATATCCGATAAAACAGTCTTTTTCCTTGTCAATAAATAAGGTGTACGAAGGGCGCCTTCCACCCGCTGTCAGAATCTCCGTGAAGAAAAAACCAATTTTTAAAATATTTTCTTCCTCTTCAGCCAGCATAAACAAGCCAACTGGGTAAGTCATTTTTTCATAAGGCAAATTATTTATTATCGGAATATCCTTTTCCGCAGCCTGCACCATTTCATCTGTTGCTTCCAATATTTTCATTTTTTGAAGCTTTTGCTTTTCCATATAATTTATCCTTTCCAAAGTTGTTTTCATAAATTCAGCATTAAATGCACAGACGCCTCTTTATGCTTATTTGCCATAATCCACTGCTGCCACAACGATTTCAGCTTCTCTTAACGACAGATACGGCAGGAAATTCCCGCCGTATCTGATCATTATAGTTATTCCTCATTATCCATATGAATTTTTGTAATTAAAATCTTCAGACGATTTTGAAGCATTGTGAATCGATTTCTTTTCTTTGGGTAATAGTAGATCTTATCCGATAAAAACGCTTTATGAGACACTTCATTTTTGTAAAAATCACTTAATGCGTTTTCAAGATCTTCTAAATGGCATAATTTTGCGCTATATATTACTGCCATATTTACATTACCGAATACTACATAATAATCCCCATCCTCGAAATCTGCTAATTTTTCTGCAACTTCTGGATAAAAAATTGCCACCGCTCCATTTGAAAATCCTTTTGTGCTAAGACAAATTCCAGCACGTTTTTTCTCATCCGAAATGGAATACCCTTCCACGTTCATGAATTCTTCGCCTTCATAATCCGGATCGCATAACAACCTTTTTAAATCATAGATTCTTGGAGGATCCATATGATATGTATTTAAAAGAGCCGCATGTAAAACCTCATCTTTTTCCATGCCCCATTCATCCAAATATTCTGACCGGACTTTTAGATATGTAATACCTTTCTCTGTAGATCCTGCATTCACATATAATGTAATTGCAATATCCCCTATTGTCTTATGAACCACGTTTCTTAGCTCACTTCTGTGCCACTTGATGTCCACAAGACCAAGGAATAGATAATCCTTGATTTTTTCATAATCATTCAGATACCTGGTATTTTCCAGATTTTTTGCCTAATTCAGGTCACGTTTCACCAGAGCTCCAATGTTCTCCAAGGACACACCATTCAAATAATCCTCATATAATTCATTTATAAAAATTGCACATGCATCACTGCCAGATTCATTTACTTCACAATCTACAAATAAACGATCTCCACGGGCAGTTATCCCAGTTTTTTCTCTTTTCTTGAAGAAAACATAATTTTCTGGAAGATTTAATTCTTTTATGATCCAATTCCGTAATTCCCGTATAAATTGTTCATAAGTCAAATGTCCACACATATTAATTTTCCATTTCCTTTCTTATAATCCACAAAACATTATTATTGCTATTTACAACGGAAGCCGTTCAACACAGCTTGCAGGTAAAGTTACTTTTGATACCACCTTTTTCCATTTCATTATTTTCCGGGCACCTCTGTCATAGTAATATATTTCATCTGTCAGAAAATCTTCGTCCAGGGTAGCCTCTTTAAGTGTCTCTTTTAAAATTCTTTCAAGATCTTCCGGACAGAACATCCTCTTAGGATGAATCATTGCCTCATGGACGCTTGTAAATACAATGTAGAAATCATCATCCATAAGGTCTGCAATCCTTTGTGCCACATCCGGCAGAAAAACAGCCACAGCCCCATTGGTGCGAATACTTGTAGAAAGACAGCTTCCAGCATTTCTTTCCACAATATTTTCTTCATAATTCATGTCCATAAAGTCATCGCCCTCATAATCAGGATTAAAAAGCAGGCATTCCCACTTATAAATTCTTGGGGGAGTAAGGAAATATGTATTCGCCAAAGCATTTTCGTAGGCTTCGTCCTCGTCCATTCCCCAGTCTGCCAGACTGGCTTTGTGGATTTTCATGCTGGAGATACGGCCATCTTGCTGACCAACTTTCATATACAAAACACAGGCTATGCCATCCACTTCTTTATACACAGCATTTTCCAGTGCCTTTTCATGTTTCTTTTTGTTTAAAAGCCGTATAAACAGGTCTCCCTTTACTTTGGAGTAATTATTTACATTCTTTGTTTTTTCGAAGAATCCAGCCTTACTTAATTTTTTAATTTCTTCTGTAACAGTATCTCCGATTTTATCTACAGAAACACCATCCAGGTAATCCTCATATACTTCTTCTGCATGGATTCCACACACTTCTTTGCCTTCTGGGCTTACATTGCACTCAACAAATAAGCGGTCTCCCTCTGGAGTCATTCCCGCTTCATGGCTTTCTTTTTAAAAAATATTTGCTGTTCCTGTAAATGCAAAGCATTTAAAAGCTGTTTTCTTAATACCTCAACAAATTCCAAATATCCTAACTTCATCGTAATAATCCTTTCTGCGGTTTCTCTATAACCGCTGATCCAGCATTCAATTTTCAATCTGCAATTCCGTACCATTCATTTTCCTTATGTCTTATGCCATCCACACAGAGCTGGTTTACATATATAATCTCATTGCTGTCAGGCTCTTCCTGGACAAGAATAAGAAGATCATTTTTCCTTCCTTTTGCTTTTGGTTGTTTGCCGCGTACAATTACGAATCCATTATTGCCCACACCTGTTTCTTTGCAAACCAGGCTGCACCATGGGCGGTCCGGATGTATTGCCATATACGCTGCTCCCCGTAGTAAAAGCATTGAAAAATCCAGTTCCTCCTTCAGTTCCATCTTTGTGCACGAGATTTTGGTATCCCGGTCATCTTCATCCAGATCTCCAAATGCTTTCACTACAAAATACCTGGAGTTTCTCCAATTCGGATAGTGAACAAGACAATCCAGCGGATTTTCCGCACAATGGAATCCATTCTGTCTGCAATTTGCCTCCGTTGTCTCATTGATCCCATATCGTTTGAATTGATAACCCCTGCAGCTTAAATTTTTTTCAAACCCTTTGTATGCAATCATATTCAGGCTCCTAAATTAAATAAAGAAAGCTGCTCCGATTCTTCTTTCTTTTGCGCTGCTGGCTTTGCTGCCACCTTTGCATCTTCCGAAACATCTTTCTTCGTATCTGTATCTTTTGATTTTGCTGACAATGTCCTGATTGATTCCGCTCTTTTCCAGGCTTTCTTTATTGTATCTTTTTCTTCCTGCGCTTTTTTCTCCATGTCTTTACGGTCTTCCAACAGGTAATAGTCTATTACCCAGGCAAATACCTCTGTAGAGCCAATCGCTATACCAGCATTTTGCCCCACACCAGTTTTTCCCTCTTTTTTTGCCTTTTCCAGCGCCGTCTCATATGCTTTTTCATGGACATATTCGAGACAGTGTCTCAGCGTCTTATGAGGCTGGAGGATCACATCTTTCATAACAGGATCTTTTCTGGCAAGGTCTAAAAGATACGTGCCAAGCACGGTCGCATACCCGGAATCCTGCAAAAGAAGCATTTCTTCTGTCAGTTTTTCGGTTACAGACACAGCTTGCTGAGTTAACAAAACCTTCAGCAGAAACTTCCTTTTTCCCGCTATAAAAGCATCCGTGTCCTCTTTGGATATGAAACATTCTTTTGCAAGCCCTTCTATTGCCGCTACATTTTGACAGGTCCGGTAATGTTCTGCCAGGACATTTACTTCCTCTATGCTTTTTGCGAATTTTTCCAGCATATAAAGTTCCTCCCGTCATTATGCAGCTTTGGAGGTGTGATTTTCTGCATTTCCGCCAGCTGCCGCTCTTTGCACTTCCTGGGATTCCTTATCAAGCTCATTCACCAGATTCAGTATTACCCGGCGTACCCAAAGGTTTTCATTCCACTTCTTTTCAAGGGTCTCCGCACTCTCTACAATGTCTTTCCACGCATTATCATCCAATGCACGATGTCTGTATTTCTTGTAAAATGGATAGATCTCATACATGGCCTTTTTAACATCCACATAAATAACAGAATCCACATTAGACAACAATCCCATCAGGACCGGATGCCTGTCATATTTCTGGATCAGCTCATGGATCCCAACAGGTCTTTCTCCTGTGTACAAGCCTAAAAAGTCATTAAATATCGTTCCAACTGTATTTATATTTCTATGTTCCATTCATGTCCTCCTCTGCTCTTTTGATTCTTGCTGTTACGGTTTCCGGTAAGCATTCAAACGCTTCTGCAATTGCATTTTTACTGTATCCTTCCAGAAACAGCTTTTTCATCATTTTTTCCTGCTCTTTTTTCTTCAGCTTTTTCAGGGAGGAATCCCTGATCTTATGCTTCAGAATTTTTTTACTTAACGGATGATCCGGTCCATATTGATAGATCTTCCAGGCCTCCGCTGCATTTAGTCCGCAGACAATTGCCAGTACCAGGCAATAATAGCCTGCATACTCTTCATCTTTTATGCCACCACCCTCTTTATAGCTCTAAAGTTTTTCGGTTCCTGGCATTTTCCATTTATGCATGTCCTCCTTCCTGTTCTGCAAGAAATTTTTTTATGCCTTCCCGATCATATTCTGCCAGTTTTTCCAAATCAAAACGCACCAGCCGATAATCACAAAATCCAGAATGCCCCACTCTTTGCAGCACTTCTCCAAGCTTGTATTTTCGGATAAACGAAAGCTTATACTTGCACTCAAAATCTGAGATAAATGCTTCGTTTATTTTTATATTCTCACCTGGCAAGCTTACTGTTAAAATGTCATACAGTTCCTCTTCCTGATCTTTTTTCTTGACCATTGCGATAAAAAGCCTGTTTTTGCAACGATAAGAATCCACTTTCAAAATGAGTTCTTCTTTGCACAGACTTCCTTCGTATTCCAAAGTTTTCTGTTCCATGTTCCTCCTCCGATATGCTTATATTTTTTTGAATTATCCAGTAACTCCTTTCCTTCGTATTTGCGCCCTTTGCCTGGATTCTGGAATTTTTGGTAGAGTAGGCGGATGAAATTTTCATCCGCCCCTCATCAAACCGTGCATGAGGTTCTCCCTCACACGGCTTTCCGACATTCTTCTTTCTACAGCATTACGTCATGCTCTAGCCATTTTCTTTAATCCTTTTTCGTAAATGCTATTTCTTACAAATCCCACCTTTGACATACGATTACGTCTCTGGTGTTTCTTGTTATACCATCTTGTAAAAGTGCAAATAATGTACCAGTCTAGAGCCTGCATCCACTTTTCGTTTCTCTTGGTGGAATAATAATTCTTCCATCCTGTGATTTTCGGATTCAGATTCTTTATTAAATCCTCTTCCTTTGCAACTAGCAGACTTCGTCTGTTTACATTCCTCTTGACTTCGGCTTTCATATTCTTCATGGCTTTTCTGCTTGGGTACTGATACGTTTCCTTGTACAGTTGTCCTTTGCGTGTTTCCGTTGTCATTCTTCTGTGGTGCATTCCGAGAAAATCAAATCCCTCTTTTCCGTCCCACATGCTGACTATCTTTGTTTTCACTGGATGTAGCTTTAAATCCAGTTTTACCATGATATACTGCAATAAATTCAGTGCGTGATTTGCACTTTTCTTATTCTTGCAAATGATTACCGTATCATCTGCGTACCTTACAAGAATACCGTGAGTATGTCCATACTTTTCCCACAGTCTGTCCAGTGTGTTTAGGTAAATGTTTGCCAGTAACGGAGATATGACTGAACCTTGGCTGGTTCCCAGTTCAGAGATTGTCAGTACATTTCCGTATAATACTCCTGATACTAACCATTGTTTTATCAGCTTCAATATCCTACGGTCTGATATTCTCTGCTCTACCAGTTTCATCAACTTTCCTTGGTTTACATTGTCAAAGAACTTTTCAATGTCTGCGTCTACTACATAATAGCCCTTGTTGTTACACGCTTTCCTTACTACTTCCAGTGCTTGTTTCGCACTTCTTTTCGGTCGGAATCCATAGGAACATTCTCTAAAGTCAGCTTCGAATACTGGCTCTATTGCTATCTTTGTAGCCATTTGCACAATTCTGTCCTTGACCGTTGGTATTCCAAGAGGTCTTTCACTTCCGTCTGGTTTTGGTATCATAACTCGCTTTACCGGAGATGGTTTATACTTTCCATTCATCAGTTCTGATTTGATTTCTGATAGGTATTTTTCAATTCCCATCGCTTCAACATCCTCGATTTTGACACCATCCACACCACTGGAACCTTTGTTAGCTTTTACCCGTTTCCATGCCTCAAAGAGTACATCATCTCGATATACCTTATCGTAAAGTGCATGAAATCTTCGGCTGTCACACTTCTTGGCTGTCAGATATAGTTTGTTTTGAAGTTGTCGAACTTTTTCTTTGGAGTTATTAGTCTGCATGACATTCTCTCACTCTTACCCTCTCTACAAACATGAATGAAGTAGGGAACCTTCCCATAAACTGCGTTTTCTTGCACAGTCATTATCGGTACTATGTTCCCCTCCGACTCCCTTCCATCAGAAATACGATTTCGCCAAGCTTATACGCTTTCTCTTTACCATTTGGTGATGGGTAGGGTCTCTCCAGTTCCGAACTACACTTTTCATACATACCGTTTCCTCTATACCGAGGGATTCTTCCGTGCTGTTTTCCAGTTTCTCCACACGTTCCATGGTTTTCGCCTATTTTGCCAAGGCTCAACTTCCCTTTTCTCTCTTTCGAGACCTTTTTAACGATACGGCAGAATTCACTTTATGTTACGGTCTGCATGATTGCTCGCACCTTTTTCAAGGTTACTTTATCCACTCGCTTAGCACCCTGTATTACTACAACGCACCGAGTTTAACTACACGGCTCACTGGCGATTACCGTGACCGGACTTACACCGGCAAGTGTAGTCCAGCTTTGCTGGACACACGCAACAAAAAAAGACACCAAAAATCCATTCCAGGTTTTTGATGTCTTTCTATATTTTCCAGATCTATTGTCTCAAATGATTGCTTCTGATTCGCACCAGAACTAAATTTTCCTGCATAGAGTGCTATGCATAAACGATAATTCGATTATAGAATAGCACAATATATAGTGCGTGTCAATTATATATTTCTATATATTGTATTTTCATTTTCTCTGACAGTCTCCAGCTTCACGTATCAGGAACATCGTCTCTCCATAAACCATTTATCAAATTCATAGTATAAATGGCTCTCTTTTCCATTCACCATTATGGTGTAACAAATTCCGGTTCCACCAGCTTTTCGACTAGCACAGCGCTCCCTTGCAAGAATACGGTCCACATGATATTTTTCCCCGTCTTCCCAGATAAAGTCCACCGGGCTCATAGTTCCATCTTTGTCAAAATTGACAAGGACATCCACATATACTTTTGCATTTTCCATTTACTAATTACCTCCCATTAAAATACCCTATCGGATGAACCGTGTGGGAACTTTGTGCATCCAGACTTGCAAGAGCTTTATCCTGATACATAAAAGCTTTTTGCACACTGAAATAGCCAAACCGTCTACGGATTTCATCCACCGCCTGATCCATTTTCTCCTGTTTTTCTCGTTGTTCCTCGCTCACAAATAAGTCAAGCTGTATAGGAATATCGGATAATACCAGACTTTCTGCACGAACGCCCAGGCTTCTGATCGGATGCTGCCAGTTATAATGTTCCTGAAAGAGCTCGTTTGCAGCCTTCATAATCTCATTTGTAATGTCCGTAGGACGCTCCAGCTTTTTCTGCCGGGAAAAAGAATATAACCCATTATCCCGGATACTGATGGATACTACCTTGCATTTAAACCCATGTTTTCGAAGCCTGGCTGCAACACTTTCTGCTAACGCCATCAATACAATCTGCACATCCAGATTATTTTCCAAGTCCCTGGGAGTCGTGGTACTATTGCCAATAGATTTAACAGGTGCTTCATATCCCTGGGGTGATACTGGCGACTCATCCCATCCATTTGCAAAAGTATAAAGCACCAGACCCATTTTTCCCAATAAACGTTCCAGAAATGTAGGATCCGACAGGGCAAGCTCGCCTTTTATCAACTGGACCATTGAGACCTTGTCACTGATCAAGGCCCGTCTGCAGCGCGGGGACCGGATCACAGACGAAGTCAGCGGGGAAGTTTACACCTTGTATTCTTTCCAGCAGTTTGTGGAGAAGAATTTCTCTTCTTACATAGCAAGCCAGGTGTTTAAAGAGACTTCTAAGCCTGAGAAAATTTACTTCTCACTGAAACCATGTGAAGAAGGCTACTCTCTGGTGGCAGCTGACTCAGACAGCAATAAGACATATGCCTGGATTTCCAGCCTGAGCAAACGATTCTCACTGGTAGAAATGATCGCTACCGGAATTGTATATGTGAAAGATACTCGTACCAATACCTATCAGCCATTTATTTCCGGAAAGGGGAAATATTGTAAGTATGATAAGGAAAAGAGAATTCTGGTAGAAATCTAACCAAAATGGACACAGATCACAATGCCATTACTGGAGGTTCAGTAATAAAGACATTGCAGTCTGTGTCCATTTTTCATCAGATCCTATTGTTCAAAAATATCTTCCCGGGTAATATTTTTCGCCCACTCTCCCTTTCGGTAATGATGGAAAACCCAGGGCCATTTCACGAATTCGTCTGTACAAAGCAGAAAGTAAACCCACAACACTGGAAGCTTCAGTACAAAGGCAGCGAAGAAACCTAGCGGCACCGCATATACCCACATATCTACCGTGTCACAGATTAAGCCAAATTTCGTATCGCCCCCTGCCCGAAAGACACCTGCAATCAGCGCAGTATTTACTGCGGATCCCATAATATAGTAGGTGTTAATGAGAAGCATGTATTTCAGATAATGCATAGCGGTGTCATTCAGGGAAGCAAATTTCATCACAAAAGGAGTGATGGCAAGGACGATCAGCCCTCCAAGTGCACCGGTGATCACAGTCAGCTTCAGCATTCTGGAAGCGTATCGTCTGGATTTTTCCAGGTCTCCTTTTCCCATGATCTGCCCAAGAAGAATGGTTCCCGCACTTGCAATGGCAAAACAGAATACAGAGCCAATGTTCCGCACCACAGTAACCAGGGAATTAGCGGCCACCGCGTCAGTGCCAAGGTGTCCCAGGATTACAGAATACATGGAAAAAGCAACGCTCCAGGACAGGTCGTTTCCAAGTGCCGGAAGTGACAAACGGATAAAGTCCTGAAACAATACTTTACTGCGAAGGAACATATATGCCAGATTCAGCTTCACATTTTTACTAAAGGAAGATACAACCACACAGCCAATCAGCTGGATCAGTCTTGATGCAGCGGTGGCGATTGCAACGCCGGTTGCACCAAGCTTCGGAGCACCGAACAGGCCGAAGATAAAAACTGCATTTAGGAATATATTCAGAATAAATGCCAGCATATTCAGCGCCATACTGATGGTTACTCTTCCAATACTTCGAAGAACTGCCAGATAGATCTCCGAGATTCCCCAGCAGATATAGGTAACGCCCATAATGCGGATATAGGAGGAACCAATGGTGATCAGCTCAGGATCATTGGTAAATAGCCTCAGCATCATCTGAGGCGCAGTAAATGCAACCAGGGCAACCAACAGGGAAATCAACACAGAGAAACGAAGTGCGATTCCCTCTACTACATGAATCGCCTGAAAATCCTTTTTACCGGCATATTGGGAGCACAAAAGAGAGGCTCCGGTACCGATGCCATAATACACCATAAATAAAATATTGGAATAATTGGCTGCCAGGGATACCGCCGAAATAGCGGACTGCCCCACGTAATTCAACATGATCACATCCGCTGAATTCACAGCCGCACTGAGCAGATTCTGTATAATAATTGGAACCGCCAACCGGAAAATCTGCGGATAAAAATCATCTTTTCCAATTGAAAGTATTCTTTTCATTTTCCCTCCTTAGTAAATACCTATATTTAAATAAACTATTTGGTATTATACTGTTTTTCTGTCCCAAAAGCTATCCCTTTTCTGACAGAAAATAACAATATTTTGACATTAAAAAGGCACTGTCTGGGACAAACATGCCAGACAGTGCCTGTAAAATCTTTCTATTAAATAACTTTTAGTAAAGGATCTCCTTCTCTTACATACAATGGCAGACTGAAGTAATCAAAGGTTCCGGTATGCCACTGGTTTCCCTGTGCAGGTTCTTTGGTAAGAAGATGTACCCAGTTTCCTTCTGGAAGATAAAAATCCTGTTTTCCATCTGAGGAAAATACAGGTGCAACCAGAATGCGGTCTCCCAACATATATTGCTGATCCAGATATGCGCAGTTTCTGTCTTTTGGGTATTGCATGTGCATTGGACGCATTACGGGAAGCCCTTTTTCATGGGCAGTCTGTGCAAGGCTGTAAATATAAGGCATAAGCTTCCATTTCAGCTCGGTAAAGTATTTCAGAACCTCACAGGCCTCTTCATCATAATTCCATGGAACACGATAAGAACTGGATCCGTGTAAACGACTGTGGGAAGATAAAAGTCCGAAAGCCACCCACCTTTTGTACAGATCAGCTGAGCCATCATCCTCGAAGCCGCCAATATCGTGGCTCCAGAAGCCAAAGCCGCTGTCCATAAGGGAAAGCCCGCCCCTTAAGGTTTCGGCCATGGAAATATACTGGCTGGTTGAATCTCCGCCCCAGTGTACTGGAAATTTTTGTCCGCCTGGTGCTGCACTTCGTGCAAAAAGAACAGCTTCGCTTTCTCCTTTTTCTTTTTTCAGAAGCTCAAATACGCACTGGTTATAAAGATACGTGTAATAATTATGCATTTTTTCCGGATCAGAGCCGTCGAACCATTTTACATTGGTAGGAACACGTTCTCCGAAATCTGTTTTGAAACAATCCACTCCCACATCCAGAAGTGCTTTCAGCTTACTCTGGTACCAGCTGCATGCATCTGGATTGGTAAAGTCTACCAGTCCCATACCAGCCTGCCACATATCCCACTGCCAAACTCTTCCATTGTCTTTCATCAGAAGATAGCCCTTTTCCATGGCTTCTCCAAACAGAGGCGACTTCTGTGCAATATAGGGATTGATCCAAACACAGATTTTTAAGCCTCGCTTATGAAAACGTTCCAGCATACCTGCCGGATCCGGGAACATATCTTTATCCCAGGTGAAGTTGCACCATTCGAAGCCTTTCATCCAGAAACAGTCAAAATGGAAAACAGAAAGAGGAATATGGCGCTGTTCAAATCCATCAATAAAGCTGTTTACCGTAGCCTCGTCGTAGTTGGTGGTAAAGGATGTGGTAAGCCATAAGCCAAAGGACCACTTAGGCGGCAATGCCGGTCTTCCGGTAAGGGCTGTGTATTTTTCTATAATTTCCAAAGGGGTAGGACCATAAATAACAAAGTATTCCAGTTCCTCATCTTCTACAGAAAACTGTACGGTTTCCACCTTCTCACTACCTACCTCGAAGCTGACACGTCCCGGATGATTGACAAAGACGCCATAGCCTTTGGTCGTATAATAGAACGGAATATTCTTATAGGAAATTTCACTGGCTGTACCGCCATCCTCATTCCAGATATCCACGGTCTGGCCATTTTTTACCATAGGGGTAAACCGTTCCCCAAGGCCATAAACCAGCTCGCCAACACCTAAATTAAGTCCGGAGACCAGATAGTTCATGCCTTGTTTGTGATGCATCATTCCCGTAGTTTTGCTCTTGATACAGGTAAGCTCCCTTCCATCTCCATAAAACTTCATTTTAGGGGAACCAGTTTCAAATTCCAGGGAAAGCTTTCCTGACTTTAACGTCCATTTTTCTTTGCCGGAAGCTTTCTCACATTTACGTTCCGGACTTTTATCTAAATCACCATACAATTCAAATGATGGGCTTTTTACGTAATTTCCAGCGTGATTTACCATGTGGATTCCCAAAATGTCCTTTGCTGGTGCGGTGAAGGTATAGGTCATCATTCCAATGTTTAAGGTATCCCCGCGTCCCTGGATTTGTTTATAGGGGGCAAAAGCCAGGAGTTCGTTTTCCCGCTCTTCTACCTCATAAATGTCTCTTACATAATCAGCCTGAAATTCATCTCTCACAAGCCAGAAGCCATTGGTAAACTTCATCTTCCATTCCTCCTTTGAAAATCGGTCAGCCTTTTACGGCTCCAGCTACAACACCCTTGATAATAGATTTCTGGAAAATCAGATACAGGATCAGCGCTGGGATAATGATCAGGATCGCAGCAGACATAATGTTCTGCCATTCCATTTTGTACTGTCCCATAAAGCTGTAGGCTGCAAGCTGCAGGGTTTTGCTGCTCTTTCTTCCGCCCAGCATAAGAAGGGGAAGAAGAAAGTCATTCCAGATCCACATTACATTGATGATCGTAACCGTCGCAGTACAGGATTTCAGCATTGGAAAAATAATACGGGTAAAAAGCTGAAACTGGTTGCAGCCGTCAATAAGTGCGCTCTCTTCCAGTTCCAGGGGAATGCCCTTGGCAAAGCCCTGATACAGGAAAATACTCATTGGGGCACCAAGCCCCCAGTAAATAATGGCAAGTCCCCATATTTTCCCATTGATATGTAAAGTGGTGGCTACATTTACCAGAGTAAGCATAAAGGACTGGAACGGGATCATCATAGGCGCAATGCAGAACAGGAAACAGAAACGGCTGTAGCGTGTTTTCACACGTGCCATTTTATAGCCTCCCATGGAAGCGATCACGATAATGCCGAGAGTTCCTATTACTGTGGCGATGAGTGTATTCAAAAAAGTAGCTGGATATTTCATATCATGAAATACATTTTTTATATTGTCAAGAGTAAAAGCAGATGGAAGGCTCATAACATCTGTCATGATTTCCTGATAGCTTTTAAAGGCATTGATTCCCACCAGGAAAAGAGGGGAAAGATATAAAAGCAGAAAAAGGATCAGGAATAACTGTATCACACCGTGAAGTGCTTTGCTTTTTTTACTCATGCCTCTACCTCCTTGCCTTTAAAGAAATTAACCTGAATTACGGAGATCACCAGAACGATGATAAAAAGAATTACACTTTTGGCGCTTCCATATCCATAGCGGCTGTTGTTAAATGCAGTGTTGTAAATATCAAGTGCAATTGACGTAGTAGATGTTCCCGGACCGCCGCCTGTCAAGCTGAAGATCAATTCAAACATTTTTAAGGAATTGGCAACAGAATGGAACATGCAGAAGGAAATGGACGGCATGATCAGCGGGATAGTAATTGAGAAAAATCTGCGGACTGCTCCTGCCCCATCCAGGTCTGCGGATTCATTTAGTTCCGTTGGTACTCCCTGCATACCTGCAACGTAGATCAGGATATAAAAGCCAAGGCTCTGCCAAACAGAAACAATGATGGTGGAGAACACAGCCAGTTGGGAGTCTCCCAGCCAGCTAAGACCGAAAATTCCCCATCCGGTTATGGACATAAGTGCTTCAAATACTCTGGTACAGATAAATTTCCAGATAAATCCAATGATAACAAGGCTTATGATATTGGGAATATAAAAAGCGGCTCTGAAAAATCCTCTGCCTTTGATCTTGGATTCCAGAAGTGCGGCAAAAAAAATGGCAAGTACATTTACGATCAGTACTGTTCCAATGGCATAGATAAAGGTATATTTCAGCGCACTGACAAAGGCTGGATCATTGGTAAAAAGCCGGATATAATTTTCGAGTCCGATAAATTCCGATGTTTTTCCAATACCGTTCCATTTACGGAAGGAATAATAAATACACATAACGAAAGGAATTCCTACAAACAGCGTGATGAAGAAAACTGCAGGGGCTACATATCCTGCGAATTCCAATGCTGTTTTTCTGGCCCTTCGTTTCTGGCTGTTTGCCTGCATAAAGAAACCTCCTGTCCTTTTCGGAAAAACAGGGCTGCCGAAATTGTCAGCCGCCCTGTTTTCGTTTTTATTCACGCGATCATTTTATAATAAATTACATTGCATCGTAAGCATCAACAAATAACTGGGTAAGAACCTCTTTTGTCTCGTCGCGGTCTGCATTTCCTGCAACATAGTTCTGGAATGCGGTACCAAATGGCTCTTCTACACCTTCTGGTCCTTTAAAGATCCACCATGGACATGTTACGGAATTATCCTGTGCAGCTGCTGTTTCTGCTGCAAGCTGTGTATCAGGTGCATCTGCTCCGGTAAGTGGGGAGATATCGCCGATAACTGATGGAACCCAGCTTCTTCCATAATCAGAAGTACACATGTAGTTCAGGAAATCAAGAACCGTATCAAGATTTTCGGAATCTTTTGCTACACGGAAGGTAAGGTTGGACTCAACTGCGAGAACTGCTTTTTCGTCCATGCGGGGCATATAAACATAACCCATATCAATATCAGGGGCAATGGCGCGGATACTTGCCTCGTCCCAGGAGCCATTGTGGATCATGGCAACTTTTCCTGTTGCAAAATCGGAGCACTGAAGATCATTGGTGGACTCCATTGGCTTGTCACCGCTGTACTCCTTGATCAGATCCAGAAGATCAAGTGCAAAATCAACCTGCGGAAGCTCGCCGAATTTCAGATCTCCGTTTTTCACATCTTCAAAGAGCTTGTCATAATCGCCGTCATAGGCATCACTCATGGACGGATAAACGGTCTGTGGAAGGATCCACCACTCACCAAATCCGGAGCTGAATGGCTGAATACCTGCATCTGTCAATTTCTCACAAACGGTGCGAAGCTCGTCTAAGGTAGTTGGAAGTTCTGTGATTCCAGCCTGCTCAAATAATGCTTTGTTATAGATAAAGCCATGGGACTGAACCAGGAATGGCATTCCTGTAATATGGCCATCTTCTGTTACAGATGTAAGGGTTGTCTCGGAAAAGTTCTTCATAAACTCTTCGTCATCCAGGTTATAAATATAATCTGCATATAAAGTATTGTCGCTGTATGCACTGGAAAGAAACAGGTCCGGAACCTCACCGGAATTTAATCTGGAACGGAGTACAGTCTGGTAATCATTCTGAAGGACTTCCAGCTCAATGGATACATTTGGATGTTCTTCTGTATAATGATCGATCAGATCATGGTAAGCGTCTGTGTATTCCGGACCATTAAACATGAAATAAAGCTCTACCGGATCATCGTCTGCCATTACGGTTACAGAACCCATTGTAAGAGAACTGACTGTCATTAAACCGGCCATTAATAAAGCGATTTGTTTCTTATGCATATGCATATCCTCCTTCTTTTTGCTGCTGCCCGTTTCGCCCACGGCAGCCTGCTTTGTTTTTGATAATCTAATCATACACTATGCAATATTACAAATA
This sequence comes from Ruminococcus sp. Marseille-P328, assembly GCF_964249465.1. Lineage (NCBI taxonomy): Bacteria > Bacillati > Bacillota > Clostridia > Eubacteriales > Oscillospiraceae > Ruminococcus > Ruminococcus sp. Marseille-P328. The sequence continues at coordinate 15,923 of NZ_CAXUBQ010000034.1, read as the reverse complement.
AATAGAAAAAATCAAACTGTTTATGGTAAAAGTTTGATATCTATAACCTGTTCTATTGTGAATGAATACAACAAGTTGTATAATATTGCCATAATAAAAAGGAGCTTTATGTATGAAAAAGAAAATAGAAAATTTATCCATGCAGACGCAGCTGACAGTTGTGATCCTGTCTGTGATCGTTCTTGCATTTGGAATTATTTTATATAGTGGTTATTCTGGTCAGGCAAGGTCTTTTGCAGAGGAATATACTTCTTCCACACAGACTATTCTGGAGATGGATGTGGCAAATCTGGATCAATATATTCAGGGTCTGCGGATCTTTTGCGTACAGCCCTGCCTGAATGTATCTGTCTATAATTCCCTGCTGAAGAGAAAACCTCTTTCCTCTTCTGAGATCAGTGACATAAAACAGGAAATCCAGTCTTCCTATCATAGCAGAACAGATATCCGTTCTTATTCCATTACAGCAATGAATCAGGATTTATGTTTTGAGCGGAATGCAGGGGTTGGGGGACAGCATATTTTATCGACCCCTGTAAAAGATACTGAAATATCCAGACCTTATATTGCCTGTGGAAGCAATGACAAATATGAATATCTGGCGCCCCCGGATTCAGAAGATGTGTTTTTCCGGTATTATCACTACCTGATCCGCCTGAGAAACCGGGAACCAGTTAGTTTGTCTTATGTGGATGTAGATACTACACAGCTGCGGCTGCTTATGAAAAACCATCAGGATTATGGGCAGATCTTATGCCTGTATAATTCAGATGGTGAACTTTTATATTCCAGTTCTGAGGATATCCGAAATCAGGAAGAAAAAGAAAAGAAGCAGCTTTTTGGGCTTCATTCAGATGTTGAAAATGTAAATATCGGTGGAATTTCTTATCTTGCACTTCGCAGGACCAGTGAAGAGACGGGTATTGTCCTGCTTTCCCTGCTTCCTAAAAGCGCCTGGGACGACCGGGCAAGAGACTTTTTGCTTCCTCTGGTAATGCAGATTGCAGTGATCACTATCTGTCTGATCATTATTGTTACACTCATGATCCGGATGATCACAATTCCATTGAAGAGGCTGTCTTACCAGATGGGAAAAATGGGTGAAGGAGACTTTTCTCCCACAGCTTTTGGCGGAGGCTGTAAGGAAACCTGTGCATTAACAGAAAGCTATAACGACATGGCAGCCCACATTAATGAATTGATCGAGACCAACTATATTTCCAGCATCAATGAGAAAAATTCCAGGCTCCAGGCGTTGGAGGCCCAGCTGAATCCCCATTTTCTCTATAACACTCTTCAGGCGATTGCTACAGAAGCATTGCTTGCAGACTGCCAGGAAATTTATGATATGATTGTGTCTTTGTCTGCAAATCTTCGTTATACCATTAAAGGTGGAGAGCTCGTCAGCCTGCAGGAGGAACTTGATTATGTAGACCGGTATATTCTTCTACAGAAAACAAGACTAGGCGGGCGTCTGGAAGTGACGAAGAAAATTAATCCAAAGGTAAATCTGGCTGTGATTCCAAAAATCAGTATTCAAATGCTGGTGGAAAATGCCATTATACACGGAATGCCGGAGGACGGAGCTGTTCTTCACATTATCATCCGGGTATGTATGGAAAATAACCGGCTGCTCATCAGTGTATATGATGATGGAAAGGGAATTCTCCCAGAAAAAGTGAAAGAACTGAATGATATTTTTTCCGGAAAATCAGCAGATACTGGCAATTCCATCGGACTTCCCAATCTTGCAAGCCGTTTGAAAATACTTTATCAGGGAGAAGCTGGTCTGTTTCTGGAATCGCAGGGCGATCAGTTTACAGAAGTAAAAATGGAACTTCCGATCAGAAAGAGGGGAAATGAAAATGTATAAAGTACTGATTATTGACGATGAGGCACCTGCTAGAATTGCAATAAGCAGGCTTGGTCACTGGCCAGATTATCATATTACAGAGCTTTATCAGGAAACCAACGGTGCTGCAGCTTTAAAAACCATGCGGGAAATAAAGCCCCAGATTGTTTTTGTAGATATGCAGATGCCGGTTATGAATGGCATGGAATTTCTGGAAAAGGCTTCCCATGAATTTAGGGATACCTGTTTTATTGTAATCAGTGGGTATGATTATTTTGATTACGCAAAGGCAGCTTTGAAATGTGGTGCCATTGATTATCTGTTAAAACCAATTGCACGGGAAGAATTGAATGCTGCCATTGATAAAGCAGTCCAGACATTGGGAAATACTGGTACCTGTTTAGAAAAAGAAGCGCCAAAGCTTTCCCCTGATGAAGTTGTTGCCAGGATCCGGCAGGACATTGACCAGAACTATCCACAGCCCCTTAAGGTCAGCAGTTATGCGAAGAAGTACTTCTTTACCCAGGAGTATCTCACACGCCTTTTTCGCCAGCATTATGAGATGACCATTCAGGAATACCTCCTTATGGTCAGAATGACCCGGGCGAAAGAACTGCTGGAGAATCCTTCTATTAAGATCCAGGAAGTTGCTGCCCGGGTTGGATATTCCGATAATAACTATTTCAGTAAGGCATTTCGGAATTTCTTTGGAATTACGCCCACAGATTGCAGAAATAAGTGTTTCGTGAGCAGAAATACTAAATAGACCGAAAGCCCTTTCCAATGATCTCACTGCTGTTTACAATGGTAATGAAAGCGTGGGGATCAATCTGTCTTAAATGAATGCGAAGGCGGTTGGTCTCGCTTCTGGTGAGAACAGTCATCAGTACCTTCTGCTCCTGTTTGGTATAAACACCGAAGGCATTTTGCTCAGTTGCAGAACGGTGAAGATCGTTGATAATAAAGTCTTCCACCTGATCTGGGTACTTGCTGATAATGGTACAGACTTTTCGCAGGTTCAGGCTTTCAATGGCACTGTCTACAACGGTACATTTCAAGATCATTCCCAGGATACAGTAAAGTCCGGTCTGTGCACCGTAAAGGTAAGCGGCGATCAGTACGATTCCAAGATCGCTGACCAGAAGGGCGCGTCCAATCTCCAGACTGGTATATTTGTGCAGGATCATGGCTACAATATCGGTACCACCAGTGGAAGCGCCTACGTTAAATACCATGGCCGCTCCTACTGCTGGCAGGATAACCGCAAAGCACAGCTCCAGGAATACATCATGTGTCAGCGGGAAACTAAGCGGATAGATCACTTCACAGGCACTTACATAAAAAGACAGGGCAAAGGAGGAATAAATAGTCCAGCCCATAGAACGGATTCCCAGAAAGAAAAATCCGAGTACAACCAGCGCTGCGTTGACGATCCACATGAATGCGCCTACATTCCACTTCGGAAACAGGGTAGACAGGATAATGGACAAACCGGATGTACCGCCAAATGCGAAGTGGTTTGGCGTTTTGAAAATGGAAATTCCAACTGCTGTAAAAATTAATCCCAGATTCAGAATTAAAAAGAAAATCAGGTTATCTTTTGTAAAAATCTTCTTTTTCATAAGTTATTTTATCTCCTCCCTTCAGTAAAATTAGTATAGCGCAAAACATGTGTTCTGTATAGAGCGTTTTTTTCTATTTTTTATATAATGAGCTTAAAATCCCTCACTGCTTTTGATATAGAGTTTTTTCTTTATACAAACTGCACTTTTCTGCTTTTCTTTGCTGCCTCGATAAGCTCTCCCAGCCGCTTATTGCAGCTTCCAACAGGTACGCTTGTACAGATAACCCTGTCACAGCTTTCCATGGCTTTTAAAGCTTTCTGGAAGGTTTCCCCACTGATTTCCATAAAGGGTTTCTCTGTGATCACCTGATCGGCCAGCAGTCTTGCCAGGCGGTAATCCACATCATTGGTGTATAGAACACCTGCAATAAAAGGAGTATGCACCTTCTGAAGCTGCCGGAATACGGGAATACCAGTGCCGTTTCCACAGATCACAAAAGTTTTCGCTTCACCTTCCGGCTTTGGAAGTTCAATGCTCCCAAACAGCGGATCAAAAAAGCCGTTGTTGATTTCATAAAGCTCCCGGATCATATTTTCCTCGAAAATTTCCTCAGGTTTTCCAAAATGGGAAATGGTATCTCCCTTTACACAGATGATCTTATCCGCAATCTTCTGTGCAAGGTCAATTTCATGAAGAGACATGATAACAGTTATCTGCTTTTTCTTCGCCATATCCCGAAGAATAGATAAAAGATCCAGCTTATGTTTAATATCCAGGAATGAAGTAGGCTCATCCAGAATAATAATATCTGGTTCCTGGCAGATCGCGCGTGCAAGAAGCACCCTCTGGCGCTGTCCATCACTGATGTTGTTAAAATCACGGCTGCCAAGAGCTTCTGCATGTACCGCCTTCATAGCTTCTTCTACCTTTTCTTCATCTTCCCTTGTAAGAATGCCAAGCCTTCCTGTATAAGGATAACGGCCGGTTGCTACAATGTCATGGCAGGTCATCAGCTCCGGCTTCATTCTCTCAGTAAGAACTACAGCCATACGGGTAGACAGATCCCGAAAGGTAAAGGACAACAGATTCTGGTTGTCAAAATAGACCTTTCCGCCAATGATCTGCAGCTGTCTTGTAATACTTTTTAAAATAGTAGATTTTCCGGAACCGTTAGGACCAATGAGAGTTACGATCTCTCCCTTTTTTATTCCAATACAGATATCGTGGATCAGTGCCTTTCGATTGTAACCAACAGAAAGGTTGTCCATATGAAAATAATAATTGTCCATTTTAATTTCCTCTCTTCTTTCGCAACATCATGAATATAACTACTGGTGCTCCAAAGATGGAGGTAACGGTGCTGATGTTCAGCTCCAGAGGCGCGAACGCCATTCTGGCGATCAGGTCACACATCATACAGAAAACAGCACCTCCCAGGAAGGTTCCCGGAATGATGATCAGCGGTCTGGATGTACCAAAGCTTCTTTTCATTAGAAATGGAACTGCAATTCCAACAAAGGAAACAGGTCCTGCAAAAGCAGTTACTGTTGCAGACAAAATGCTGGAAAGCAGGATTAATGCAACACGGAAAAACTTAATATTCACACCCATGCTCTGCGCATAAGCTTCTCCCAGCTGATAAGCTCCAATGGGCTTTGACAACAGGAACGTAAGGAGCAGGGTGACACCTATAACTGCACAGGAAATGTAAACATTACTCCAGCTCATACCAGAGAAGCTTCCCTGTGACCATCCATGAAGATTTACAATATTTGAGTCATCTGCAAAGGTTACCACGAAGTCTGTAACTGCGGAACAGATATATCCGATCATGATTCCGGCAACCAGAAGGGTAGCCATGTGCTTGATCCTTTTGGAATTCAAAAGAATAAATCCAATGGAAATCAAGGAACCTATAAAGGCAGCGATGATCAAAGTATAAGAGGTTACATTCTGGGCGATTTCAAGATAGTAGATCATAGTAAGTGCAACTACCATTTTGGCACCGGAGGAAATTCCCAGAACAAAAGGTCCTGCAATGGGATTTTCAAAAAAGGTCTGAAGAAGAAAACCAGATAAAGATAATGCACCTCCAAGGATGGCTGCCATCAGGATCCTGGGAAGACGGATCTTCCAGATGATGCTGTATTCCTTGGTGTCAGTGGCTTTTTTCAAAAGGATATTTACGATCTCAGACAGGGAAATATGAACATTTCCTGTATTGATATTCAAAACTGTGATCAGGCCAAACGCCAGGATCAACAGAACAAAAACCAATGTATAGCGAGATCTTCTCTTAAAGTTCTCCATGTGGAAACTGGTTCCATCGGATTGTCTGTTCATTCTAATTATACTCCTCATATAATCAAGTGTTTTTTATTGAAAATTCAAGGTTTTTCAACCTTTCATATCTCAGTGAATAAGCCACAGCTATGAGCATTTCGATGTATCAGGTACTGAAATAGCGGTTGAATGGTATACGAAATAAAACGTCATTGATTTTCGCTTTACTGGCCTTGTGTATACCCTTCCCTCTATGGCAGCTAACCTCCTATATCCACCAGGATCATCTCTGTCTCCAGAGGTCCTAACTTGTCGGGTAGAAACACCTATTACTAGGTATATCCCCCACAGATCCGTACGTGCCCAATTCAGGCATACGGCTCTTCACGACACTTATGCCTCAGATTATCCATATAGGCTCACATAAATACGTGGTCTTACTATAGGATGCTCCTTCAAAAACTGATTGAATCCATCCCATGTATAACTTTTCCTCTGACTACGCCTATTCATCCAAAAATAAAGAATCTGAATAACTCTCTTACGGAAGTTATCCATCATTTGATAGTTATCACTTATTCCATAATAATGGTAATACCCGATTAAAATCTGATTTACTTTTGCAAGAATATATTTCTTCTTTTCAAATCTCATGTCGCGTATAGTGATATTCATCTGTTTACATTTCTTCCGATATTTCTTATTGGCAGTTTTATGTTTTACTCTGAAATTACCGTTTCGGCTTTTGGAACAATAATGAGTGAATCCTAGGAAGTCAAATGTTTCTGGTTTGTTCCCCTGTCTTTTAAGGTTATCAGCAGCGAATCGACCAAAATAAATTAATCGAGTCTTTGATTCCTCTAAGGACAGTCCGAAGTGATTCATCCTTCTCTTAAGATGTTCATAAAAGAGTTCTGCGTCATTCTTATATTGAAAGCAGCACACAAAATCATCCGCATAGACAACTATGTCTGCATATCCTTTTAGCAGTGGTCTTATTTTCTCATTAAACCACCATACAAGAACATAATGCATATATATGTTCGCAATTATTGGTGAACATACGCTTCCCTGTCCGGCACCGAATTCGTTAACATAAAATTCTCCATTCTTAAGAATACCTGCTTTGAGCATCTTTTCTACCAGTCGGAGCACACTGTTATCTGTAATTCGTGATGAAATAAATTTCATTATCCAGTCATGATTCAAATTATCAAAGAAGCCTTTTATATCGGCATCCAGTATATAATTCGTCTTATGTCCTTCAATCATGTCATTTAGTTTTCTTATAGCTCCATGGCAGTTGCGGTTTGGTCTGAAGCCGCACATATTGCTGTAGAAATGGGGCTCAAAGACCGATTCCAAAACTTTCCTAAGTGCTTCCTGAACCAGTTTATCTTCATATGAATAGATACTAAGAGGTCTGGTTTTACCATTCTCTTTTGGTATTTCCACTTTACGTGCTGGTTTAGGTCGATAACTTTTATTCTTAAGCTTCTCCACTAGCTGTTTTAGATTGTTATCAAGATTTGAGTTATATTCTTCTTTTGAAATGCCATCAATCCCGACCGCTTTTCTGCCATCCATTTTGTAGTGGCATTCTTTAAGCATCTCAATGTTAATCAAATGCCCAATAGAATTAAATTTCATTTCTGGATGTTGTTTTGATAATTCTGAGATTCTCTCAAGTTTTGTTGTCATTATTTGTCCTACCTCTGAGTGTAGATAATGTTTCCCTTTTGATATGATGTCGTGTGGCTGGATATATGTTATCCGTTCTCGACTTCCCTCCAGTGGCATTACCCACCTTCATTAGTACTATTCGGCCATCCGACTACCTATACTCCATTTGATTTCCTTTTCTCATTCGTACGTCATACCTGTTAACACAGGAAAGTATAGGTTCTCCCCAGGTAACATACAGACATTGTAAAACATGGCTGGCTCTCAGACTCCGCCGTAGCATATGCTTCCTAACCCAAACAGAAACATACGTATTGTCTTCCGCCCGAAAGAAAACGTCGACCTACGGGTTACGTAGATTTCGGAGCTCAATCACTTTCAGCCCTATTTCCTAACTGTTTACACTTAGAATACATCGTTACCTCTGTATCCCCAAAACTCGCTACCAGTGGTGCGGCTACACCTTACTGGATGAGATTTCCACTCATTAATCTGTATGCCCTTCTGGGCGTACCCTTCGTCCTGCCTGCCCATAACCAGGGTGTCAGCTATGCTCCATTACAGGGTCATGCCCTATGGTAAAAATTCCTGCCGACTACTGGCTCATTCTTTGTTTTTCTGATTACTGACTTGCTTCCTGTTCCAGCACTGTGTTCAGTGGACGTTATCTGTTACATTCTGCTTGATTCAGTGGCTGCCCACGTGACAGCCTCCACTATAGTTACTTGTCTTTCTTACGCAGTCTGTAGATAAACTGCTGGTCTCTTGATGTCATTTACCATCTTTTTCGGATCATAATTCACACCTTTAGTCAGCATGACATAAAAGACTCGTATCAGCTTGGCTGCAATCGCCATAAGTGACTGCATTTTTTTCAAGGGATTCAGCCTCCTGGTTGTATAATAATTATGGAGTTCCCTGAACTCCGGGTTCTTCGCTACAAGCGACATTGCAACCTCAAAGAGCAGGTATCTGAGTCTCTTTCGACCTCGTCTGCTTATTGTTGTCTCGCCCTTGTGCTTTCCCGAACTATTTTCAACCAATGCCAATCCTGCAAGCTTCTGCAGTTCCTTCGGATTATTAAAGCGGCTAATATCACCTACTTCTGCAAGGAACCCTGACACTGTCCTGATTCCCACACCTTTGATCTCCAACAGCTTTTCAGCCATCGGAATCTGTTTTATCAACCCTTCAATCAGAGTCATAACTTCCTGAAGACGTATGTTTCTGGATTCATAGTCCTCCAGAAGCATTCGGATTTCCATTCTTGCAGCTACTGCTCCTTCTTTGCTTCCGACACTGTGCTTTGCAGCTTCTATCAGGGTCTTCGCCCTCGCTTTTCCAACTGCTCTTAACTTCGCATCACGCCAGATCTGGTTCACTCCATTGATACCTAACGTCAGGATATCTTCAGGGAGTGGTGCTGCTTTAAGGATGAGTATTCCGCTCTTGGCATCCGGCTTTCCGTATACCGTCTTATATTCAGGAAAATATATATTGAACCAACGACTGATCCTGTTTTGAATTCTTGTAAGTTCCGCTTGTAACTGGAATCTTATGTTTGATACTGTTCTAAGATCAGCGTAAACACCATCCGGAAGGTATGGGATCATGTAACGTCCCTCTCTAACTAATCCTGCTATAACTTTCGGATCCTTACGGTCATTTTTAGTTGGATTATTGTCGTCGAGTTCTTTTGATTTTTTCACATGGTGAGGATTTACAAGAACCGGTTTCATTTCATTATCCTGTAGAAACTTTCCAAGATTGAACCAGTAGTGTCCGGTCGGTTCCATACCTGGAACCACCTTATCCTTCTCATGTCTTTCTTTGAGGTCCAGGATCCATTCCTTAAATGTCACAAATCCAGCCTCTGTGTTGCTAAACTTAAATGGCTTCTTCGAATACTCGATTCCTCTGTAATCAAAAGCTCTGGCATAGTGCGTTTCACTTCCGACATCAATTCCGAGCACCAAAGTTTTTTCTGTAATAGCTTCAATTTTTGCGTTCTGTGTGTTAGACTTCATTGTAAATACCTCTCTGTATAATAAGATTTTTACTAACCTGCCAGTCAGTAGTCTTATTGTACTCTGAGGTATTTTTAATTTTCAACATCCACGTTTTTTATTATACAGGAAGCTCCATATACGAAATTCTTCTATTAGTTGTCCTATAATATTTTCCTTCATACTCAATCACTTCTTCCAATTCCCCTGGCAGTGTATCTAAAATTTCTACTCCAGAATTGAATTCACAGTTTTCTGTTTTCATCTGCTTATTACCGGTACCAACTGAAATAATCATTTGTTTTTTCTCCCTTCAAAACCAAATGTAAAATTACTATACGCCTTGTATGCGTCTCTGCAATTTCACTATAGTGATTTTGGAAAATCTGTGTCAATAGGATTTCTGAAATAGTTATTTTTCTTCATAATCTTTGCATATCAGTTTTAATATGCGCTCGCTTTCCCCTTCATAGCCCCATAATATGCTTCCAACAGCTTCAAAAGCCTGTTCTCTCCAACGGAAGTATGTAGTTCTATGGATTCTGGTATATTGCGGAAAATGAGGCTCCAATTTATCTAATATTTCTTCTACATTTTCCAGTTTTGTTGAGGATAGATAGCTGTAATAGAGCACCCAATAGTATCGCTCGCCTTGCGGATGATACCTTCGCATAAGATCGACTGCTTCATCAATTAAACGTAGATACTGGTTTGATCGGCTGATTGCCTCTACCCGTTCTTTCTCGGATGCTAAATCTCTTTCCACATCCATTCCAGCCTGATAAATGGTGTCTAAGAATTCATCCACATCTGTGCCATACTCCATATGGAATCTTCTTTTTACCTGGCTGATTTTAATTTGCATTTGCCAGTTTACCACCCGGTATATCTTAAATAACTTTATTACATCATGATATGCGGTATTATCTTCCCCCTTATACTCCTTTGAAATTACTCCTGATCTTCCCCTTGCCACAGCTTTGTCTCATCCTTTCTTTTTTCATTTAGTTTTCTAAATGCCTCATCCATCTCATCGTCCATTTTTTCAGCTCTAACAAGGCAGCAATACATTAGTACAATAACCACTGCCAGCAAGGCCAAGAAAAAGAGCCAAAAATGCCACATTTTCGCTTCCTCCGTTTCTGAATTATAGAGTGGTACTATACTCTCCTATTATAAATAATGGAAAAAATTGTCGAAATGTGTAAAAAAATAAAAAAAATTGGGATTTATTTAAGATTTTTTCAATAGAAAAAGAAATTATTATAAGACACTATTGAGATTTCAATTTTATCACAAAAGTTTACTGCGCCATATAAATATAATCACAACAAAGCCAATGCTAAACTTATATCAACATTGCCGAATAGATTTATTTTTCATTTTGCGCAAAAATACGATAAACTATACCATTTACGCAATGCTCATTTTATATATCAGCATAAGATATCCTTGATTTTACTAATATTTCAAGCACTGCAAAGTAAACTTCGGTGAAGTCAGTACATACTCAGTTGCTTTGCAACTTATTTGTGAATAGCCTTTCATGTTCAGAGCAATTCTATCAGACAAAGAAATCCTTCATAAACGCATTCTCTTCACTAAAATTTTGAATCAGCACACTTGACAGATTTTCTAACAAATGCAATGGCTCCTTTTTTTTGTTTAATTCCGGATTTAATCTTTCAATTAAATATGCTTCCATTTCGCTCAAATACCTTTCAGCTCTACTATAAGGCGAAATAAATTCAAGTGGCACATATTCCTTGTCATCACTTAGAAACATAACCGTTCCAAAATATACTCGCTTATTGTAACCATTATAAATGGGATTATGTAATTTTAATGCTGCCAAATGACCATTAGAAAATCGACTTTTTTTAGAATCCGTCTTTCCTATATATACCAGTTTTTCTTCATGTTCATTATAAATAGTAATAAAATAAATATTATAGCAGCCAAATGGAGGTTCACCTATTTCTTGTAACACCCACCACTTTTCTTCCCTATCTAAATCATATCCGTTTTCTTCATCGATACCTGTTAATAAACAGACTTGCTCTATATATTCATGATGTTCATTCCAAGACTTTTTTAAATAACCCGTATCTATAGTATTCGCTTTATACAATTCCACTGCAATATCCAAAGAAATCCAAGCTCCATATTCTAAATTGGGCAATGCATTTGAAAAAAAATTATTTGGTGTTATACTTTCATTTCCTTTTATCCATGGTTTCAGCGGTTGATTTTTCATATTTTCTAATTCCTGTTATCTCACAATTTTTACTCTACTAATATTATATATCTTCCAACTTATTTCAGCAATCCATTTTTAAACCATGGATATATTTCCTAAAATAAAATTGTGTATTCTCTTTCCTCTTTAGTATGCTTAGATTTTCTGTTATAATAAATACACCGAATTATTCCTTCGCATGACCTAATTTTAAAGGCCTTAAATTCAAAAATAGGAGGTGTTTATAAGTAGAGGATAAACGGAATATTCAAAAAAGAGGTGATTATTATTTCAGTGAGTATAAAAAAACCGGATGGCATACAAATAGAATTAGATTCGACCAAGATTGTTGATGCCATCAGCAAATCAATCATTCGTGAAGAAGAAAAGAAGAATGAGAAAAAGTTGCGTAATTTTACAATATTAGCTACTGGAAATGTACGGGCTAGTCGGTATATAAAAGAGCCCAAAATAAACATGTCGAAACTATTCTCTGGTATTTTCACCAGTATATGTTTCTGCAATTTTTTACAAGATTACAATGAGCGCAATATTTCTGTTACCTACATTCCAACGACAGATTACGAAAAAACAATAGTAGTTACGGCAGATTTTGTTGATACTACTATATTCGGTATGCCTGTTACAGTAAAACGTTCAACACAATTTGGTTTATTCTATGATTATTTTCAATATGATTTGAACATAGAGGAACTCTACCACGAATACGAAAGACTACTGCAGCGCAGAAAAGAACTGCGTGAATTAAGAAAATTGAAAATAAAACGTGTCAGTGAGATGATACGAGCTGCATGGTTGAACAGAAATACAAATGTAGGGAGAAGTAATACGGGCAGTGTAACTGATTCGATGCTTCTTTCACTTCCTACTCCTCCGACTTCTACTGCTATTTTTAGCAGTCTGGAGTCCGGGGGTGTTGTGAGTGTTATCGGATGATGAGCTGAAAAGATACCGTGAACTACTTAACGCCCAGAATGATAGTACATATTTCAAAAAAGAAATCGGTGCTAATCTAAAAAATGCGAGGGCTAACACCCCGCTAACCCAAGAAGATGTCGCTGAAATCTTTGACTGCGATCCAAGAAAAATTCAGCGTTATGAAAATGGAGAAGTCATGTGTTCATTAACACAGCTTATTAGCTTCTGTAAGGTTTACAAATGTACGTTGGAAGATTTGATGCCAGCAGAGACTATTTCTTATGTAAGCAGTTTAGCTGGAATGGACACAGAAATGCTGAAATCAATGATGAATGTTTTTAGAAAAACTGTTGGGCTAAAAACTGCGTAAGTAATTACCTATAGTCAGTGGTTGTGCCATTCATGGTATTATCTTCCAAGAGACAAATATTCACTTTCTGTATCCTTACGATATCTTGAGGTACTGTGATTTAAACTGAAAATATATAAGTAACCATACTATGCACAAGCTTAACAAAGAGAAAGAAATCACCCCAAAAGCAAAATCATATTAAGAAAAACTGAAAATATTTTTGAAAAATCGGACATGCCGTGTCCTAGGTAAACAGATAACTACTTCACGGTATGTCTGTTTTTTATTATTTTGGAGCTTGTTAAGCGATGAAATACCCGAAAAAAGCAGGTAAAGAATGAAAATTTAATTACCATGCCATGTCCTGTTAAGGCACATAATTTTGAATTATTATAAGCTTGCCTCAAGGGAACAAGGACATGAGATATCACAATGCCACACACTCTCTAAAAGATGCATTATAACATGCCCTGCCTTGAAGACTAATAATATCTCAAAGTCGGATGCATACGACAGTGGAAGTTTATAACAATTCAGCACTTAGACAGTAAATTACATGATAACAGCAAGTCTGATGAGCGGATTGTGTAGACACCCCTTGTCTGTGTGTTTTTTTCTTATCCAGACTAAAAATCTAAGCCAATGGGTGTCCAATCATAACGACCGCTGTGTATGCGTCCCAGAAAGGACACGAAAATGGATAATAACATAACTATTCAGAACACCATATCAATTGGCATTGAAATCCCCCCTGAAACGTTTATAAATGAAAAAACGATAAACGTTCAAAACTTGATTATTGAATCTAGTAGCACCAATAATGGCACAATTTGTATTCCTGATAATGTTTCTAATAATATTGTTGTTCCAAGTAAAAAGAAAAAAATTTTTATTGTTCATGGGCACGATAATGAAGTAAAGCTTGAAGTTGCCCGCTTCATAGAAAAAATTGGACTTGAGCCTATAATTTTGCACGAACAAGTAAACAGTGGAATGACAGTTATAGAGAAAATTGAAAAATACTCAGATGTAGAATTTGGAATTGTTTTATATACCCCTTGCGACTTGGGATATGTAAAAGGGAAGAAGAAAGAAAAAAAGGCCAGGGCAAGACAAAATGTTGTATTTGAACATGGTTACTTAATTGGTAAATTAGGTAGAAATAATGTGTGTGCATTAGTCAAAGGTGATATTGAATTACCAAATGATATTTCTGGCATTGTTTATATTCAATTAGATAGTAATGGCAGCTGGAAAATTCCTTTAGCAAAAGAACTAAAGCTATGTATTTAAAACCTCTCAAAAGAAGGAATTTGTCCATGGCCATGATATTACCGTTTATAATTATGGAGCGGATCACCAGGAATGTCTTGCCCATGTGCTGCGTTACCTAAAGGACAGTATAGATAATGAGCTTGACCGCACTTGGAACAAAGAGATGCGTTCGCTGTTACAGGATATGATTCATTTCTGCAACGGATGCCAGCCATTTCTGGAACCAGAGCCGGTAAAGATCTCTGAATTAGAAAAAAGGTACCGGGAGGTACTGGAAACAGTCAGAACGGAATATGGAAACGTTCCAGCAAACAAGTATTACAGGGATGGGTATAACTTATTTCTGAGAATGGAGAAATATATGCAGAACAATCTGATGTTCCTGCATGATTCCCGTGTACCTGCCACTAATAATGAAGCCGAAAGGCGTCTAAGAAGCTATAAGCGGAAACAGGCGCAGGCTGTAACATTCAGGAGTTTCGAAAGTATCGATTATCTCTGTCAATGCATGAGCATGTTTGTTTTGATGCGGCTGGAAGAACCAGCGAATAATTGGACAGAGTGTCCGGGATATTCAGATAAGAAAACTGATGGCTTTGACAATTATTAGTCTGCACCTTCGTTTTTCTCAAGTCCAGCTAACTTCTGAGCAGTAACTGACCGATATTTTTTGACATAATTAGAGTTTAAGCTTTATTGTAAATCCGCTTCCATTATGATAATATAATATTAGAAAATATAACTTTGAAAAAGATCCAGTTACTTAACTTGAAAGAAGGTGCCGAAATAAACTTTTCAGCCAATACTCAAAATCATACAAATGAGGAATCTGATCACTATATGAAACAAACTGTAAAAGCCAGTGTTTTTGAAGATTTATTTTCAAATAAGGAATATCTGCTGCAACTTTACCAGGCTTTGCATCCTGAAGATACTACCGTCTTGGAATCAGATCTGGAATATGTCACTCTCCAACAGGTAATGGCCAATAACCCATATAATGATCTTGGATTTAAAGTTGGTTCCCGCTTAATGATTCTCGTAGAAGCACAGTCAACCTGGACAGAAAATATTATTGTCAGATGTATTATGTATCTGGCTCAGACCTGGAAAGATTATTTTATTTCTTCCAAACAAAGCGTTTACGCTTCGACGAAATTGGAATTTCCAGAACCAGAATTATATGTTCTATATACTGGTTCCAAAACAATTAGCAAAACCGAAATTTCTCTTTCTGAAGAATTTTTTTGCTGGAAAACCAATTGCAATTGATGCAAAGGTAAAGGTTCTAATAACCGGTAAAAACAACGATATTATTACCCAATACGTTTTATTTACCAAGGTCATTGATGAACAAAGAAACCTGTATAAAAATAATACGCAAACAGCTATTACAGAAACTATTCGTATTTGTAAGGATAAAAATATTTTAAAAGAATATCTTGAAAATCACGAAAAGGAGGTCATTGATATTATGGTAACCTTATATAGTCAGGAAGAAGTTTTACGTGATTATGTTACAAGTGAAAAATTTACCTCAGAGGTAAAAGGCATCGTCGAACTTTCACAGGAACTTGGCCGTTCTTTCGCAGACACAGTTTCCTATGTTGCAAAAAAATGCAACGTTTCCAAAGACATTGCGGAACGGAAAGTGAGAGTATGAAACTTTTTCTGTAAAATAATGTTTAGAAGGTTCTTCTATGATACAATAAATATCATTAGGAGGGCC
>NZ_CAXUBQ010000033.1:0-38079 GCF_964249465.1 Ruminococcus sp. Marseille-P328 | reverse complement strand
GCAGAAACGTCAGTGGAGCATTCGCTGACGATTGTAAATCTATTATTAAACAGTGCAGTAGATAGCAGAATGATTCCCATGAATCCATGTAAAGGGATTTTAATTGCGAAATCGGAAGAAGCTGTAGTCGATCCATTACAGGAAGATGAAGAAAAAGTTCTGACCAAGGAAGAAATTGAAACCTTTTTGAATGCTGCAAAAAATACAAGATATTATGAAGTGTTCTATATTATCCTGAATACAGGTATGCGAATTGGAGAACTTGCAGCTCTTCAATGGGAGGATATTGATTTTCATTCACACAGAATTCGTGTTTATAAAACCCTTAATAAAACAACTATTTTTTATGATAACAAAAAAAATCGTGTTGAAAACCCATACAATACAAAACAAATAACAACACCTAAAAAGAAGGCAAGTTACCGTTGGATTCCAATGTCAAAAAAAGTTGAAAATGCCTTTCTGACTTGGAAGGTAAAGCAGGATATGGACAAGGAAAAATATGGTTCGAAATGGGGCGCAAATAACGTTTTAAAAGACGAATACCCAGATCTTGTTTTTACAACAAAGCCCGGTAATCTCTTCCTTCCCCAGTATGGTTCTCAGGAATGTTCACGTATATTAAACATCATTGATAAAAAAGAGATAAAACGTGCACAGATAGAAAACAGGGAACCACATCTTTATAGTGTATATCCACATAAATTTAGGCATACGTTTGTTACGAGAATGAACCAGTCAAATATGTCACCATTTACTGTAAGCAAAATTGCTGGACATTCAA
Organism: Ruminococcus sp. Marseille-P328; assembly: GCF_964249465.1. NCBI lineage: Bacteria > Bacillati > Bacillota > Clostridia > Eubacteriales > Oscillospiraceae > Ruminococcus > Ruminococcus sp. Marseille-P328. Next base: position 37,295 of record NZ_CAXUBQ010000033.1, on the reverse strand, counting down.
GCGTAAATATGACAAACTATTATACGCATTTGGAGAAGGAATATGTTTCGGATGAGTTCAATAAATTTATAGAAACATACGAAGAAGAAAATATTCCCCAAATTGAAGAGAATACAACAAAGGATAAATATGAATAATACTACTGATAACGAGAAAATTAAAAAAACCGTGCAGAAACCGTGCAGTAACACTTCCAAAAGCGGCGCAAATGCAGATAAATCAAGGGGTTCTGGCAAAAGAATGAACATGTCGCCCATGATGCAGGAATACTGCAAAACCAAAGAAGAATACAAAGATTGCATCTTATTTTATCGTCTCGGGGATTTTTACGAGATGTTTTTTGATGATGCACTTCTGGTATCCAAGGAGCTGGAACTGACGCTCACTGGTAAGGATTGTGGTCTGGAAGAGCGGGCACCTATGTGCGGAATCCCGTTCCATGCGGCAGATACTTATATCAACCGTTTGATCGAGCGTGGGCATAAGGTTGCAATCTGTGAGCAGGTGGAGGATCCGAAGAAGGCAAAAGGACTTGTAAAACGTGCTGTTATCCGTGTGGTTACTCCTGGAACTACTTTGGATGCAACTTCTTTGGATGAATCCAAGAATAACTATTTGATGTCAATTGTCTCCATAGCAGACCGCTTTGGTTGTGCAATAGCGGATATTACCACAGGTGACTGTTTCCTTACAGAAGTACCAAATAGCCAGAAACTGGTTGATGAGATCAACAAATTCAGTCCGGCTGAAATCATATGTAATGATTCCTTTTTTATGAGTGGGGTTGACACAGACGATTTGAAAGAACGTCTTGGAATTTGTATTTTTTCCCTGGATGCCTGGTATTTCGATGATGATACCTGCAGAAAAGAATTAAGGGAACATTTTCACGTAACCAATCTGGAAGGCCTTGGAATCAGCGATTATGACAGTGGAATCATAGCTGCCGGAGCGCTGTTTTTGTATCTTAAGGAAACGCAGAAGACTGCACTTTCTCAGATGACTACCATCCGTCCTTATACGGCAGAGCGTTATATGCTGATTGACAGCTCCAGCCGACGAAATCTGGAGTTGGTGGAGACCCTCCGTGAAAAGCAGAAAAGAGGTTCTCTTCTCTGGGTACTGGATAAGACTAAAACAGCCATGGGTGCCCGTACTCTTCGCTCCTTTGTGGAACAGCCACTGATCGATGCAGAAGAGATCAATCGCAGACTGGAAGCTCTTGAAGAGCTGAATGAGAAACCGATGCTCCGCGATGAGATCCGGGAATATCTCAATCCAGTGTATGACCTGGAGCGTCTGGTCAGCCGCATCAGCTTTAAGTCTGCAAATCCAAGAGATATGGTAGCATTTGCGTCCTCTCTGGAAATGATTCCTTATATTAAACAGGTTCTCAAGGACTTTCAGGCACCGATTCTGAAAGAAATCTACGAGGACATGGACAGTCTTGAAGATATTACAGATCTGATCAAGCACGCCATTGTAGATGAACCGCCCCTTGCCCAGAAGGATGGAGGCATTATTCGTGAAGGCTTTAACGAAGATGTGGATAAATTCCGCAGTGCCCGCACAGATGGAAAAAAATGGCTTACAGAGCTGGAAACAAAGGAACGTGAGCGTACCGGAATCAAATCCCTGAAGATCAAATATAACCGTGTATTCGGCTATGCCCTTGAGGTAACCAATACGTTTAAAGAACTGGTGCCGGAGAACTACATCCGTAAACAGACTCTTGCAAATGCAGAACGTTATATTACCGAGGAGTTGAAAAACCTTGAAAATATGATCCTTGGCGCTGAAGATAAACTTTATGCCCTGGAATACGAGCTGTTTTCCAATGTCCGTGATAAAGTTGGCCAGGAAGTGATAAGAATCCAGCGTACAGCCAAGGCAATTGCAGGTCTGGATGTGTTTGCATCCCTGGCGCTTGTTGCTGAGCGCAATCATTATGTACGCCCGAAGGTAAATGAAGGCGGAATTATAGATATCAAAGGTGGCCGTCATCCGGTTGTAGAGCAGATGATCGATAATGATATGTTCATTGCCAACGATACATACCTTGACAATACTAAAAAAAGAATTTCCATTATTACAGGCCCCAATATGGCAGGTAAATCTACATACATGCGTCAGACTGCGTTGATCGTACTTATGGCGCAGATTGGAAGCTTTGTTCCGGCAGATAAAGCTGTAATTGGAATTGTGGACAGAATCTTTACCCGTGTAGGTGCATCAGATGACCTTGCCAGCGGACAGAGTACTTTCATGGTGGAAATGACTGAGGTGGCCAATATCCTTCGAAATGCCACTGCCAAGAGCCTTCTGATCCTGGATGAGATCGGCCGTGGAACCAGTACTTTTGATGGTCTTGCCATTGCCTGGGCAGTGATTGAACATATCAGTAATACAAAGCTTTGTGGAGCCAAGACATTATTTGCCACACATTATCATGAACTGACTGAACTGGAAGGAAAACTATCTGGCGTTACCAACTACTGCATTGCAGTTAAGGAAAAAGGTGACGATATTGTTTTTCTCCGCAAGATTGTAAAAGGCGGCGCAGATAAGAGCTATGGAATTCAGGTCGCCAAGCTGGCAGGTGTTCCGGATTCTGTTATTAACCGTGCAAAAGAGCTGGTTGAGGAATTAAGCGATGCAGACATTACTGCTGCTGTAAAAGATCTGGCTTCACCGAAGAAGAAGCCGAAGGTAGAAATGGATATGGCGCAGATGTCATTATTTGACACTGTACAGGACAATGACATTATTGAAGAATTAAAAGGCATTGACATTGGAAATCTGACTCCCATGGAAGCCTTAAATACGTTATACAATCTTCAGAATAAGATAAAGAACAGATGGTAACTGACAGCTGACTTTCATATATGGTGCTGTCACCGGCAGGCGACATGTCCGTATTGTGAACCGAAGCGGTCAACCTGCTTTTATATGGAGAGAAAAACTTGAGAAAAATAGCAGTTTTAGATAAACATACCATTGATAAAATTGCAGCAGGTGAGGTGGTAGAGCGCCCTTCTTCTGTTGTAAAGGAGCTTGTAGAAAATTCCATTGATGCTGGTGCTACTGCTGTAACAGTAGAGATTACAGATGGAGGAAAGAAGCTGATCCGTATTACAGACAACGGAGGGGGAATCGAGGCTGCTCAGGTACCTACGGCATTCTTAAGTCATGCTACCAGCAAAATTGAAAAAGTAGAAGATCTGGAAAACATAGCCTCACTGGGATTTCGTGGTGAGGCTTTATCCAGTATTGCCGCAGTTTCCCAGGTGGAGCTGATCACAAAAACTCCTTCTGCTATCAGCGGCGTGCGTTACGTGATCGAAGGCGGCGTAGAACAAAGCCTTGAGGAAATGGGAGCTCCAGATGGAACTACTTTCCTGGTTCGGAATCTCTTTTACAACACACCGGCCCGGAGCAAGTTCCTGAAATCTGATTCTTCAGAAGCAAATTATATTGGAACTATGATGGAACAGCTTGCTCTTTCCCATCCGGAGATTTCTTTTAAATATATTCAGAACAAACAGGTGAAACTGCATACTTCCGGCAATTATAATGTGAAGGATGTTATTTATAATGTATATGGCCGGGATATGGCGAAAGCACTTCTGGAAGTCTCCTACGAAAATGATTTTATGAAAATTGAGGGATACGCCGGCAAACCGGAGGTTTCCAGAGGAAACCGAAGCTTTGAGAACTACTATGTAAATGGCAGATTTGTGAAAAACAATATTATTACGAAGGCCATTGAGGATGCATATAAGGGCTTTGTCATGCAGCATAAATTTCCTTTTGTGTCATTGCAGATCCAGATGACAGGAAATGATCTGGATGTAAATGTTCATCCCCGGAAACTGGAGGTTCGTTTTGCAAGAGGGGCGGAGGTGTATGATGCCATTTACGAGGCTGTTCACAATGCGCTTCTTCACAGAGAACTGATACCGGTTGTTCCAGTGGGAAAAGAGGAGCGGGAATCAAAGGTGGCAGCAGTAAGCCGCGGAGCAGTTCCGGAGCCATTTGAGAAAAGTCGCAGGACGGAACTTCATTGTGAAGGTGCTGCTGAAAAAGCTGGTCGAAGCAGCGCAGGGAATAATGAAAGCTGCTATTCACAGGCTGCTGAAAAAACAGTTCTAACTGGAAAAACAGCTCTAACTGAAAAAACAGCTCCAACTGGAAAAATAAATTCATCTGGAAGCCTTGTAAACAGCTCTGGCTGTCAGGCCAGCAGTGTGCTTCGTGAGCAGGCAATTTATCAGGCGAAGCCATTTAGCAAGGAAGAGGAAGCTCTTTTTGCAGGAACTTTAAAAGAGGCTGCGGAGGCAGATAAAAGAGCGGATGAAAAAGCAGAAGAAAAAGCGGATAAAAGTGCAGATGAAAAAGCGGCAGAAGATAACATATCGGTTGAGAGAATGAATGAAGCCGATAATCAGGCAGAGACTGCTGTATCCGTAAACTATGAGATACCAGATAAATCTGAGCCTGGACAGAGTGATCCAGGTACAGAATATCCATCCGTTGGGGGAAAGCAGCTTGAGCTTTTTCAGGAGAAACTTCTGGCACCAGAATCCCGAAACCGCCATAAGCTGATTGGCCAGTTGTTTGACACCTACTGGCTGGTGGAATTTGAAAACCAGTTTTACATTATCGACCAGCATGCAGCTCACGAAAAGGTAAATTATGAGCGTTTTGTAAAACGTTTTAAAGAACAGTCCATTGAATCGCAATATCTGAATCCTCCGCTTGTGGTGACCTTGAACATGGATGAACAGGCGAAATTAAAAGCCAACGAAGAATATTTCAGGAAATACGGTTTTGAGATTGAACCCTTTGGTGGAAGGGAATACTGTATCAGTGCAGTTCCGACAAATTTGTACGGATTCCATGAAGAAGAACTCTTTCTGGAAATGCTTGACAATCTGGGAGGAGAAGGTGCAAAGGATGCTTTTGACCTTTTCACAGCAAGACTTGCCACAATGGCATGCAAATCTGCTGTCAAAGGAAATCATCAGATGTCTGCTCTGGAGGCAGATAAGCTGATCGACGAGCTTCTTACTCTGGACAATCCATATAATTGTCCTCATGGCCGTCCCACTATCATTGCGATGACAAAGACAGAAATTGAAAAGAAATTTAAGCGAATTGTATAAACAGGAGAGATTATGAAAAAACCTCTTATTGTCCTTACCGGTCCTACTGCAGTTGGAAAAACCAGGCTGTCTATTTCTCTGGCAAAAGCCATTGGCGGCGAGATCATATCTGCAGATTCCATGCAGGTTTATAAATATATGGATATTGGCTCTGCGAAGATCATGCCAGAAGAAATGCAGGGAGTTCCCCATTACCTGGTGGATGAGCTGACGCCAGAGGATGAATTTCACATTGTGCGTTTTCAACAGATGGCAAAGGATGCCATGGAAAAGATTTACACCAGGGGACATATTCCCATTCTGGTGGGGGGAACCGGCTTTTATATTCAGGCGGTGACCAGAGATATTGATTTTACCCAGGCTGAGCAGGACGATGGATACCGGGCCGATCTGGAGGCGATTGTCCAGGAAAAAGGTGCTGCATATCTTCATCAGATGCTGGCAGAGGTGGATCCCAAAAGCGCCGAAGTGATCCACGAAAACAACACGAAGCGTGTAATCCGCGCACTGGAATTTTATCATCAGAACCATAGCCCTATTTCCGCACACAATGAGGAGCAGCAGGAACGAACCAGCCCCTATAATCTGGCATACTTTGTGCTGAATGCACCACGGGAGCTTTTATATAAACGCATTGATAAGCGGGTGGATGAAATGATGACCAGCGGTCTTGTGGCAGAAGTCCAGAAGCTGAAGGACATGGGCTATCACAGAGGTATGGTTTCCATGCAGGGTCTTGGATATAAAGAAATCCTGGCCTATCTGGATGGAGAAATGCCGCTGGAAGAGGCTGTGCGGATCTTGAAGCGCGACACCCGGCACTTTGCCAAACGCCAGCTCACCTGGTTCCACAGAGAACCGGAAACAGTGTGGGTGAATAAAGATGAGTTCGGGTATGACGAGAATAAAATGCTGGAATATATGCTGAGCGTTTGCCATGAAAAAGGAATAACTGGAGAGTAGTTATTTCGATAATCAGATTTTCCACAGGGGGTAATCGCCCGCTTTGAAAATAAAAAAATGGAGGAATACCGTCAGACAGACGGAAAATTTATTATGAAAGAATTATACGAGCAGCTGGGAATTTCTTCCCAGGTTTACGATTTTTGCCATGAAATAGAAAAATCCTTAAAGGAGCGTTTTGAACAGTTTGACAAAACTGCAGAATATAACCAGATGAAAGTTCTTCTGGCTATGCAGAAAAACCGCGTCAGCGAGGAGTGCTTCGGCTCTTCTTCCGGTTACGGCTACAACGATTACGGCCGTGATACTCTGGAAAAGGTTTATGCGGATACATTCCACACAGAAGCATGTCTGGTGCGTCCGCAGATTGCGTGTGGAACGCATGCCCTGGCCATTGCTCTTTTTGGAAACCTGCGTCCAGGCGACGAAATGCTGGCACCAGCCGGAAAGCCATATGATACTCTTGAAGAGGTGATCGGTATCCGTCCATCCAAGGGGTCCCTGGCAGAATACGGAGTAACTTATCGTCAGGTGGATCTTCTTGAGGATGGAACTTTCGATTATGAAAATATCCGCAAAGCAATCAATGAGAAAACAAAACTGGTTGAGATTCAGCGCTCCAAAGGCTATATGACACGCCCCTCTTTTTCAGTAAAGCAGATTGGCGAGCTGATCGCATTTGTAAAGAGCATTAAGCCTGATGTGATCTGTATGGTAGACAATTGCTACGGCGAATTTGTTGACACGATTGAGCCCAGTGATGTTGGTGCAGATATGGTGGTTGGTTCTTTGATCAAAAACCCGGGCGGCGGACTTGCTCCAATTGGCGGTTACATTGCGGGAACCAAAGAGTGCGTGGAAAATGCTTCTTACCGTATGACCTGTCCGGGACTTGGTGCTGAGGTGGGAGCTTCACTTGGCGTAAACCGTTCCTTCTATCAGGGATTTTTCCTTGCACCGATGGTGACAAAGGGTGCGTTAAAGGGCGCTGTTTTTGCAGCCAATATTTATGAAAAGCTTGGATTTGACGTGGTTCCAAATTCCACAGAGCCAAGGCAGGATATTATTCAGGCAGTGACTTTAAAAAGTCCGGAGCGTCTGATCGCATTCTGTAAGGGGATTCAGGCTGCTGCCCCGGTTGACAGTTATGTTGATCCGGAGCCATGGGATATGCCAGGTTATGACAGTCAGGTCATTATGGCGGCTGGCGCATTTGTACAGGGCTCTTCTATTGAGCTTTCCGCAGATGGACCTGTGAAAGAGCCATATGCCGTATATTTCCAGGGAGGACTTACCTGGGAGCATGCAAAACTAGGTGTTATGATGTCCTTGCAGAAACTTGTGGAGCAGGATTTGGTAAAATTACCGTGAAATCATGAAAAACATGAATTTTCGTGCAACGCCAGGCGTGTAACAGGGAGGCGCTGAACCGTTACCATAAGTTCTTTAAAACAGATGTAAAAAACGGGAGTTTATATGGAGAAAAAACGTGTTATCGTTACAGGCGGCGGGGCGTCCGGGCTGATGGCAGCCATTGCAGCTGCAGAAAACGGGGCCGCTGTAACCATATTGGAACAAAATGAAAAACCAGGCAAAAAGATCTGCGCTACAGGAAACGGCAAATGTAATTTTACCAATATCCAGGTGCCGTCTGATGCATATCGAAGCGAAAATCCAGGCTTTGAACAGGCAGTTCTGAATCAATTTCCGGTAGAAGACACGGTGAAATTTTTTACCCGGCTTGGAATTTATCCTGTGAATAAAAACGGCGGCTATCTCTATCCGCATAGCGGACAGGCAGCAAGCGTTGCTGAGGTATTGTGTATGGAAGCACGGAATCTTGGGGTAAAGATCAAGACCAACCAAAAAGTACAACGTGTTTTTAAGGAACAGGATATCTGGAAGGTTCAGGTAGAAGGCTGGATATACGAGGGTGAAGCAGTTATTCTTTCCAATGGTTCCAAAGCTTCTGCAATTTCCGGTTCCGATGGCAGCGGTTATGAGCTTGCCGCAGCACTGGGACACAGGCTCATAGAGCCTCTCCCGGCTTTAACTGCCCTGAAATGCAGGAATACAGGCTTTTCCGGCTGGGCAGGTGTCCGCACAGAAGGCAGAATTACGCTGCTTGTGGATGGGAAAAAAGTCACAGAGGAAACAGGAGAACTACAGCTTACTGATTATGGCGTATCTGGAATTCCGGTGTTTCAGGTCAGCCGATACGGAATCCGTGCACTGAAACAGGGAAAAAATGTGACTCTGATTTTAAATTTTCTGCCAGAATTTTCCCGGGAACAGTTGAAAGCTTTTCTGAAAATACGAAAGGAAAACTGCCCCTATAAAGGAAAAAAAGACTTTTTGACCGGACTTTTCCCGGATAAGCTTGCAAAAGTGCTTTTGTCAGCAAATGATCTGGAAGAAGCAATCAGCAGCTATCCGCTTAAAGTGACTGGTTATCAGTCTTTTGAACAGGCACAGGTGTGCTCAGGCGGCGTTGATACTACGCAGGTTAACGCCCAAACCTTGGAATCCACACGAAATTCAGGCTTATATTTCGCAGGAGAACTATTGGACATTGATGGGAAATGTGGCGGTTACAATCTGCAGTGGGCCTGGTCCAGCGGTTATGTTGCAGGAGTGAATGCCAGCAAAATGTCAGAGCGTGTTTGAAAAAGGAGAATAACATGATTCGAATTACCCAGCTGAAACTTTCAATTAATCATACCCCGGAAGAGTTAAGCCAAAAGATCCGTAAGGAGCTTCGTCTGAAAAATGAAGGCTTCACTTACGAAATAGTGAAGCAGTCACTGGATTGCCGTCATAAAGAGGATAAAAAATTTGTTTATACGGTAGATGTGTCTTTGCAGGATAAAAACCAGGAAAGCAAGATCTTTCGAAGAGTTCACAATAATAATATTATGTTAACTCAGAAAAAAGAATATACATTTCCATCTCCTGGTGAAGAGAAACTGAAATATCCGCCGGTCATTGTAGGAAGCGGACCTGCCGGAATTTTTTGTGCCTGGTATCTGGCGAAGGCAGGTTACCGCCCCCTGGTTCTGGAACGGGGAGAGGAAGCGCATGTCCGTCAGAAGACTGTCGAGAATTTCTGGAAAAATGGCGTACTGGATCCGGATTCCAATGTGCAGTTTGGTGAAGGGGGTGCTGGTACTTTTTCCGACGGAAAACTAAATACTCTGGTAAAAGATCCTTCAGGAAGAAATCATGAAGTATTGAAGCGTTTCGTGCAGGCGGGTGCACCGTCGGAAATTATCTATCAGCAGAAACCGCATCTTGGTACAGACGTGCTGGTTGGCGTGGTGGAGACTCTTCGCCATGAAATTGAGGAAATGGGCGGGAAATTCCAGTTCCGTTCCAAAGTGACAGATCTTTTTTTTGAAAACAGTCAGTTAAAAGAAATTGAAATAAATGGGAAAAAAAGGATTCCGGCCCAGGTATGTGTACTGGCAGTTGGACACAGCGCAAGAGATTCCTTTTTCATGTTTGAGAAAAAAGGAATCTATATGGAACCAAAATCTTTTGCAGTAGGTGTACGTATGGAACATCCACAGTCCATGATCAATCTGGCTCTTTATGGGGAAGAGGAAAACGAGAAACTTGGAGCTGCTGCTTATAAAGTTACCCACACATGTGAAAATGGCCGTGGTGTTTATTCCTTTTGTATGTGTCCGGGCGGTTATGTAGTAAACGCTTCTTCAGAACCGGAGATGCTTGCTGTAAATGGTATGAGCTATCAGGCCAGGGACAGCCGCAATGCAAACAGTGCGCTGATCGTATCGGTAACTCCGGCTGATTTTCCGGAAGAGGGGCCTCTGGGCGGCGTAGCATTCCAGCGCAATCTGGAGCGCGCAGCGTGGAAAGCTGGAAATGGTAAGGTTCCGGTACAGTTGTTTGAGGATTATCAGAAGCATAAGCCGAGTACAAGACTTAAAGATGTAGAACCTTGTATCAAGGGCGCCTGTGTTCCAGGTGATGTGCGCAGTATTTTTCCAAAAGAGATCGGTGATTCCATAGAAGAGGGTGTTCTTGCCTTTGGAAAAAAAATCAAAGGCTTTGACCGTCCTGATGCAGTGCTGTCCGGCGTGGAAAGCAGAACATCATCTCCGGTGCGTATTGTCCGTGATAAGGATTCCCTGGAAGCAAACTATGAGGGGATTTACCCCTGTGGGGAAGGCGCTGGATATGCAGGCGGGATTACTTCTGCTGCTATGGATGGCATAAAAGTAGCGGAAGCTGTTTCTAAAAAGTTCAGAAATTTTTAGGAGAGAGTGTACATCTCTCCTTTTTTATGCTAAAATGAGTCTGCATTGTGAAACACAGTGCGGGGGAAATTGTCTTTGTGTCTCGGGGAATAAGAAGTATCTGCTTATTATGGCATGAAGAACAGTCCCATTACTGTTCATTGGCAAAGCTGTGCGAAGTAAGTTTCAGGTATGGCGTGAGCAGTATCCTGTCAGTCCTGGAGAACTGCAGGTGAAAGATATGAATGAAATGAAACAGACCATCAGAGAACTGCCGGAGTCGTCACGTCCTTATGAGAAATGTCTGCAGTGGGGACCATCCGTGCTCAGCGACAGCGAGCTTCTGGCAGTGATCCTGAGAAGCGGTGTACAAGGCTGCAATTCTCTTGTACTCGCCAATCAAATCTTAAGTCTTACGAAAGATACCTCCTATCCGGGACTTCTGGGACTTTTACATATGTCCATTCCGGATCTGATGAAGGTGAACGGAATCGGGAAAGTCAAGGCCGTCCAGCTGAAATGTATCGGGGAGCTTTCCAAGCGGATGGCGTCTGCTGTTGCCAGACCAAGACTTTCTTTTAACGAACCCATCACGATAGCAAAATACTATATGGAACGTCTCCGGCACGAAGAGCAGGAAATATTGATCGTTATGCTGCTGGATGGAAAAAACCATTTTCTTGGTGAGCAGATGCTTTCCCGGGGAACCGTGAATTCAACTCTGATCACTCCAAGGGAGGTTTTTATGGAAGCATTGAAGTTTCACGCTGTAAGTGTGATCCTGGTTCATAACCATCCAAGCGGAGATCCTACGCCCAGTGAATGTGATAAGAAAATTACAGAGCGTATTTACCGGTCTGGGGAGATTCTTGGGGTGAAGCTTCTGGATCACGTTGTGATCGGTGACCAGAGATACATTAGCTTTAAAGAACAGGGAATGATGCCGGAGGAATGATCCGCTGGAAGTGCTGACGCCGTCTGTAAACCAGTGGCGGGTATTTGTTTTTGCAGGGCATAGTAATGATGAAGGGACAGATATATGCTGTTTGAAAAAACATATGGAATAGACCTTGGAAGCAGTTCCGTCAAGGTCTATTCCATGATTCGAAATAAAAGCTACATTGAGAAGAACATGATTGCGGCCAAGGGCCGCAAAATCATAGCCGTGGGCAACGAAGCGTATGAAATGTTTGAGAAAGCACCCTCTGATATTTCCGTAAGTTCGCCGATGGCTTTTGGTATGATAGCTAATCTGGAACTGCAGGAAATTGTACTTTACAGTATGATGAAAAAAATTGATAAAATTCTGGGAATAGGCTCTGTCATGTACTTTGCAGTTCCTCTGGACATGACTGCTATTGAAAAAAGAGCTTATTATCAGGTGGCGAATGGACATTGGCTGCGGAAGAACAGGGTTTACATGGTAGAGGCTCCTATTGCAGATGCCATAGCTATGGGTGTGGATCTGGAGAACAATGCAGGAAGCATGATTGTAAATATTGGTGCCCAGAGTACGAATTTTTCCATTGTTACGGGAGGCCGTATTATCATAAATAAGAAGATTCCAATTGGCGGACGTCAGATGAATGAGGCAGTGTGCAGTGAAGTACGCAAGCGTTATAATCTTCAGATCGGCACCCGTACAGGGAAGCGGCTGAAGCTGGTAATGGGACGGCTTGCAGACCAGCACAAGCAGGCCCGTAAGGTTGTAGGAATTGACAGTGTTTCCGGTCTTCCCAGGGAAGAGGTTATTTCTGCCTATGTAGTCAATGCGGGAATCATGAACTGTGTCAATGAGATCGGTGCCCAGATGAAAGTTTTTCTGGAACGTATCCCGCCGCAGATCTCCTACCACATTGCGAAAGAAGGCATTTTCCTTACCGGAGGGAGCACCAGAATCCCTCATATTGATACATATCTGGCAAGTTATACAGGCTATTCTTTTAACCTGTCAGATCTTTACGAAACTTCAGCTGTCAAAGGGCTGGAGAAGATCATCCACGACAAAGAACTTCGTAAATGGGCTCAGCCCATCACACAAAGAAAATTATAGTAACTGTGAAGGTACTGAACAGTTATAAATCATAAATTTTTAGGGGTGCCATTTTATGAAAAACCTTAAGAAAAAATTTCGATTTCGCATAAATCTGAAAAGTAAACATTTGCTGGCGATTATGACACTTTTCTGCCTGAGCTGTATTGTTGCTACATTTGCTTCAGGAATTTCCACAGCTCCTTTGCAGGAAACAGCAGGAATTGTCATAGTTCCTTTTGAAAAAAGCATTGAAAAGATCGGCAGTATGGTCCGTTCTGTCAGGGACAGCTTCAAGGACAAACAGGATCTGCTTTTTGAAAATGAAGAGCTGAAGGCAGAACTGGACAGTCTGACCACACAGAATAACAAACTGATCCAGGATCAAGGGGAATATCAGAGACTGAAAGAGCTTTACAATCTGGACCAGACCTATGAGGATTATCCGAAGGTAGCTGCGACTATCATTTCCAAAGATCCTGGAAACTGGTACGATACCTTTATGATCAACAAAGGTTCTGATGATGGGATAAGGGTCGATAATAATGTGATCGCAGGCAAGGGGCTTGTTGGAATTGTCACAGAAGTGGGTTCCTCCTGGGCTACTGTCCGTTCCATTATTGATGACAGCAGCAGTGTAAGTGCCATGACAGTAAGCACTTCTGATAACTGTATTGTAAACGGAGACCTGGAACTGATTGATGAAGGAAAGCTTCGCTTTGAGCAGCTTTATGATCAGGAGAACAAGGTGACTGTCGGGGAACGTATTGTCACTTCCAATATCAGTGAGAAATTTGTAGAAGGATTATTTATCGGCTATGTAAGCGAAGTGCAGGTAGACAGCAATAACCTGACTAAGACAGGAACCATTGTAACACCTGTGGATTTCCTTCATTTGAAGGATGTATTTGTTATTACTGTGAATAAGCAGGATCTGGTAGACGGAACCGCGCAGGTGGAAGGTAATTCTGACAGCGGCAGTTCTGACAGTACATCTGGCGACAGCAGTCAGGAGAGTAGCGACAATACTGACGGCAGTGCAGCAGACGGACAGGAGGGCGCAGATGAAGGGTAAGATTGTCTATTTTCTTACGATCGTAATATGTTTTCTTCTGCAGTGTACGGTTATGAATCTGATTTCTATTGGCTCTGTAACTCCTAATCTGATGCTGGTTTTCTGTGTATCCATGGGGCTTATGCGCGGGCGCAAAAGCGGCCTTTGGGCAGGATTTTTTTCAGGGCTTTTTGTGGATCTGTTCTTTGGATCCGTATTTGGATTTTATGCTTTGATCTATATGTATATTGGTTATTTAAGTGGATATGCGCACAGGATTTATTACGATGATGATGTGAAGGTTCCTATGTTTCTGACTGCAATTGCAGATCTTTTATATAATCTGTCTGTTTATGGGTTGCAGTTCCTCCTAAGAGGCAGACTGGGACTTGGGACTTATCTGTACAGGATCATTATCCCGGAAATGTTTTACACGGTATTTATTACCTTGATTGTATACCGGATTTTCCGTTACATAAACTATCACTACATGAACATAACCAGGAAAGAAAGTGAGTCAATTTGGGTACTAAAATAAAACGAATTTTCAAAAAAATCAGTTTAAAACGAACAACAGTCCTGATCTTGGTATTTGTGATAATGTCAGTTGTTCTGGTGCGTAGATTATTTGATCTGCAGATTATTCAGGGAGAGGATTACATCAGCAAATTCCAGGCCAGGACAACCAAAGAGCGGGTGCTCAAGAGCACCCGCGGAAATATTCTGGACAGAAATGGTGATATTCTTGCATCTAATGTGCTTTCCTATTCTCTGACACTGGAGGATAATGGAACTTACACTTCTACAAGGGAGAAGAATCTTACATTAAATGGTGTAGCCTATCAGGTGCTTCAGATTCTTCACAGCAACGGAGATGATATTACCCATTCCTTCCATATTGTGGTAGATAAGAATGGAGAGTATGCTTTTGATGTTGCTGAGGGCTTTACCCTGAACCGTTTCCGTGCTGATATTTATGGACAGGCATTGATCGATGATTTGAAAGATGAACAGAAGACGGCGACTGCGGATCAGATGATGGAGTTTCTCACTGGTTCCGAGAAATTTTCTATCGTTCTTAGCGGTGATCGTGCTTATACAGAGGATGAACTGACCTCCCATGGTCTGCCTCTTACTTTGACCAAGCAGGAAATGCTTGATATTGCAACTATCCGCTACGAACTGAATACCAACAGCTTTAAGAAATATATGCAGGTTACCATTGCTACCAATGTCAGTGAAAAGTCGGTAGCTGCGATCATGGAGAATAAGACCGGACTGCAGGGAATTGATGTGGTTGAGGATTCCATCCGCCAGTATATTGATGATGAAAGTATGGCACCAATCCTTGGCTATACAGGTAAGGCTTCTTCCGAGGAGCTGACAGAGCTTCGGAAACAGAATCCGGATTATTCCAATGATGCGATCGTAGGTAAAGCAGGAATTGAGCAGTATATGGAACTTACCCTTCAGGGAACAGACGGCAAGGAGACGGTTTCTGTTGATAACCTTGGAAAGGTTCTGAAAATTGACGAGGATACCAAAGTAGAGCCGGTTGCGGGAGATGATGTGCAGCTTACTATTGATACTGACTGGCAATCTGCAATCTATCAGATCCTCAAACAGCGTGTGGCTGGTGTTCTTCTGACGAAAATTGATGCGGCAAAGACTTTTGATTACACGTATGTCACAGATGCCAGTCAGATCCGTATTCCTATTTATGATGTATACAATGCCCTGATTTCCAACAGTGTGATTGACATCACCAAATTCAGCAATGAGGATGCCTCTGACATAGAAAAAAATTTATATGCCAAATTTCAACAAAAGCAGCAGAGAGTTTTTGATACAATAAGCACGAAGCTGAATGGCTCAAACCCGCCAGCCTATAAGGATGAAGATGAAGAAACACAGGAATATCTGTCTTACATCTGTAATGACCTTCTTAGAGACACGCTTGGAATTATTTCCAAAGATGCCATTGATACATCAGATGCTACTTACAAGGCCTGGACAACAGATGAAACCATCAGCCTGAAGGATTACCTGACTTATGCCACAAGCCAGGGCTGGATCGACATCAGCAGCTTTTCACCGGAAGGAGAGTATCTGGATTCTGAGGAAATTTATCAGGCACTGACAGCATATATTATCGACTATCTCAGTACAGATACTGGATTTTCCAAGCTCCTTTACAAATACATGCTGCAGGAAGATACAATTTCCGGACAGGAAATCTGCCTGGTGCTTTATGAGCAGGGAGTCCTTGACAAAAATGATGATGATTATGAGAATCTGGCTTCCGGAGCAATGGGAGCTTATGATTTCATGATCAACAAGATATACACTTTGGAGATAGAGCCTGCACAGCTGGCATTAATGCCATGCTCAGCGTCCGCTGTGGTTGTAGATGTAAAGACTGGAGATGTAGTTGCACTTGTTTCCTATCCCGGATATGACAATAATCGTCTGACCAATGATATGGATACAGATTATTATGCAAAACTGGCACTTGACCAGTCCAGTCCGTTCTTCAATAAAGCGACCCAGCAAACCACTGCACCAGGTTCCACTTTAAAGCTTCTTTCAACAATTGCAGGAATGGAAGAAGGAATTATTGACGAAGGTACATATATTGAATGTACCGGAACTTTTGACTATGTAGATCCGCCTATTAATTGCTGGTATAAGAATGGTCATGGAAGTCTGGATATCCGTACAGCAATTGAGCAGTCCTGTAACTATTTCTTTAACATGATCGGTTTTCAGCTGGGAAAAGTTGGGGACAATGAGTTCTCCGAGGTGCAGAGTCTAAATAAGCTTCAGGAATATGCCTCATTGATCGGTCTGGATCGGAAGACTGGAATCGAGCTCTCAGAGGCAACTCCGAAGGTTTCCGATGCAAAAGCAGTTCCATCCTATATGGGACAGGGAAATAACCTGTTTACTACATCAGAACTGGCTCGTTATGCTACTGTTATGGCTACTTCCGGGAATGTATTTAAACTGACTCTTCTGGACAAAGTAATGGACCCGAAGGGAGAGGTGATTCAGGAGTATGAGCCGGAAATCGAGGATGTGGTAAATATTTCTTCAAATATCTGGGATGTGATCCATGATGGTATGCGTCGTGTGATCCAGACTCATTCCCAGTTTGATGGTCTTGGAGTAGAAGTGGCAGGTAAAACCGGTACAGCAGAGCTGGATCTTCGCCATCCAAACCATGGTCTGTTTATCGGTTATGCGCCGGCCTCTGATCCGGAGTATGCGGTGGCAATCCGTATTGCCAATGGATACAGCTCCGGTAATGCATGTCTGATTGCTAATGATATTTTTAAATATATGTACAATCTTGCAGATAAAGATTCTATTCTCACAGGTATTGCTTCTACAGATACCAGTGATACATCGAATGACTAAAAACGATTTTGCTGCTGTTCATAGTCTGATCAGCAGTACTGGATATGCCTGCCGGGAGTGTTCCGGCAGGCATATCCATAAGAGAAATACCAGGATTTTGGAACATTTTGTTTAGGAGGAATCAGAAGAAATGGGTGAAGTCATTGTCATTACATCCGGAAAAGGCGGTGTAGGAAAAACCACTACAGTTGCCAATATAGGAACTGGTCTGGCTATGATGGGAAAGAAAACCGTGGTTGTGGATACGGATATTGGTCTTCGTAATCTGGATGTTGTGCTTGGGTTGGAGAACCGGATCGTATATAATCTGGTAGATGTGGTGAATGGAAGCTGCCGTCTGAAACAGGCTCTGATCAAAGACAAGCGGCATCCGGAGCTCTATCTGCTGCCATCTGCGCAAACTAAGGATAAAACCGCCGTATCACCGGAACAGATGATCAAACTGACGGATGATCTGCGGGAGGAGTTTGATTATATATTGCTGGACTGTCCGGCTGGAATTGAGCAGGGATTTAAGAATGCCATTGCAGGTGCAGATAAAGCTCTTGTAGTGACGACCCCGGAGGTATCCGCAATTCGCGATGCGGATCGTATCATTGGTCTTCTGGAAGCAAATGATCTGCGGGATATCCATCTGATCATCAACCGTCTTCGTCCTGACATGATCGCCAGGGGAGATATGATGTCTGTGGATGATGTGACAGAGATTCTGGCTGTAGATCTGATTGGAACTCTTTTAGATGACGAGCAGATTGTGATAGCAACCAATCAGGGAGAGCCTCTTTCTGGTAAAAATTCTCAGGCAGAGGAGGAATACCGGAATATTTGTAAACGGCTTATGGGCGAGGAAGTTCCCTTTGCAGAACTCAGACAGAAGAAAGGTATGTTTTCACGACTGTTTAAAAGACATTGATATTCAGGTAATAATTAGTTACGCAAAATAGCATGTTGGTTGTTTGTAATAATGTTATGTCAACTAATGCTCTGAAATGGAGGGATTTTGCATGAAGACCTTTTTAAATGAAAGAAGGCGTTCAGCAGGATATGCTCGCGACAGGATGAAACTTCTTCTTATCTCAGAACGCATAGAATGCTCTCCACAGATGATGAAAATGTTAAAAAGCGATCTGGTACATACAGTAAAGAAGTATGTGACCATAGAGGAAACTAAAGTGAAAATACAGATATCACAGGAACCGCCTGTCTTAATGGCGTATATCCCTGTGTTGACGAAAAAGGACAGATAAATTTATGATTAAACAGTATAAGCTACGTTTTTACAATTTTAAACTAGTGATCCTTCTGACTGCGATCAGTCTGTTTGGAGTGCAGCTGGTAGCAAGTGCATCGCCAGATCTTCGAAATAAACAGCTTTTGGGCGTTGTGATGGGGCTTGTGTTGCTGGTGATCTTATCGTTAATGGATTATTCCTGGATATTGAATTTCCAGTGGATCATGTATGGTTTTAATCTGCTTATGCTTATTGGTGTACGATTGTTCGGAAGTGAGGCTGGAGGTGCGTCCAGATGGCTGGATATCGGTGGTTTCCGTTTTCAGCCTACCGAGCTTTCCAAAGTTATTATTATTCTGTTTTTTGCCAAGTTTTTTATGGACCATGAAGATGATATCAATACTTTCAGGGTGCTGGCAGAATCAGTGCTCCTTCTGGCTGTTCCATTGGCTCTTATTTATGCACAGCCGGATATGAAAAATACCATTACGGTAACCATTATTTTCTGTATTCTGCTGTATATAGCAGGACTGAGTTACAAAATCATCGGAGGTGCGATCCTGATCGCGGTTCCCCTTCTGATCATATTTTTGTCTATTGTTGTGCAGCCGGATCAGACTTTGATCAAGGATTATCAGAGAACACGTATTATGTCTTTCCTTTACCCGGAAAACGAGGAATACCAGGAGGATATTGAACAGCAGAATAACTCGAAGACGGCGATTGCCTCCGGAGAACTGGTTGGAAAAAAACTTACCGGGGATGACCAGGTTTCTTCTGTAAATGCTGGAAACTTTGTTGCAGAGAACCAGACCGACTTTATCTTCGCAGTTGCCGGAGAGGAGTATGGATTTATAGGATGTACAGCTTTGGTTGTATTATTGCTGTTGATTTCAGTTGAATGTATCAGGATGAGCCTTAGGGCCAAGGATCTGGCCGGGAAGATTATCTGCTGCGGAATTGGCAGTGTGGTAGCTATACAGAGTTTTTTGAATATCTGCGTTGCTACTGGACTGGCACCTAATACTGGTACGCCTCTTCCTTTTGTAAGTTATGGTCTGACTTCCCTGGTCAGCTTGTTTATTGGTATGGGGCTTGTGATGAATGTAGGTCTGCAGAGCAGTACTTATAATAAAGAACTTAAGAGAAAAGAAATTGATAAGAAAGAGGAATATTTATGACAGCCGCAAAAAAGAAGAACTCAAGACGTAAACAGGCAAGATTTCGAAGCTCCAGAAGAAAGAGAATCAGAAATACTGTTCTTTTACTGTTGCTTTTGGTTGTGCTTGGCGGTACTGGGATCGGTGCAATTTATGTTCTCCGAAATGGAACTGTTTTTGATAAGCTGGAGGATGCATATGTAGCTTCCAGAGAGTTTTCTGGTGGAATTACAGACTTAGACAGCCTGAGAGCTGATGGTTTTGCTAAGAACTTGTGTGTGGTCGTATCAGATGTTCCGATGGATGGTGTTTCCCTTGGGGAAAACCAGAAAGGACTTCTTCTGGATCTGGATGACAGAAAGGTGCTTTATTCCAAACAGGCACTTCAAAAGGTATACCCGGCAAGTATCACCAAGATCATGACAGCTATGCTGGCACTGAAATATGGAAATATGGATGACGTAGTAACCATTACACAGGAGAATCTGAATCTGGAGGAGGGTTCACAGGTTTGCGGCTTTTGGGCAGGTGACCAGGTGACTATGGATCAGCTTCTTCATTGTCTGCTGGTTTATTCAGGTAATGACGCAGCAACGGCTATTGCAGAGCATGTGGGTGGTTCTACAGATGGGTTTGTGGAGATGATGAACAGTTATGCCAGAGAACTTGGCTGTACCGGAACTCATTTTACCAATCCTCATGGACTGCAGGATGAAAACCATTATACCACTCCCTATGATATCTATCTGATGCTAAAGGAAGCTTTGAATTATCCAGAGTTTACTCAAATTACACAGTCCGGATCTTATACAGTAGAATATACTCATGCGGACGGAAGCAGTGCAAGTACCACATTACTTGCCACAGACCATTATCTCACAGGAGAAGCTACCCCTCCTAAGAATGTGACTATTCTGGGTGGAAAGACCGGTACTACGGACAATGCAGGTAACTGTCTGGCGTTGCTGAGCCAGAATGCTTATGGAAAGCCGTACATTTCCATTGTAATGGGTGCCTCCACAAAAGACGAGCTTTATGAGCAGATGTCGTCCCTCTTGCAGAATATAAACTAGAGCCTGTTTGAAAAATCATCCTGGGTCAATATAGCAGAAACTTAATTTTCGATGTACTAGTCAGTCTGTTTATGAATCGTAGCCACAATTGAGAAAAATAGACAGAAATATCAAAAAAACTCTTGAAAATTTAGAAAAATTATACTATAATATGAAACATATTAAACAAGGTTTTTGGTAAAAATTTAATATCATATTGTCTAAGGAGGAAAACATCATGGTTGAACTGATCGTAGGAAAGAAAGGCAAAGGCAAAACAAAAGTGCTCTTAGACAGAGTAAACGGTGCGGTGAAAGAAGCCAACGGAAGCATTGTTTACCTTGACAAGAGTACCAAACATATGTATGAGCTTAACAATAAGGTACGTCTTATCGACGTTTCCTCTTATCCATTGAAGAATGCAGATGAGTTCGTTGGTTTCATCTGTGGTATTATTTCTCAGGATCACGATCTTGAGCAGATTTATCTGGACAGCTTCCTTAAGGTTTCCAAGTTGGAAGACGCTGATGTTACAGATACACTTGATCAGCTGGACAAGATCGGTGAGAAATACGGAATTTCAATAGTTGTAAGTATTTCGCTTGACAAAGAAGAGATTCCGGAAGCATTACAGGATAAGATTGCAGTAGCATTATAATCTCGGATAATATGATATTGCAGCTATAAATTCAGTAAAACCAAATTAGAGGTACATAAGGACATGACTCGACTGTGGGTCATGTCCTTTTTTGAGGTGCGCCTTAGAACCTGTTTGAAAAATCATTCCTACAATCTGCACGTCCCACGTTGCGGTATATTTTGCCCGAATTCAGTTGCCGTAACCCGCTACGGCGCCTTCATCCGGACTAAATCTCCCACAAATTGTGACGCACATCTTGCAGAAAGTCTTGTTTTGCGGTATGTTCCTGGATTGATTTACAATAATAATATTATGTGAATTAAATGTGGCGAGTACAACAATTGTATGTGTGAAGTAGATATTAATCTTCACGCAGTTTTACAGCAGTGGCTGCCTGACGCCGTCTGGAATCGTCTAAGGCTGCATAATGCTTCTTGGTAGTATTCACGTCCTTATGGCCTAAAACGTCCGCTACAAGGTAAATATCGCCTGTTTCCTGGTAGAGGGCGGTGCCGTAGGTACTGCGGAGTTTATGAGGGGTGATTTTCTTGGTGGTGGTAACCTGGCGGGCGTATTTCTTGACCAGGTTTTCAACGGCCTGGACCCCAATTCGTTTGCGCTGGGTAGAGTAGAAGAGAGCGTGTTCGTGGCCTTCTACAGGAATAATGTTCTTGCGTACTTCCAGGTAGTTTTTCAGAGCTTTTTCTACTTCAGGACCGAAATATACGACCATTTCATTTCCACCTTTTCGAGTAACCTTGATTCCATTATTTTTGAAATCTACGTCTTCTATGTCAAGACCTACACATTCAGAAACACGAACGCCTGTTCCGAGCAGGAGAGTAACGAGAGCGAGGTCCCGGTCTTTGGTCTTTTCATAATATACCTTTTTCTGGCCGGTAAGTTCGTCCCCACCATGCTCAATATAATCCAGCAGCAAGGCAACTTCATCAGCTTCCAGGCGGATGATACTTTTTTGATGAATCTTTGGAACGTCCACAAGGACGGTAGGATTTGTGTGAATCATTTCACGTTTAAAATAATATGCATAAAAACTTCGCAATGAGGACATTTTTCGCTTCAGACCACGTTCGCCATTGGTTTCCGTTTTATCCCCGGCCTGGTAAACTTTCAGGTATTCTTCATATTCCTCAAGATCAACGGCTGTGATCTGATCCAGGACATCCACAGTAAAAGCATCCATAGACCAGTCCTTGAAGGCTGGATTTTGTTCCAGAAGAAACTGGAAGAAAATGCGGATGTCATATGCATAGGAAATTCTGGTTTTAGTTGTGGTACGCGGTTCAATGGCACGAAAGAAATCCCTGCAAAATGGCGGCAAGGTCTTCAGAACATCACGAAGCCGCAAGGTATTATCAACGTCAGTCTGTTCGTGGTAGGTGACTTTTTTATCCATGAAAAATTCTCCTTTAGCAAGTAATAATACTAATCTATATGAAAAACTCGGGTTTGTCGTATAGATCTAGATGAGTGGTATAACGCCGAATCAGCCACTTCTTCTGGCTGTTTTCGGCGCATTTCAGAATTTCATTAAATGTTAAAATATAATTGATGGTTCGACTGCATTCATTATGCAGTCACAGATGATTCTGAACATCTGGCGCACCGGTTTCAATAAAGCTTGGCCGGTTTCGTTACAATTGCTGTTAATTTTACATGATCGATTCGTCCAACATCACTGTAAACGGTCCATCGTTTTCCAGTGAAATTTTCATATCAGCGCCAAAAATACCATGCTGAACAACTGGAACAACTTTTGCAGCTTCCTTTAGCATGTATTCATAAAGTTCATTTGCCTGTTCTGGCGCACCGGCTTCAATAAAGCTTGGCCGGTTTCCTTTTTTGCAGTTGGCATATAACGTGAATTGCGAAACCATCAAAAGCTCCCCATTTACATCTGCCAGGGAAAGGTTTGTTTTGCCATTTTCATCTTCAAAAATTCGAAGTCCTAGCATTTTTTTCATATATTTGTCTGCAATTTCCCTGGTATCATTCTGACCTATGCCGACCAGTACAAGAAAGCCTTTCCCAATATTTCCGATAACTTCACCATCTACTTTTACGCTTGCATGATTTACACGTTGTATTAAAAGTCGCATGTTAATTTCCGTCCTTTTTACTGTTTTGTTTCTGTCTGTACTCTTCTATCAATTGTCTGACTTTTTGATAAATTATCACAGAATATTTTTTTATAAGGATCCAGATTGTAGTCAGAATTTTCTGGATCGTTTTTAACAAAGTAAGGGTAAATTTCAACATTGCAGTGCGTCTGGGTGTCTCTCTCTTCTTCGGCTCTTCTGCCGGGAAAAGAACGGGTTCATGTGTTTCCGGATCCAGACAGTCAATGTTGGTGTATTTTTGCTCTTCATCTGGAACCTGCTTATAAATCAGGCTGATATGGACTAGTCTGCCAAGTGCGGCATAAAGCACTGCAAAAACAGGAACGCCAATGATCATACCTGGGATTCCAAAGATTCCACCGCCAATAAGGATGGCGACAATGACCAGAAAACTGGAAAGTCCTGTGGAATCACCAAGAATCTTCGGTCCAAGAATATTGCCGTCAAACTGCTGGAGAACAAGAATAAAAATTGCAAAATAAATAGCCTGCAGCGGATCCACCAATAAGATGAGAAAAATACTTGGGATTGCTCCGAGGTAAGGTCCAAAAAATGGAATTACGTTGGTTACACCAATGATCACACTGATCAAAAGTATATATGGCATATTCAAAAAGTTCATACCAATATAACACAATACGCCAATGATGGCAGAATCCAAAATCTTACCACTGAAAAATCCGATAAAGGTTCTATTGGTAAAACGCATGGAATGGATGATAAAATTCGCATGCTGGGTATTAAAAATTGCGTAGGTGAGCATTTTTGCCTTGGCAATGAATCCCTCTTTATCTGCCATCAGGTACAGGGAAACGATAGCTCCGATGAGGAAATTCTTCAGAAAATTAATTAATTCAAACACACCCGCGGAAATATTTTTTAGCATTTCCTGCATCTGCGGAAGGATATTCGTAGTCAGGTAGTCCTGAGCTGTGGTGATGGACTGATTCAAAGTGTCCAGTGCATCACTGTTCAGATTCCATTTCTCAATGAAAGACTGCAGCCATTTCTGAATAACCTTCACATAGGCTGGAAAACTGTAGATCAGACCCATAATACTTCGGATCAGTTCTGGCAGAATCATCATAATAAGGGCATAAATAAGAGCAAGGAAGAGAAACATACATAAAATTACGCATGCCCACCGAATTGCCTTGCGCCCCTTCTTTCCTACTGATACTTCCTTCCTGGCAAGAAGCGGATAAATGATTTTTTTCTCCAGGAAATTTAATACAGGGGTCAGTAAAAAGGCGATCACGACCCCATAAACAATAGGTGTGAGAATCCCCAGAAATGTCTGAATTCCTGTAATCAGTGTCTTCATATGGAAAACACCATAATAAAAGAGCATACTGGCTGCGATTACAAGGAAAGAAGTTACTCCCCAGCGAACATGTTGATTGTCCCAGCGTAATTTCATATTCTAATATCGTCCTCCTGAAACATGAATGCAAAATATGTGTTACTGTCTGCTGTTTGCACAGTAACCAATAAGTGTCTGTACTGTTATTTATTTAACAGCGATTGCTATCTATTATAACACAGTTTTGTCTCAATGTCTCATTAAAAAAATATAAAGTGGCGATGGCGTTTGAAAACAGGAACCGAAAACAGGAATTGAGATGCAACAAATTACAAAAGGAGCTCTCTTTCGAGAACTCCTTATTTTCACATGATTCTGTATATTATTTCTTAAGGTCATCAAAAATATGTATGGTATTGATAATCGCCTGGGCAGCACCTTCGATACCAAGCACACTGCTGTCAACGCTTAAGCTGTAGCCCGCTGCTGCACCCCATTTCTTATTGGTGTAGTAATTATAGTAACTTGCACGGCTCTTATCTGTTTTGGTGATCATATCTTTGGCTTCTTTAGGTGTCTTATTGTATTTGCCTGCAATACGCTTGATCCTCCAGTCCAGATCAGCATGAACAAAAACACTGAAACAGTCTTTATTATCTGCAAGAGCATAATCTGCACAGCGCCCTACCATAACACAGGGGCCTTCTGCAGCTAATTTCTTGATGGCTTCGAACTGTGCCAGGAAAACCTTGTGGTTCATAGGCATGTCTGTAAATCCAGCAGAAGAATATCCAAAAGAATAAGTATCCATTACAAGAGAATACAGAAAGCTGTTAGTTGGCCTCTCATCATGATTCTCAAATAATTCCTTGCAAATACCGCTGTCGTTTGCAGCATGCTCCAGAAGTTCTTTGTCGTAACACTTGATTCCAAAATATCTGGCTACTTCCTGACCAATCTGCCTGCCGGCGCTTCCATATTCACGTCCGATGGTAATAATTGAACTTGTTGTATTGTTCATATCTGCCACTCCCTTCTGCAATTCCTTTGTTACTGTTCACTTCGTGACTGGTAATTCATAGGAATTTTGTAAGATTATTATACACTACATCAGGGTAAACTGACAACTATTTTCTTAATTTTTCTAACAAATTGAGAAAATATTCTGGCAAAGGTGCGGAAAATTCCATATACTCTCCTGTTCTTGGGTGAACAAAGCCCAAAACCATGGCATGAAGAGTCTGTCCCTGGAGATGATAAGGATTTTTGCCTGAGCCATAGATCTCATCGCCAAGAAGAGGATGTCCAAGGCTGGTCATATGTACACGGATCTGATGGGTACGACCGGTTTCAAGGCGGCACTCGATATAAGTCGCATTCCCGAAACGTTCCAGGACTTTATAATGGGTGACAGCGTCTTTTCCATTTTTGTAGTTGATCGCCATTTTTTTCCGGTCAATTGGGTGACGGCCGATCGGGCCTTCTACAGTACCTTCATCTTCCTTAAGATTACCTGCCACAATAGCCCGGTAACGCCGCTTGATGGTATGCGCTTTCAGTTGCTGGGCCAGATCACGGTGAGCCGTGTCATTCTTACATACAAGAAGAGCTCCTGTAGTGTCCTTATCAATACGGTGGACGATTCCAGGACGCATAACCCCGTTAATACCGGACAGATTGCCATGACAGTGGTACATAATAGCATTTACCAAAGTTCCGCTGGTGTGGCCATTTGCAGGATGGACTACCATTCCTTTGGGCTTATTTATCACCAGTACATCATCATCTTCGTATAAAATGTCCAAAGGGATATTTTCCGGAAGAATATCCGGTTCAGTCAGATCAGGCAGGGTTGTCTGAACCAGATCCCCTGCCTGTATTTTGTAGTTTGCTTTTACTGCTTTCCCATTGACGGTAACACCTTGTTCTTTCAGAAGCTTCTGAAGATAAGAACGGGAAAGTTCCTCATATTTATCGGAAAGACAGCGGTCTATGCGCACTCCTGCTTCATTTTCGGTTGCTGTAAATTCCAATTGCTCCATGTATCAGTAAAACTCCTCTCTCAATTACGCGGTATATGAAAAATCAGACAAATCAATTTACCTGGCAGATCTGTTCCCCGGTTTCAGAAAGTCAAAATCATTTTCTTCTTTATAACGGAAAAACATAAGAAATACCATCACTGTGATCCCACAGGTCACGTAAATATCTGCCACATTAAACGTGGGAAAATCAATCAGGGAAAAATAAATAAAATCTACCACATATCCACGGAAAACACGGTCTATAAAATTCCCCATTGCTCCAGCGAACACAATTGCCGCTGTATAAAGCAGTGGTCTATAATAAACAGTTGCAGGTGCTTTTATAAAAAGATATATAATAGCCACAAAAAACACAATACAGGTAAGCACCAGAAAAAGAATCTTATTCTGGAGAAGGCCAAATGCCATGCCTCTGTTTTCAAGGTAACGAAGGTTTAACACATTATCAATAAGAGAAATCCCGGAGGTTCCTTTCAGATACCTGATTGCAAGATACTTTGTTCCCTGATCCAGAAGAACCAGAAAAAGGATAAGCAGAATTCCTTTTAATTTAGGTGCTTTTAGTGGAAGATCATTGTAGTCTGAAGCTGTTTTATTTTCCATGATTGATTACCTGCAGATGGCGTGAATTCCCACAAGAAGCTCCTGATCCGAAACTGTCTTGTCTATAAAACTCTTTCCAAGACCATCTATAAGAATAAATTTAATCTGTCCCTGTTCCATTTTTTTGTCCTTTTTGGTAGCTGCAAGAATGTCCATGGGAGAAAGTCCTTCCACATACAAAGGCAGGTCGTAAAGCTTAAGGCTATGGCAGATCTGTTCATATTCAGCATTTGTGAGGAGACCTCTTTCCCTGGAAATGGCAGCTGCGGCAACCAGTCCGATTCCCACACACTGACCATGGAGAAGGTTAAAGTTCATCAGCTTTTCGACTGCATGTCCTATGGTGTGGCCAAGATTAAGAAGAGCACGCTCTCCCTGTTCCTTGGGATCTCGCTCTACAACCCCGGCTTTGATGGCACAGCATTTTCGGATCATAACGGCAAGCATTTCTGGATCCATAGTGCGGATAATCTTGTAATTTGCGCATACAAAGTCGAAAAAGTCTTTATCGCAAATTAGTCCGGTCTTTAGAATTTCACCCATTCCACAGCCAAATTCGCGCTTAGGGAGGGATTGCAAGGTGGCCATGTTCATATAAACCAGGCGGGGCTGATGAAAAGCGCCTACCATATTTTTAAACTGTCTGAAATCAACGCCAGTCTTACCGCCTACGCTGCTGTCCACCTGCGCCAGAAGCGTGGTAGGAATCTGGATAAAATCAATTCCACGAAGATAGGCTGCGGCACCGAAGCCGGATAAGTCTCCTGTTACTCCGCCTCCAAGAGCAACCACCAGACTTTTGCGGTCAAGCCCATTCTCAATAAGGCACTGGAAAAGATCCTGTACGGTATCAAGATTCTTGTATGCTTCTCCGGCGGGGAAAGTGAACTGGCATACATGATAGGTTACTTTCAAAAGCTCTGCTTTCACCTGGTCTGCATAGAGAGGTGCTACTGTGGAATCTGAAACAATACACATGCTTTTCCCTGCAAGACCTTCGTCTGTCAAGGCCTGTGAAAGAAAAGAAAAGTCATTTTCAAAATAAATGGGATAACAGAACTCCCCGTCACGTTTTACAAGTAATTTTTCTTCTGCCATAGTTAAATCCTCTCCAAATGTATTATTGTTTATACGTATTTTCGAATGCGGACACCAAGGCGTCCTTTCTTTGTCTGTCTGGATACACCATCATAGATAAAGCGTCCTTTGCCGCGAACGGAAATAATATCGCCTTCTTTTGGCTCATATCCATTGGAGGTGATCAGTTTGCCGTTTACAAACACAAGACCGCTTTCAATAAAAGAAACCATGCTGCTTCTGGACGTCTGAAAAGCCAGCCCGATGAGAGCATCCAGCCTTACAGAAGCGCAGGTACCATTTATCATTTCAAATTCAGGTTCCGGAATCTCTTCTGCCTGTTCTACTCTGGAAACCAGAACGGTAGTATGTTTTACCCGAATAAGATTTTCAATAAAAAAGTCAGACATTTTATGAAGGCAGAAAAACCAGGCTTCTTTATCCTTGATGAGGATATCACCGACTACACTGCGGTCAACTCCAAGATTCAGGAGCGCTCCAAGATAATCTCTATGTCCAAGCTCCTCAGAAAAACGAAGAGCCTTGGGCTCTATTTTCAGGCAGTCAATAGGATAATCCCAGGAAAAACCAAGGCCTCCGGGGAAAAAAGCTGCCATCTGCCGTTCTGCATGCTCATAGCCACCGAAAAGCTTTACCTCTACGCCTATCTGATGAAGCTTAAGGGAAACAAGCATATTTTGTTCGTTTAAGTTAAGAAAATCCGTAAAGGTGACAATATCTCTCTGGTAAGAGAGATTTGCCAGCTCCCGGATTCTCTTAAGTAAAAATTCATCCTTATCCATAAAAATCAATAACCAGCTCTTACAGAAGGTGTAGCGCCGCCAAGAATATTCTGAAGATCACCAGTGATATCTACAGAAGAGGGACCAAGTACGAAGATGTAGCTGGAAATCTTCTGAAGGGAACCATTCAGGGAATAACATGCGCCAGATGCAAAATCAATAATACGCTGTGCAAGTTCTACATCAATACCCTCCAGATTCAGAATTACAGTTGCATTGTCAAGAAGTGTGTCTGCAATTTCCCGGGTGTCCTCCATGGAAGCAGGTTTGATCACACAAACCTCCATAGAAGAAGCCTGATTCGCACGACGGCTGCTTCTCATCGGAGTGATTTTGGAAGAAGCTACAGGGCGCTGCTTCTCAGCTGGCTGTTTCGCAGGAGCCTTGGCAGCAGTCTTTTGTGTTGCTGTATGTACAGGTTCTTCGTCAAAGGAAGTATCTGCGTCAGCCAAATCATCCTCTTTCTTACGACCGAATTTCTCGAAGAATTTCTTCTTAGGCTTGTCATCCATGGGATCGTCATCAAAGAAATCCCCCTCTTCGTCATCCATCAGATCCTCATCTAAATAATTATCTTCATCATAATCGTCATCATTCAGTTTAATAGAATCTAATAATTTATCAAAAACGCTCATTTTCAATCTCCAATCTTAATCTTCTTGCCGTGTGGCATAATTTCGTTCACCAAAAATACCGGTTCCCACACGTACCATGGTTGAGCCTTCCTGGACAGCAACCTGATAATCTCCGGTCATACCCATACTCAGAACACTCATGTTAACATTATTAATGTTTTTTGCATTAATGTCAACACTTAATTTCTTCAATGTGCGAAAAACTTCACGATTTTCTTCTGGATTTTTCACAAATGGGGCAATGGTCATAAGTCCCATCACTTTTATATGGGAAAATATGCTGATTTTCTCAAGAAGAGGAAGCACCTCATTCGTCGCTAATCCGAATTTGCTTTCTTCCTCTGCTACATTAACTTCCAGCAGAATCGGCATAACAAGATCTTTCTTTGCAGCTTCCTGCTCAATGGTCTGGGCAAGGCGAAGGGAATCTACCGAGTGAATCATGGCAACCTTGTCAATAATATATTTTACTTTATTGCGCTGCAGATGACCGATCATGTGCCACTGGATATCTGATGGCAGCTGGTCATATTTATCCATGATCTCCTGCACTTTATTTTCTCCAAAAACACACGCACCGGCATCATACGCCTCCTGAAGCATGGAGACCGGTTTGGTCTTACTTACTGCCACCAATGTGACTTCACCTGGGTCACGGGAAACAGCAGCACAGGCTTTTTCAATATTTGCATTTACCTGCTGTAAATTTTCAGCTAACATTTATAAGCCTCCTTAAAAATAGTATATGTTAAACTTAGTAGAGAATATCCTGCTCTTTTACCTGGGAGGAGTCTCTGGCAATGCGGTCATAGCGGGAAAGTCCGTAGGATGTATTACTGGAAATAATGGCATATTCTTCATTCTGATCCAGTATATCTACCTGACGGAATACCGCATACCCTTGATTGATGCAGTAAACGCCTTCCAGAGAATCTGTTTCGCCTACAATAAAGCGCTGGTTGGAGTCATCTTTTACAATAGCATCTCCTTCCTTAAAAGCGCTTCTATCCACGTAATAATTGTAAGCTTCATCGGCAGAATCATCATCTGACTCAATTTTAACTTTACCGTAGATTGTAGCATTGATAAAGGTTCTTACGTTATTTCCGCTGGAATCTTTGGAAATCTTGTTAAAGCCTACACTTCCGCTGTCAGGATCAGTCGTGGCATATTCTGCCGGAATTACGTAAAAATCCTTGGATTCAATAGCGGAAAGGGGAATCTTAAGACCGGTTACTGTATTGGTAACCAGCTCAATATCCAGAAAACGGTCAGATGCATAGCGGATCAGACCGCGGCTGAAGTCAATTTTTCCATATTTGTTACCATCGATTTTTATGATGGAAAAATCGCCGCTCTGTGTCATATCATCCTTGAGAAATTTCACACGAATGGTGGAACGTCCCTCCAGCTTGGCGGCCTGTTTGTCGCTTAATGGAATGATCAGGCTCCATAATTCGCTGGTAATATTTGTATAAATGTTATCTCCGGCCTGCACCTTTTCGGATGTCTTCAGATCAGCTTCATGGTAAGAAGTCTGGTCAAAATCTGCTGCTGTAATGTTCTCCACAGTCTTATTCTCATAGCCGTCCATAGAATAGAGGATAATGCCGTCTTCCTGGGCTTTACAGATATTCTGTCCACCGATGGTCACTACTTGTGAATCTGCATTCCCGTCAGTGGAAATTCCCTCATACTGAAGGATGCTTCCCTCCAGCTGGTTCTTAAAACTGTAGGTGTTGTTAAATTTACTTCCGGAAAATCCCTTGGAAAAGCTGAGCATAGAACTGCGGATTTTCTCCAGTTCGTCCGCAGTCAATGCAGACTTGGTTTCTGCAATTTTTCCGGAACTTAATCCGTAAACAGCACCGTTGGCATTGATCTTACTTCCCTCCCGGGCATAATAATTCACATAACCGGAGGATTCTGCCTTAAAAACACTCTCTTCCCGAAGAGAAATACCAGTGTAGGTCTCGTTTCGTGATAAAGGACCTGTGGTAACCTGGTAAGATTCGATGTGTGTGGAGGTTACAAGTAAAAATGCAGTAAAAATCATATATAATAACAATACACCAAAAGCAACGGTGGCAATATTCAGTCCGAATATGTTCTTTAACTGGACAAAAAGTCCTGCCATTTTGCCAGGCTTGTTAGATTTCTTCTCGGACAAGCGGATTCCCCCTTTGTTTTTGAGTCGGGCTCTGAATTTTCATACCAAACAATTGTACCATTTTTTGCCGGTGAACACAAGGAAAAGAAAACGAAAAGTGTGTGAACAAAGCTGGAAGCTGTGAACAGCCTGCATATCAAAAAACGAACATATTTTCAGAATATCTGTTTGCTTAATTAAGAAAAATATGGTATGATAAGAAAAAGTTGAATGAATTTCGGAGGAAAACTCTTATGACATATGGTAAAATCAGCAAAAAACAGCAGGAAATTTTAGAATATATTAAAAGTGAGATTCTGAACCGCGGATTCCCGCCAGCAGTTCGTGAGATTTGTGAAGCTGTAAATCTGAAGTCTACATCATCTGTTCATGCCCATCTGGAAGCTCTTGAGAAGAACGGATACATCCGCCGCGATGCCACGAAGCCAAGAGCCATAGAGATCATTGATGACAATTTCAATCTTGTCCGCCGTGAAGTGGTCAATGTTCCGCTTGTAGGTACCGTAGCCGCCGGACAGCCTATTCTGGCTGTAGAGAATGTAGATGGCTACTTCCCCATCCCGGCAGAATTTATGCCCAATGAACAGAGCTTCATGCTGAAGGTAAAAGGCGACAGCATGATCAATGCAGGAATCTTCGATGGTGATCAGGTTCTGGTAAAGCAGCAGCCA
The DNA here is from genome assembly GCF_964249465.1 of Ruminococcus sp. Marseille-P328. Taxonomy (NCBI): domain Bacteria; kingdom Bacillati; phylum Bacillota; class Clostridia; order Eubacteriales; family Oscillospiraceae; genus Ruminococcus; species Ruminococcus sp. Marseille-P328. Next base: position 4,871 of record NZ_CAXUBQ010000033.1, on the reverse strand, counting down.
ACTGCAGATAACGGCGACATTGTAGTTGCCCTGGTAGAGGACTCTGCCACAGTGAAGACCTTCTATAAGGAGAAGGGCTACTACCGCCTTCAGCCAGAGAATGACACTATGGATCCCATTATCATTACAGGAGAAATCCAGATTCTGGGTAAAGTATTTGGTGTCATGCGTTTTTACCAATAGTCATAAAAAATTTCCCCTTTAGCAAACAATTGCTGTTTCCAGACAATTGTTTACCAAAGGGGACTTTTTTATTTCTCTAAAAACGCATCCATCTCCAGAACCTTTCCATCTCTCCAGATTCTCTCCAGATCATAGAAAAGTCGGTTTTCCTCATCAAACACATGCACGATCACATCGCCGTAATCCATGAGAATCCAGCTGGAATTGCGGTTTCCCTCAATCTGCTTCGCCTCAAAGCCAGCGCGTCCAAGCTGCTCCTCCACATTATCGACGATCGCCTGAACCTGATTGGAGTTTGTACCGCTTGCGATTACGAAATAATCTGCAATTACAGAAACATTATGAATATCAATTATCTTAATATCCTGTCCCTTTTTATCATCAATTGCCTTGCAGGCAATCTGTGCCATCATTTTCTCTGTACTTACTGTACTCATTCTGATCTGCTCCTTTCTTAATAATGCTTATACTGACCTAATATTATTTTAAATTCCTGCGAGAACAAAAGGCTTTAAAAGTGAAATAATATCCTCTGTCAGGTGGTACCTAGCCTTCGCTCGTGCGAAATATCTCACATCTCGTAGAATGTTAATTGTAAATAGTAAAAATATTCGCCAGTATATGCGGAGTATTAATTATCAGATACGTTATTACGCTTATTATGCAATTCTTTATAATAAATATAAGCCTCCTTGGAAGTTGGCTCAATATCATCGGCAGAATCTTCTTCCAGATACTCCAGGGTATCTTTTAGGATCTCATACATACACTCATCCAGGTCTTCAAACGCAAGTTTGCGAATTTCCGGTAAACGGCTTGCTTTATAACGCATGGGCTCAATATAATCTGCAATATAAATAATCTTTTCAAGAAGACTCATTTCACGTCTGCCAGTTGTGTGATAATTGATGGCAGAAAGAATCTCCTGATCGTCAATCCCATATTTCTCGTGAGCAATATAAGCTCCAAGACGGGAGTGGAGAAGAAACGGGTGACTTCTCTCAAAATCGGAAACCGGAATATTGTGTTCGCTGCACATCTTCAGTTTTTTCTTATTGGGAATGCATTTGGCGCAATCGTGAAGAAGACCGGACACCTGTGCATCTTTGATATCATATCCATGGACCATAGCCAGACATGCGCTGGTGTACATAACGCCCATGGTATGCTGGAAACGATCCTCATCCAGGTATTTGGAAAGTTTTTTTTCAATTTTTGCAAAATCGTAATCTGCCATGGTCAGACTTCCTTCTTTCTGTAAATTCCATTCTCTTTCATGTAAGAAATCACCTTATCCGGGACGTAATATTTCAGACTTTTTTCTTCTGAAATCCACTGACGGATCTGATGACTGGACACATCAATATTCATAGTATCCAAAAGGGCAAAATTTCCGTTGTACCTTGCAGAAAGACGCTGGATTTCCCGATTCAGTTCAGCGTAGGACGCATGATCCCGGACAGCCACCACAAGAGTACAGGCCCGACAGATCCGCTCTGGTTCCATCCATTCGTCAAAAGCAAAAAGAGAATCTGCACCAATGATAAAATAATAGTCTGTGTCCGGATTGTATTCTTTTAGCTCTTCCAGAGTGCGATAGGTATAGGTATACCCGGTCTCGTGCATTTCTGCAAGAGACAACTCAAAATGGGGATTATCTTCAATTGCAAGCCGGACCATATCCACACGCTGGTTATCAGAGGCTCTGCCAGCACGGTCCCGTTTATGAGGCGGGTTGCCGGAAGGCATAAACAGAACCTTATCCAGCTGGAATTGCTCATAGCTCTGCTCACCAAGGATCAGATGTCCCATATGGATGGGATCAAAGGTACCGCCCATGATCCCGATTTTTTTTCGATTATTTTGGCAGTTCAATTTTCTTTTTCTCTTTTTTACCTTCGCGGTATAATACGATCTTCTTACCGATCACCTGTACAACCTGGGAATGGGTGCGCTCTGCAAGAACCTGTGCCATTTCCTTAGGATCCTCCAGACAGTTCTGAAGCACACTGATTTTAATCAGCTCTCTCGCTGCAAGTGCTTCGTCAACAGCCTTGGTGTTTTCTGGTGTAAGACCGCCCTTGCCAAGCTGGATAATGGCATCCATTTTCATTGCCAGACTTTTTAAATATGCTCTTTGCTTACTTGTCATAATTTATCTCCTGAATACCTGCTGAATAGCTGCTATTTATTTATAATAATCAAATTCAAATCCATACATACGAACCGTATCACCCTCCTGAATACCGGCGTTTTCCAGTTCATCCAGAATGCCGCCCTCTTTCAGGAAACGCTGGAAAAAGGCGAAGCCTTTCTCAGAATCCAGATTGGTATAACCAAGCATTTTCTCGATACGTGGTCCTTCTACGATAAATACAGAGGGATCTTCCTCATCAACCTGTACGGTAAATGGAAGGCTCTCATTGATCAGCATATCTTCTGGGAAGAATTCCTGCTCGAATACGATTGCTTTCTTCGGACAACTGTCCAGAAGTTCCTTGATATGGAAAAGAAGCTCGCGTACACCCTGTCCGGTAACTGCAGAAATGGGATATACTTTGATACCTTTTGGTTCAAATTCTTTGCGAAGTCTGTCTACAGGATTCTCCTGACCGTCGGCAAAAATACAGTCCACTTTATTGGCTGCAATTACCTGAGGACGCTTTGCAATTTCCGGATTGTATTTCTCCAGTTCTTTGGTAATCTTATAAATATCATCAATAGGATCTCGTCCCTCTGTGGAAGCTGCATCCACAATGTGCACCAGAACTCTGGTACGCTCAATATGGCGAAGGAACTCATGACCAAGACCGACTCCTTCAGAAGCACCTTCGATCAGTCCAGGGATATCTGCGATGATAAAACCGCCATTCTCAGTATCTACAACACCAAGGTTCGGGCTTAAGGTTGTGAAATGATAGTTGGCAATTTTCGGTTTCGCATTTGTAACACGTGAGAGAAATGTAGATTTACCAACATTAGGAAAACCTACCAGTCCTACATCTGCGATCACCTTTAGCTCCAGAAGCACTTCAAGCTCCTGAAAAGGCTGTCCAGGCTGGGCATATTTGGGAACCTGCATGGTAGGGGTTGCATAATGCTGATTTCCCTTACCGCCGCGTCCACCGCGCAGAACGATCTGACGACGATTGTCACCGGACATGTCTGCAATTACCTTACGGGATTCAGCCTCCATGATAACAGTACCTTCCGGTACCTTTAATATAATGTCGGCACCGTCGGCACCGTGGCAGCGCTTTTTGCCGCCCTCCTGACCGTCTTCTGCCTTATATTTTCTTTTATGACGGTAATCACCGAGGGTATTCTGTCCCTCGTCAACTTCAAAAATGACGTCTCCGCCCTTGCCGCCGTCGCCGCCATCCGGACCGCCGTCAGGTACATATTTTTCCCTGCGGAAGCTTACATGGCCGTCGCCGCCCTTACCGGAACGGATATATATGGTAGCTCTGTCTGCGAACATTAAATCTCCTTTATAAGAAAAGGCTCCAAACCTTTATAGATTTGAAGCCTCCTGCTCTACGAATTACTCTGCCTCTACTGGTACGATAGAAACCTGTTTCTTATCGCGGCCTTTTCTGGTGAATCTTACAACACCATCGGTCAGTGCAAATAATGTATAGTCTTTTCCGCATCCTACGTTCTCGCCTGCATGGATCTTAGTTCCGCGCTGTCTGTAAAGGATGTTGCCGGCTTTAACAAACTGTCCGTCTGCTCTCTTCGCACCTAATCTCTTGGACTCGGAATCACGACCGTTCTTTGTGGAACCAACTCCTTTTTTATGTGCGAATAACTGAAGGTTCATCTTCATCATTGTTGTTACACCTCCTTGACTCTTACTGTCAAATATCGATTGTTATAACTATGCTCAATTTCTGTTAATCCAAGAATCAGGGAATCCATAAGCAGTTTCCCGCGCTCAGTATTCGGATTTGTTTTAAAATGGATGGATACATATCCCTCATCCGCTTCCGCTTCAATCTGCTCTTCCGTAAATTTCTCAAGAGAATTCACAGTAGTAATGATCAAGGCTGATACGGCAGCACATACAATATCCTGTCCCTCTTCGGCATAGCCTGCATGTCCTTTGGACAGAAAATCCAGATAAGAGCCTTTTCTCTTCTTAACTGTAATATTGATCATAACAGCACCTGATTAAGCGTTGATCTTTTCGATTTTAACTTTGGTGTACTGCTGTCTGTGACCGTTTTTCTTGTGATATCCAGTTTTTCTCTTGTACTTGTAAACGATGACTTTTTTAGCCTTTCCGTTCTCAACTACAGAAGCGGTAACACTGGCATCCTTAACGTCTTCTCCAACCTTTAATCCGTCATTGCTAACTGCAATTACAGAATCAAAAGTAACGGTTTCACCAGCTTCAACTCCGAGCTTCTCAACTCTGATTACGTCGCCTTCAGCAACTTTGTACTGTTTACCACCTGTTGCAATAATTGCGTACATTTGTGGCACCTCCTATAGACTTTACTCGCCAAATATGGTGGTCTCTCGACTCTTAAACCTCTTTGTGCGGCATACTCGATTATAATAACAGGGAGATTTGGTTTCGTCAAGAGGTTTTGTAAAAAAAATTGTAAAAAATATGAACCATTTATGATAATGTCCTAATATACCATAAAGGAAAATGTCCCAATGTAGTATAATGCTTCCAT
>NZ_CAXUBQ010000032.1:0-38202 GCF_964249465.1 Ruminococcus sp. Marseille-P328 | reverse complement strand
GTGAAGCCCCCCTCAAGATGAGATGTCCCATTCGAAAGAAGTAAACCCCCTTGAAGACGACGAGGTAGATAGGGCAGAGGTGGAAGTGCAGTAATGCACGGAGCTGACTGTTACTAATAGGGTGAGGGCTTGACCAAGAAATGAGAAAGGCAGTTATAAAGTGGCTGCCAGATTCACGCAGAGGTAAAATGATTCCATTAGGATGTAACATGTATGTAGTTTTGAAGGTACAAAACCTTTCAAAGAGACGTGACTAGTAATAGTCACTTTTTCTTCATAAAATAGGGGATTGGTCAAATGGTATGATAGGGGTCTCCAAAACCTTTGGTGGGAGTTCGATTCTCTCATCCCCTGTTTTCTTAAGCGTCGGAAGCCTTGATTTTACTGGGTTTCCGGCGTTTTTCATTTTGTGGGATTTTCTAACGATGTCACCTATGATGTCAACTAGGAATGATTCCTAGTTTCTAAAAAGATATGACCTGTTTGATTTGTTTTTAATTCATTTCTATTGATTTATTGCTAAAATAGTAGAATCATGTGCAGAAAAGAGGGGCATTACCCCTCTTTTCGATACCTTGAAACTACCAGAATCAAACACATAAACATGGCGGCAAACAACACCTCAATTCCCATACTGATCTGCACCTTTCCAAGAAGCTCCGGTGTCAGGGAATGATGCCGGCTTAGAATTTCATTTACATGTTCATACCAGTATACTGGCAGAAACTGGGCGACTTTCAGAACCGATTTGTCCATCACATCCATAGGGACGAAGACGCCACAGAGGAAGCACATGGAAAGAGAAACAATATTGGCTACGCCGCTTAAAATATTGCTGTTTGGAATAAACATTCCAATCAGGTAAGAGAGTGACAGTGAAACTACTAACATAAGCAACGTATTTGCAATATAATAGCCACAAAGTTCAGAATTCAAAAAGGTATTACCATACATCAGCACAACACCCAGGATACCAAGAAGCCACAGAATGGCACCGATCACTCCCATTGCCAGCAATCCCTCCAGGGATTGATGTCTCACTGAAATAGCGGAAGCTTCCATCCGTTTCTGAATATCTCCCTTTTTGAAAGCCATAAGAATATATCCCATGGTATAGCAAAGAGCTCCCAGAAAAAGATAAGGAATATAACGAAAATAATAAGTGTAAGGAACCAGATCACTGCTTGCAGAATCAGAGGAAATCTTGGTGACCGGTTTATGAACTTCGGTTTTTACTGCCTGAACGGCTTCCTCCTGGGAAAAACCGGCAGCAACATAAGTCCGGATGGTACTGATATAACTGCTGATCTGCTGGTCAACATAATAGGAGCTGTAGGATCCTGGAACCTTGGTGACCTTCAGTGGCTGATTTCCTTGAATGCAAGCCTCGTAAAAGTCAGCTGGAATCTGCACAATATATTCCACATTACGGTAAAAGAGATTTTCCTGAAGTACTTCCGGATTATTTTTCATAGGAATTACATTGTGAATCGTGTTAAGATAATCCACAAATCCCTGAGCCAGAACGCCTTGATCTTCCTTTACCACTCCAATATCAATGCTGGTATTTGCATAAAGGCTGTCTTCACTTTTTCCAGCGGCCATCTGCATGACAAGAGCCACAGAAAAGAAAATACCAAGATATATAATGACCAGCGTCACATTCTGTCTTAAAATTTTCATGTAACATTTAAATACTATCATAGCTTTCCCTCCGGATCAGTAAAAATGAAGCAGTCACTAATGTTATGCTCATCACTGCAAGAGTGAACAGGTTGCGGTAATAGCGGCTCATATCGTCATACACATTGATGCAGTAAAAAGCATCAGAAATAAGTGCTGCTGGATTGATCCGGTTAATAACAGGCATATTTTTTTCTATCAGATCCTTCATGGTATTGTTCATAAGTCCTGATAAAAAGCTGCAGACCATGGAAAAACCAAGAATAATACCAATCTTTCCCCCTTCTTTCATTTTTCCAAGACTACCTACAAAAATTCCAATAGAAACCCCGATCAGGGATCCGAAAAAAGAAATAAGCAGCATGGGTCCGATTTTTCCCTGAAAATCCAGCTTTAAAATATAGCGAAGATAGATCAGCAACACGATTACATCGAAATAGCCAAGCAAAAAAGAAGCAATCTGCTCTGAAAGAATCAGCTTCAGTTTATGCGTTGGAGTGACGCAGCGTCGTGCGGCAAGTGCTGTGAGATTGGCTTGAAGAGTTATGGCAGAGCCAAATCCGATAAAACAGCCATAGAGGCAGGTCATTGCAATCAATGCATAGAAAAACTGTGCACTTCCGTTAATAGTCTGTCCGCCAAGTGAAACTTCAGTAAGTGTTTCCTGCTGATTTAACATCTGCTGGATTCCGTCCCACAGACCGGATGGATGTGTGCGGACTATATTGCGGATGGTACTTTTTCCGGTTTCGTAGCCGGACAAAATGGACTGAAGGATGCTCTGGGGGATTCCGTTGGAAGCTACTGTAAGGGAAGGGGAGCTTCCCACCTGATAAATACCGGAAATTTCTTCATTTTCCAGTTTGGTAAGTGCAGCAGATTCAGATAATTCCTGAGCAGCAATCAGATGATTTCCGTTGTTTTCAATTTGATCCAGAAACATAAGAAACAACGTGTCAGCGCCGTCCTCTTTTACAATTCCAACCTGTACAGTCTCGAAATCAGCATCATCAATATTTCCAAAAGCAAAATAGAACATAGTTCCAAGAAGAATTGGAAAAATAAGAGGCCAGAAAGTGGTTGCAAAGTTTTTCAGCTTTACCAGAAGGTTATATTTGATCAAATGCAGCATGGTAGTCCTCCTTAATCTCGCAGCTGTTTCCCTGTGATTTCCAGAAATACGTCATTTAAAGTAGGCAGCTCAGAGGAAACCTGACCAAAGGAAATATCCTGGCTCTGCAGGTAATTGAGAAGCCGGATCAGGTTGTGACGGGCACCTGTGCACCGTACAGTGAGAATCTGTTCCTCGTAATGCAGGTCAAATACGTGTGGAAGAGCCCGGATGTCAGCCAGATTCTCCGAGGTAAGAGGAATGGCCTCAATAGTAATGGTCTCGCCGGTTTTGATCATTTTTTTCAGCTCCTCTTTGGTGCCGGAGGCAATTACATGACCGTGATCCATAATTGCGATCCGTGTACAGATCTGCTCCACTTCTTCCATATAATGGGAAGTGTAAATGATGGTGGAACCCTGTTCATTCAGCTTCTGAATGCCTTCCAGGATTTTGTTCCGGCTCTGGGGATCAACGGCTACCGTTGGCTCATCCATAATGATCAGACGAGGCTTATGAGCAATTCCGCAGGCAATATTCAGTCGGCGGAGAAGACCGCCTGAGAGCTTCTTTGGACGCATTTTCCGGTAATCGTTAAGATCGGTAAAGGTAATGGCTTCTTCCACCAGTTCTTTTCTTTTCCTCTTATCCGGGACATAAAGCCCACAGAAATAATCAATGTTTTCATAGACAGTCAGTTCGTCAAAAACAGCCACATTCTGCAGCACGATTCCAATCTGCTGTTTTACTTTGTAATTGTCAGGACGCATTTCTTCTCCGAAAATATGAATGCTGCCTTTGTCGTATTTGAGAAGAGAAAGCATACAATTGATAGCAGTAGTTTTTCCAGAGCCGTTGGGACCAAGAAGACCAAAAACCTCTCCTTCCGAAATACTAAGGTTCAGGTGATCAAGTGCCACCAGGTTCCCATATCTTTTTACCAGATTTTCTATTTGAACAATATTTGTGGACACGATTTTCCTCCTTCGGATTTTCCCCGTATAGTAGCTGTATCATAAATTTGGAGCGTGTTTGAAAAAGGCTTTCGGCAAGATGTACGTCACATTTTGTGGGAGATTTTGCCCGGATGAGGACGCCGTAGCGGGCTACGGCAACTGAATTTGGGCGAAATATACCGCAAAGTGGAGCATGCAGATTGCAGGAATGCTTTTTCAAACACACTTTAGTATAAAGGAATAAGGGAAAATCGCCAAGTGCCAGATGTCACGGCCTTCACATGACAAATGTCATAAAATTACAGTTTGCTTCATTCACAAAAACACTTCGCGGAACATTACTAGTACATCGAAACTTAATATTCGATGTACTAGTAAACCGTAATGTCATAAAGCGCAGAACCTTCTTTACAGCGCAAGGTCAGTTATACTATAATGAGAAAAATGTCTGTAAGATATATTTGTAAAAAAACAGGTTAAATATTTGAAAATTACCGGTTACGGAGTGAACAGCAGTATTTGGAGAAAAATGAGAAAGAAGGTGGCAGAGTGGGGTACTTTTTGGACTGTGGATTGCTGGTATTTTATAGCTTTCTGTCACTTTTTTTTCTGCCGCCAGGGGCGGGTTTTCTGATCGCTTTTTTGAGCTGTGTAAGTGTGATCTGTTGCGGATATGCGGTGAGAAAGAAGGCATTGAGGCTAATCCTTTGCATTTTGTTCGGATTTCTGGGACTGGCTGTTCCAGAGACCTTTATCTTTTATCCATGTCTTTTTTATCTGCTTTTTCATGAAAAAATGAGTGGGCTGGCAGTAGTAGCAGTGATGTTTTTTCTCTGGAAAATACCTGAAAGCAGGGAAAACATGGGCCTTTTTGCAATGACCGGTGTATTTGGATTTTTACTGGCGTTTTTTATGGAGAGAAATACCGCAAAGAGTCAGATTCTGGAAGAGAAGCTGCGAAGGACCCAGGATGATTCCAAGGAGCGAAACCTGCTTTTGTCTCAGAAAAATAAAGCTTTGCAGGAAAAACAGGATTATGAGATCTATAATGCTACCTTAAAGGAACGAAACCGGATCGCCAGGGAAATCCACGATAATGTGGGACATGTACTTTCCCGTTCAATCCTTATGGTAGGGGCTGCAAAGACAATAAATAAAGATCCCGGGATGACCGCCATGCTGAAAAATCTGGAGGATTCCCTAAACCATGCCATGAACAGCATCAGAAATAGTGTCCATGACCTTCACGACGAAGCAGTAAATTTAGAAGAAGTGGAAAAGAGCCTGGTTCATGAGTTTACATTTTGTTCGGTGCAGATGGTTTATGATATGACAAGAGAGGTTCCAAGGGAAGTGAAATACTGTTTTATCAGTATTACCAAAGAGGCCTTCGCAAATATTATGAAGCACAGCAACGCCACAAAGGTGCAGCTGATCCTTCGGGAGCATCCAGGACTGTACCAGCTGTGTATAGAGGATAATGGGAAAGATGCTTTTTATGATCCGGAAAAATCCGGTATTGGAATTGCAAATATGAAAGAAAGGGTGAATGCCCTGGGTGGAACCTTGCAGATTTTTACGGATAAGGGATTTCGGATTTTTATTACAATACCCAAATGTGGTTGAGGTGGATTCCGATAAAGATACAGTAAAGCGGGCGCACAGATTATGGAAATTATTTTTTGAATGTGTTCCGGAAATGAAAGAAAAGCAGGAGTAAGAAATGAAAATAATAATTGTAGACGATGACTGCCTGGTGGCGGGTGCGTTGAAAACCATTCTGGAAGTGAATGAGGATGTGGAAGTGTTAGCGACTGGAGCAGACGGAAAAGAGGCCTGTGAGCTTTATAAAAGGTATGAGCCGGATGTGCTCCTTATGGATATTCGAATGGAGAAAATGGACGGTCTGGAAGCATCCCGGAGTATTTTGTCCAGGCATCCAAAGGCAAATATTCTGCTTCTTACCACTTTTTCCGATGACGAATATATAGTAAAAGCCTTGCGACTTGGTGCAAAGGGATATCTTCTGAAACAGGATTACGGCAGTATTCTGCCTGCACTTCGGGCGGTTTACTGTGGGCAGACAGTATTTGGGACAGAAATAGTTTCCAGGATTCCAGACCTTTTGCAGGGAGAAAAGAAGTTTGATTATGGAAAATATGACATTAATGAGAGAGAATTTGAGATGATAGAGCTCATCGCAAATGGATACAGCAATAAGGAGATTGCGGCAGAGCTTTTCCTGAGTGAAGGAACCGTGCGGAATTATCTGAGCATGATCCTGGAAAAACTGCAGCTGCGTGACCGTACACAGGTGGCAGTTTTTTATTACCAGCATAAATAGGAGCGACAGAAGATGAACATACAGAAAATTGGAGATCGGACAGCAGAGCTTTTGAATTTATATTATAACAATGAGATAGAGCCTTTTTTGAACTCTTGTCATGAGGATGTTCTTTGGATAGGACCTGCAGACAGGCAGGTGATCCGCGGAAGAAAAAATCTGGTAGATGCTTTTCACGCTGAGAAACACGAACTGAAGTTTTCCCTGAATAATCTGACGGTACTGCCGCTTGCCACTACAAGCAGTACGGTGGCAGAGATCATGACTTTTATGCTGGTAGATACGATTTGGCCGGATAACAGTGCAAGCCGGGTAAATCAGCGTATGCAGTTTACCTGGGTGGAGCAAAAAGGTGTGCCGAAGATACGTGTGATCTTTATTTCAAATGCAATTCAGTATGATGAGAGGGATGGTATTTATCCGGTACATTATGATGAGAATTATCGTAAGTTTGTCCTTACAGGAGAGACCAGATCAGAGCGGATTTACGTGAAAGGAATTGATAAGTCCATTCTTTATCTGAATTGGTCGCGTGTGATCTATGTGGAAAGTCTCGGCAATCATACGGTGATCCATACTCTGGATCAGGAGTTTGAGTCTACAGAAAGCCTGAAAACTCTGGAAAAACGTTATGGGAACCTGTTTCTGAAGTGCCACGAGAGTTACATGGTAAACCCGGCACATGTCCATTCTATCCGCAGATTTAAAATGACTGTAACAGGAGAACGGGAACTTCCAGTTCCGGAAAAAAAGTATACGGCAGTAAAAAAGACGCTGCAAAAAATAATTGCAGCCCGTTAGAGCGTATCTGAAAAAGGCTTTCTGCAAGATGTGCGTCACAATTTGTGGGAAATTTTGCCCGGATGAGGGCGCCGTAGCGGGATACGGCAAACGAATTCGGACGAAATATACCGCAAAGTGGGGCGTGCAGATCGCGGGAATGCTTTTCCAACATACTCTGTGGAAAAACGTTACAAAAGTACCAAAAATGTAAAAAAACACACACGTCATAAAAGAAGTATGCTATAATGGGAGCACTTAACCGATTACAGTATAAGGAATTGCCAATTAAACAAGGAGAACCCAGTATGAGTAATTATGTGATCATAACAGATACATCTGCAGATATTCCGGCAGACATTTTAGATAAGGGTCAGATTCATCTGATTCCTATGGTATACCAGTTAAACGGAGAGGAGTGTCCGCACAGGAATCCGGGAAACTGGGACAGCAGGGCTTTTTATGACAAGCTTCGTGCAGGTGGAACCGGAAGTACTTCCCAGATTTCCCCGGCTACATATACCGATTGTTTTGAACCGTTTCTGAAAGAGGGCAAGGATATTCTTTATATTTCCCTTTCTGGAGGACTGACTTCTACATGGCAGAGCTCTCGCATTGCAGCTGCTGATCTGATGGAAGAGTACCCGGAGCGTAAGATCTCCTGCGTGGATTCTCTTGCAGCCACAGGAGGACAGGGAATCCTGGTGATCCTGGCAGCAGAAAATCAGAATAAGGGAATGTCCCTGGAGGAGAATACGTCATGGCTGGAGGAGAATCGTCTCCATATTTGCCATTGGTTTACAGTAGATGATCTTGATTTTCTGAAACGAGGCGGACGTATTTCCCCCACAATCGCCTGGATCGGCGGAAAGCTGAAGATCAAACCGATTCTTCGTATTGTGGAGGATGGAACTCTGGCAATCCCGGAGAAGGTACGCGGCTCCAAGGCTGCTATGAATACGATCGTTTCCAAGTATATCAGTTCCGGATTAAATGAGGAGCATCCTTATGTATTTATCTGTCACGGTGATGCTGCTGAGCAGGCTGAGAAAGAGAAAGCTGCTATCCTGGAAGCTGTACCACAGGCTCAGGTTATCATTATGCCAATGAGCCCGATTATTGGAATTCATACTGGTCCTGGAGTACAGGCGGTTATTTATTTTGGAAATAATAGATAATTAAAGCCTTTTTCAAACCTGTTCCAGGAAAGCAAAAATTCAGAAATCATTGAGCGTTCCAAATGTATATCCCATTTCTTCCCATTTGGTCAGCAGTTCATCCAGAATCTGTCCATTTGTGGAAGAAGTATTGTGCAGCAGGACAATTGCCCCTGGGTGGATCCGTGTGAGAAGCTTATCGAAGGCTTCCTCTTTGGTTGGCTGTTTATCCTGATACCAGTCCACGTAGGCAAGACTCCAGAAGAAGGTTTTATACCCCAGTTCCTTTGCCATGGACAGATTTGCTGTACTGTAAATTCCCTGAGGCGGCCGGTAGAATTTCGTCATGGATTCTCCGGTCGTTTCTTTATACAGATTTTCCACGCCCTCCAGCTGTTTCCTGAAATCATTCAGGGAAGAAATCCCAGACATATCCGGGTGAGAGAGGGTATGATTTCCTACAATGTGCCCTTCCTGAACCATTTCTTTTATCAGATCTCCATTATCTCTTATGAAATTTCCAACAACGAAAAACGTTGCTTTTACATTGTGTTTTTTCAATGCATTAAGAAGCAGCGGTGTATTGCCATTTTCATAGCCACAGTCAAAAGTAAGGTAGAGTATTTTCTCCTGGGTATCCTTTGCAAAGTAGGCGTTATAGGAAGCAAGCTCTTGAATGGAAGCATTTCCTACAGGACGTTTTCCTTCCTCCTGGAAGCTGAGTCCCCAGCTTGCGCAGTCTGATGAAGTAGCGACTGCTTTCGGGGGTGAAAAATGGTGAACGATCACCCGGGCGGCAGAACCGGCCAGAAAGGACAGGGCGAAGAGGAGAGGAACGCCGGCGTAGTGGAGAAAGTCTTTGATCGCAGGGCGATTTTTCGAGCAAAAAGAGGAAATATGCGAAGAGAATTTTTCCTTCAGTGCTGGAAAAGAAAAAATGGGAAATTTCATGAAGAGAAAACCTCACGGGTATTTTTTACAGATATATGAGAAAATAAAAGGTTTATGCCAGAGCGTGTTTGAAAAATCATGCGAATAAGGGCAAGGCAGCTGCTTGAAAATGAAAGGAAAATCCAGACATTAATTAAGCCACCAGCATCGACGTTTACTGGTGGCTTAAATCTGATCCATATCCAATGGAATGTACCTCTCTTTCCGAATATATTATGCGTTTAAAACAATTGGAATTAAGGCTTACGTTCTTGGTGGACTGTACCTCGCTTTTCTTAAAGTGTTAAAAATTAAGATGTTTCGTTATGCTTCTGGTGGTCCGTACCTCTCTTTCTTAGATTATAAGTAATGAACTTATGTTTTCGGTGGTCTCACTCCTTTTTGTTTTTATTTTTAAGTTCCTTTTGTTTTATGAGCTTACTATAACAGATTACTTCTCGTTTGTCAATAAATAATTTGAAAAAATATTATTTTATATAAAATAAAAAGTTTATATGTGTGAAAATAATTAAAAATTCAGACAATATTTCCGCGTATAATGTGGTATGATGAAACTATAAAGAATATGGCTTTTCAACGTGATAAAGTGCTGGGAAGCTGTATGACAGAAGATGAGGAGGAAGCAAAGATGTTAAATGCAATTCTTGATGAATTGAAACTGAATGCCCTTGTGATCACAGATCCGTATAACATGCGACATGTAAGCGGTTTTCGCGGCGGCGAGGGCGCTTTATATATTTCAGCAGCCCAGAAGGTGCTGATCACAGATTCCCGTTATACGGAGCAGGCCGGTAAAGAGAGCGATTTCACAGTAATCGAAGAGTGTCGTGGGCATAACCGTCAGACGATCCTGAAGGAGTGCATGGAGAAGGAGAATGTAAGTGGCGATTTCCATATGGGATATGAGGATCAGTCCATGCTTTGCTGTGATTTTGATAAGCTCAGAAAGGAACTGCCGGTTCAGACATGGACACCTCTTGGCAGCAGAATCGATGATCTTCGCCAGGTTAAGACTAAGGAAGAACTGGAGTATCTGGCAAAAGCCGAAGAAATCGGGGACAAAGCATTTGCAGAATTTTTGAAAATCGTGAAACCAGGAATGACAGAGCTGGAAGCTGCGGCAGAGCTGGAATATCTGATGAAAAAAGAGGGAGCAGAGGATTTAAGCTTTAACACGATCATCGCTTCCGGTCTGAATTCTTCCATGCCTCATGCAATCCCAGGATATAAGAAGCTGGAGGAAGGGGATTTTGTTACCTGTGATTTTGGCTGTAAATACAAGGGATACTGCTCCGATATGACACGTACCTTTGTACTCGGAAAAGCAAGCGATAAACAGAAAGAAATTTACAATGTTGTATTAAAAGCACAGCTGGCCGGTCTTGCAGCAGTAAAGGCTGGTGTAAGCGGAGCGAGTGTGGATAAGGTGGCGAGAGATATTATTACAGAGGCTGGTTACGGTGATTGTTTTGGCCACGGACTTGGTCACAGTGTAGGTCTTTTCATCCATGAAAGTCCGCGCCTGTCTCCCTCTGACGATACCATTCTGAAAGCCAATATGATCGAGACTGTTGAGCCGGGTATTTATGTACCTGGTTTCGGAGGGGTTCGTATTGAGGATATGGTAGTGGTAACGGAGGATGGCTGCCGCAATCTGGCACATTCTCCTAAGGAACTGATTGAGGTTCCCGTTGAGAAATAAAGAGCTGATATATATAGTGAATAGATAGTGATGTCGCCGACAGGCGAAATGTCTGTTTTGTGAAAGAAAATTATCTGCCCGGGCGGCATCTGAGTTTCTCTTATGATTAAAATGTTAATATTGTTATTAAAATATGGAAAGGAATAAGAAAATGCTGAAACAATTGTCAATTTTTGCGGAAAATATCAAAGGGAAAATGCAGAAGGTGACTGGAATCCTCCTGGAGGAGGATATTAATATCCTTGGTTCTGTTACCAATGACAGTGCTGAATATGGAATTATACGTATGGTTGTTTCCAAACCTGAGCAGGCGTTAGAAGCGCTGACAAAGGCTGGTTTTATCTGCAAGCTTAGTGATGTTCTTGGAATCGAGGTAAAGGATGAGGTTGGTAATCTGAACAAACTGCTTCTCAGTCTCCAGGAGAGCAACATCAATATTGATTATCTGTATCTGTCTTTCAACCGTGCTACCGGACTTCCGATCATGGTTCTCCACGTACCGGATATCAGTGAGGTGGAGGCATGTCTGAGAAATAAGGGATTTAATTCCATTTCTGAGGTTCATTAAGCACTTCAGGCAGAAACAGAATCTGAAATCCTGCATAGAACTCTGAATAGTTGGAAAAACTACCGTTATCAATCTTTAGGAGGTAAGGAAATGTTACGGTATTTGCCTATTCGGAAGATTCACGCAAGACAAATTCTGGATTCCAGAGGCAATCCTACTGTGGAGGTAGAAGTGACAGTTGGAGAAGGCGTTATTGGAATCAATGGATATACAGGCCGTGCAGCGGTTCCATCCGGCGCGTCCACAGGAAAATTCGAAGCACTGGAGCTAAGAGACGGCGACAAAGGAAATTATAAAGGTCTTAGTGTACAAAAAGCAGTGGATAATGTAAACACGAAAATCACGGAGGCAATTCTGGGAGAAAATGCACTGGATCAGACCTATATTGATTCACTTCTGATTCAGACCGATGGCACAGATAATAAAAGCAATCTGGGTGCAAATGCTACACTGGGCGTATCAATGGCAGTGGCAAGGGCAGCTGCCATGGCGCTTCGAATCCCGCTTTATCAGTATATTGGCGGCTGTCATGCAAACAGAATGCCGGTTCCTATGATGAATATTTTGAATGGGGGGCGGCATGCGGACAATACAGTGGATCTTCAGGAGTTTATGATCATGCCAGTTGGGGCTTCCTGTTTTTCAGAGGGAATCCGCATGTGTGTGGAGATTTATCAGTCACTGAAGATCCTTTTAAAAAAGAAAAATCTGTCTACAGCAGTGGGCGATGAGGGTGGTTTTGCACCGGATCTGAAGGATTCCAGGGAGATTCTGGAATTGATCCTTGAGGCTGTGAAGAACGCCGGATATGAGCCGGGAAAAGATATTGGCATTGCCATTGATGCGGCAGCCAGTGAATTATATGACGGAGAAAAAGACGGTTACTATTTTCCTGGGGAGAGTAAGATGACTGGAAAAGAAGTGATCCGGGATTCCAATGAAATGATCCGTTATTACGAAAATCTGTTGGATGAATTTCCGGTTGTTTCTATAGAGGACGGACTGCAGGAGGATGACTGGGAGGGCTGGAAAGCTATGACGGAGCGGCTTGGAAGCCGTGTACAGCTGGTTGGGGATGACCTTTTTGTGACAAATATCAAACGGCTGGCCTGTGGAATAAAGCTTGGAACAGCAAATGCAATCCTGATCAAGGTAAATCAGATCGGAACCCTGACAGAGTCTTTGGAGGCAGTAGAATTGGCTGCACGGGCTGGTTATTGCTCTGTTATTTCTCACCGCTCCGGTGAAACAGAGGATCCCTTTATTGCAGATCTTGCAGTGGCAACTGGTGCGGGGCAGATCAAGACCGGCGCACCATGTCGTTCAGATAGAAATGCCAAGTATAATCAGCTTCTGAGAATCCATGAGCAGCTTGGCAGACGGTCGGTGTATGAGAATCCGTTTGCCTGACCATGAAAAAAAGATAGCGTAATTTGTCCAAATTCAAGATAAAAAAGAGTTGAAATCAAATGCTGGCTATGGTACAATAACCTCTAGTTGATTAGGAGGTGTAACCACGTGCAGATTTTAAGAACGATTTTAACAATTCTTTTTGTTATAGATTGTATTGCCCTTACCGTAGTAGTCCTTATGCAGGAAGGTAAGTCACAGGGTCTTGGTGCGATTGCCGGAGCTGCAGACACATACTGGGGTAAGAACAAAGGACGTTCCATGGAGGGCGGTCTTGTTAAGGCAACTACAGTTATGGGAGTTTTGTTCTTTGTACTGGCAGTTGTATTGAACCTGAATTTCTAAGAATAAACTGGGAAACACTCTTGTTGATCTGATCGCAAGGGTGTTTTTTATGTAAGCGGAAAATCCTGCTTTGCAGGATTCTTTCCTGATAATAGGAAATTATGGAAAGATGGTAGAGAAGTTTCGTGATAATTACAGTCTGTGCGTGCGATTTTAATAGAGCAGCTTGCGTGTGCAGGCATTAAGAAGGAGAAAAATTGAGTAAAGACAGAGAATTTGACAAACGAAAAAAATTTATGATGGAGCTTCTTGGTGATCCAGTGTACCAGCCTATGCGCTTCCGGGAAATTGCAGGTCTTCTGCGCCTTTCAAAGGACGAGAAGAAAGATCTGTACCGTGTTCTGGATGATCTGGTAGCAGAGGGAAAGGCTGACCTGGATTCCAAGGGACGTTATTCCAAAGTAACTGGAAGAAAGCGCGGGAAAGAGAAGCAGCGTGGAAAAAGAGAAGAACGTGACGAGAAGTTTTCGGGTAAACGTTCCGGGAAATATGCAGAAGAAAGCTCCGAGAGACGTACCGGGAAGAAAGATGAGAAACATTCCGATAAGAAATATAATGATAAGCAGGCTGGAAAGTATGATCACCGCAAGCCCGACGATCGTTACGGCAGGGGAAAAGATAAGTACAACGAATATCCGGACAGTCCATCTGTGGAAGGCACCTTCATCGGTCATCCCAAGGGCTTTGGCTTCGTGGAAATCGAGGGGGAAGACAACGACGTATTTATTCCGGAAGATTGTACCGGAACGGCTATGCACCAGGATAAGGTTCGTGTTATAATCACAAAAGAGCCGCAGGAAGGCAAACGCCGTGAGGGAATTGTAGTAAAAGTTCTGGAAAGAGGTATGACCCAGATCGTGGGAACCTACGAGAACAGCCGTGACTTTGGTTTTGTGGTAAGCGACAATCCTAAATTTTCCAGGGACGTATTTATTCCGAGAAAAGATTCCCAGGGAATCAAGGACGGGGATAAGGTAGTGGTGGAAATCACCAGCTACGGAAGCAAGAACCGCAATCCGGAAGGTAAGATCGTAGAGAATCTGGGAAGCTGCCGTGCACCTGGAACAGATATCCTTGCCATTGTAAAAAGCTTTGGCATTCCAAGCGAATTTCCGGATAAAGTAATCCGTCAGGCTGACCGTGTACCAGATCATGTTCTGGATGCTGACAGGGATGGCCGACTGGATCTTCGCCATCTTCAGACCGTCACCATTGACGGAGAAGACGCCAAGGATCTGGATGATGCAGTTACTTTGACAAAGGAGAATGGCATCTATCATCTTGGTGTTCACATTGCAGATGTAAGCAATTATGTACAGGGAGGAAGTGCCCTTGACCGTGAGGCGTTGAAGCGGGGAACCAGTGTATATCTGGCAGACCGTGTAATTCCCATGCTCCCGGTACGGCTTTCCAACGGAATCTGTTCTCTGAACCAGGGGCAGGATCGTCTTACTTTAAGCTGTCTTATGGATATTGATAAAAAAGGAAATATGATTTCCCATAAGATTGCAGAGACTGTGATCTGTGTAGATGAGAGAATGAATTATACAGATGTGAAAAACATTCTGGAGGATACTGACGAAGAGGCAAAGAAACGCTATGAAAAACTTGTTCCCATGTTTTTCCTGATGAAAGAGCTTTCTGAAATCCTTCGTGGAAACCGCCATCACAGAGGCTCCATTGATTTTGATTTTCCGGAGAGCAAGATTATCTTAAATGCAGCAGGAAGAGCCATTGACATTAAGCCATATGAGGCAAATGTGGCAACAAGGATCATTGAGGATTTCATGCTTATGGCAAATGAGACTGTGGCAGAGGAGTGCTGCAGGGATGATATGCCGTTTGTTTACCGTACCCATGAGACTCCGGATCCCGAGAAAGTGGAGAGCCTTCTCACACTTCTTCATAATCAGGGAGTGCCGGTGCAGAAGCATGGACAGGAGATTACTCCGAAGGAGATCCAGACTATTCTGGAGAGCATTGAGGGACTTCCAAACGAGCCACAGATCAGCCGCCTTACTCTTCGAACCATGAAACAGGCGAAGTATACTACAGAATGCAGCGGCCATTTTGGACTTGCAGCGAAATATTACTGCCATTTTACTTCTCCAATCCGTCGTTATCCGGATCTTCAGATTCACAGGATCATTAAGGATAAGCTTCGGGGACGTCTGGAAAGAGAGGGAAAAACAGAGCATTATAAAGAGATTCTGGAAGATGTGGCACGCCAGTCCAGTGTGTGTGAGCGCCGGGCGGACGAAGCAGAGAGAGAATCTGACAAGCTGAAAAAAGCAGAATATATGTCTTACCATATTGGGGAAGAATTTGAAGGAATCATTTCCGGTGTTACTGGCTGGGGCTTCTATGTGGAACTTCCAAATACGGTAGAGGGACTGGTTCATGTAAATACACTGAGGGATGATTACTACACCTTTGATCAGGATGCTTACGAGTTGATCGGCGATGTGACACACAAGGTGTTTGCACTGGGACAGAAGGTGCGTGTGAGAGTTGCGGACGCAGATACCATGCTGAAGACTGTGGATTTTGTTCTGGCAGAGGAGCAAGAGTGGTAATTAGAAGTTACTGTTCATTCTGCGATCAAAAGCACGCTTTGCGATGCATAGAAACTACGCTCTAGAACAGCAACCCTTTGTTTTGAACGCCCGCTTGCAGGCGGAAATCCATATAGGGAGGAACTTATGGCAAAGAAACCAGGAATCAAACTGATTGCAAATAATAAAAAGGCATTTCACGATTATTTTATAGAAGACACGTATGAGGCAGGAATTGCCCTGGCAGGAACAGAAGTAAAATCCCTGCGTATGGGAAAATGCAGCGTCAAGGAATCTTTTGTGCGGATTCAGAATGGGGAGGTTTATATCTATGGAATGAACATCAGCCCATACGAAAAAGGCAATATTTTCAATAAAGATCCCCTTCGTATCCGTAAACTTCTCCTTCACCGCAGTGAGATCAACAAGATGGAAGCCAAACTGAAGGAAAAAGGTCTTACCCTTGTGCCAATCAAGGTCTATTTCAAGGACAGCCTTGTGAAGGTGGAAATTGGTATGGCAAGAGGTAAGAAATTGTATGACAAACGTCAGGATATCGCTAAGAAAGATCAGAGACGAGAAGCAGAGCGTGATTTCAAGGTGAAGAATTTATATTAAAAACAATGGGAGCTGGGGATTTTTATGATGAAAAATTCCCGGCTTTCGTAAATTTCTGTTAAACATTTATAGGGGATCAGCTGTAAAGATGCAGCATATAAAAAGTCAGACAGGTCAATATGGTATTTATTTAATATTCGCTGTACAGGCAGCATGAAAACAGTAAAAAGAGGTTGGCTATGGAAGAGAAAATAAAAGAGAAAACAAAAGAGAAAATACAGGAAGCAAAGGAAACAACAAAAGAAAACCGTCTGATGAAAACCGTAGAGGATTCCAGAACGGAGCAGGTTCATCTGATCATGCACCAGCACTTAAATGCCGGCGGCAGATTGTTTGGAGGAATGCTGATGCAGTGGGTGGATGAGGTGTCTGGCGTGGTTGCCATGCGTCATTGCGGGACTTACCGTGTCACAACTGCAGCTGTGGACAATCTACAGTTTAAGGAGCCCGTTTACGAGGGCGAGCTCCTTGTGATGATCGGCTATGTGACCTATGTGGGAAATACCTCCATGGAAGTGGAAATTGATTCCTATGTGGAGCGCGGTGATGGAATGCGTTACCTGGTAAACCGTGCTTTTTCTGTGATGGTAGCTGTGGATAAGAATGAACGTCCTACCCGAATCCCCGGCCTTATTATCCACACAGAAGCAGAGAAAGGCCGCCATGAGGCAGCTCTGCTCCGCAGGGATATGCGTAAAGAGCGAAGAGACGCCGGGTTTTAAACATTGAGACATGTTGTCAAAAACTATTTGAGTCAGAGATAGAGAAAACTGTCCCTGGCTCTTTTTGTTCACAGAAGAAGTACGCAGGATCTTCCTTCCCGGTGAAGGCACCAGAGAGAATGGGGAAAAGAAACCCGAGAGTTGCGGCGCGAAATCGTGCAAAGCATGATTTCTGTGCATCGCGAAGCGTGTTACTGTGAATGGAGTGAACAGTAACGAAAAGTTTAAAAATTGTATGAAATCATCCCGCGTTCGGTTGACAAGTCTGTCATACTCTGTAATAATAATGGAGAACAAAAAGTGGATATTAGAGGAGTTTAATTCCATTTTGTGGGAGGAATATAGATTATGAAAAAACGTTATGTGATTCTTGCAGCACTTTTGGTCACTGCTTTGGCAGCAGCTGGATGTGGCAAAAAAAAGACTGAAGATACAGGCAAGGATGGCCAGGTAACCGTGGCTCCTGCTGAGAATACAGATACAGCTTCAAGTGATGACAGTTCCCTGGTAGATATGCAGAAATCTGACGATGCAGATATCAAGAATGTGATTGGTGATAAGACTTCCACAGCTTCCAGGCTGATTCTTGTGAACGGTACCGGAGCTGCTGTGAAGGGACTTTACATTCGTCCGACTACGGATGACGATGATGACTGGGGCACAGAGCTGATCAATGGATTGTTTACTTTGAATGATGGCGACAAGGCTCTTTACTATTATGAGCCGGACGAGAAGGATGCAGATGGAAATGTGGTGACAAGCTATGACATCCGGATCACGTATGAGGACGAGGATTATACAGACTGCTATTTCCGTAAGCTTCCGCTGAAGACAATTTCAAAGATCACTCTTCATATGGATGGAACTGCTGAGGATGGAATTCCTTATGCTACTTATCTGACAGGAACGAGTAAGACAGAAACTTCTACCCTGAGTGAAGTGATGGCGCGTCTTGGTCTTGATGACAGCGAAGACAGTTCTGAGGATGATTCTCAGGAAACGGATACAGCACCAACGCCTACATCTGCGCCGCAGCAGTCAGGTCCTACTTCTGCACCTACATCTGCACCGCAGCCTACAAGTACTCCGGATAATAGTGGCGGCAGTAATACAGCACCGGATGATTCCAGTGCAGATAAGGCGAAACAGTATATCGGACAGCCGCTTTCCAGTCTTGTTGCAGCACTGGGAGAGGCTAACGGAAGTGATTATGAGAACGAGCCGGAGACCGGAGAGACAGGATATCATTATTATGACTCTTTCACAGTTTCTACCACTGTTGATGACAGCGGAAATGAGGTTGTTGCCGGAGTATGGTAAAATAAAAGAATAAAAAATAAGGCAGGATAAAAGCATGGAAATGAAAAGAGTTTTATTAAAATTAAGCGGCGAGGCTCTTGCCGGACCGAAGAAAACAGGATTTGACGAGGCGACTGTTCTTGCAGTAGCGAAGCAGATCAAGGCAATTTCTGATGAGGGAGTACAGATCGGCATTGTGATCGGCGGTGGAAACTTCTGGAGAGGACGTACCAGTGAGACGATAGACCGCAACAAGGCAGATCAGATCGGTATGCTTGCTACTATTATGAACTGTATTTATGTATCTGACCTTTGCAGATATACAGGTATGAAGACTGAGATTTATACACCATTTGCATGTGGTGCATTTACAAAACTGTATTCCAAGGACAGTGTAGAAGAGAGCTTTGCACAGGGCAAGCTGGTATTCTTTGCAGGCGGTACAGGACATCCGTATTTCTCTACTGACACAGCTACGGTTCTTCGTGCAGTTGAGATTGAGGCCGATGCGATTCTTCTGGCTAAGGCAGTTGATGGTATTTATGACAGCGATCCGAAGGTAAATCCTGACGCTGTGAAGTACGATGAGATCTCTATTCAGGAAGTTGTTGACAAGAAGCTTGCAGCCATGGATCTTACAGCTTCTATTATGTGTCTGGAGCAGAAAATGCCGATGATGGTATTTGCTCTTGATGAGGAGAACAGCATTATCAACACCGTTCACGGAAAATTTTCCGGAACAAAGGTTACTGTATAAGCGCGTTGCGCAGAAAATAGGATAATACTGCTTACCGGCAGAAAATCATAAAGAGGGAGATTAATTTTATGGATGAAAGAATTCAGAAGTATGAAGAGAAAATGAAAAAGACATTGGGCAGCTTAGAAGCAGAGCTGACTACTATCCGTGCAGGACGTGCCAATCCGCATATCCTTGACAAGCTGACAGTAGATTACTACGGAAGCCCTACACCGATTCAGCAGGTGGCAAATATCACAGTTCCGGAAGCTCGTATGATCCAGATCCAGCCATGGGAATCCAGCCTGATCAAGGGAATTGAGAAAGCAATCCTTACTTCTGATCTTGGCCTGAACCCGAATAACGATGGAAAAGTGATCCGTCTTGTTTTCCCGGAGCTTACCGAGGAACGCCGTAAAGATCTGGTTAAAGATGTTAAGAAAAAAGGCGAAGCAGCTAAGGTTGCTGTCCGCAACATCCGCCGTGATGCTAACGATGCATACAAGAAGCTGAAAAAAGAAGAGGATGTATCTGAGGACGAGATCAAAGAGTTAGAGGACAAAGTTCAGAAGCTTACAGACAAATACATCAAGGATGTAGATGCTGCAGTAGAAGCAAAAGGTAAGGAGATTATGACTGTATAAGGGCATATTACCTGAAGCGCAGAGCCGTTTGGACTAAAAATCTGCAAAACAGGATCCTTTTATAAAGAAACAGCAAAAAGAGCTCTTTAAAAAGAGCTCTTTTCTGCCCTTTTGTATGAAATTGTACGAATAATCTGAACGCTTATAACGAAAAAAGAAAAACAAAACACAAGGAGAAAAATATGAACGTACCCAATCATATTGCCATTATTCTGGACGGCAATGGCCGCTGGGCAAAGGCAAAGGGACTGCCTCGTGGCTATGGACATGTTAAGGGCTGCGCCAATCTGGAGCAGGTCTGCTATGATATTAAAGATCTGGGCGTGAAATATCTGACAGTATATGCTTTTTCCACGGAAAACTGGAAACGCTCCAGAGAAGAAGTGGATGGGCTTATGAAGCTGTTTCGCAGCTATCTGAAGAAATGTATCAAGATATCCCGGGATAATAAGATGAAAATCAAAATTATCGGCGATATCTCTGCTTTTGCACCGGATATTCAGGAAAGCATCCGTAAACTGGAGGAGTTTTCCAAGGATTATGATGAGCTGTACTTCCAGATCGCCATGAATTATGGAAGCCGCGATGAGATTACAAGAGGAATGCGAAAGATGGCACAGGATGTGGCGGATGGAAAAGTTTCTCCGGATCAGATCACAGAGGATACGATTGGAAGCTACCTGGATACTGCAGGAGTGCCGGATCCGGATCTTCTGATACGCACCAGCGGAGAACAGAGACTTTCCAATTTCCTTATGTGGCAGCTGGCTTATACGGAATTTTATTTTACAGACGTGGCATGGCCGGATTTCCATAAAGCAGAATTAGTACAGGCTATTGAGAAATATAATCAAAGAGACAGAAGATATGGCGGTGTGAAGGAGGAGTAAGATGTTTAAAACACGTCTTTTAAGCGGTATTGTGCTGGTCGCAGTTGCGCTTCTGACTATTATCAGTGGAGGTTATGTGCTGCTTTTTACACTGCTTGGGATCTCTCTGATCGGAATGCAGGAGCTTTATAAGGTTATGAAGGTTCGAGAAGACCATTTTAATGCCCTGGAAATTGCAGGCTATCTTGGAGCTGTGATCTACTATGTGCTGATGTCGCTAGATTTTGAAAAATATGGAATGATGGGCGTGATCATTTCGTTCATGATGTTTATGTTCGTTTACGTATTTACTTATCCTAAGTTCAAGGCAGATCAGGTAATGCCGGCGTTCTTTGGGGTGGTATACGTGGCTGTGATGCTCTCTTTTATTTATCTTACCAGGAACCTTCCAGATGGAAAATTTCTGGTATGGCTGATCTTTTTATGCTCCTGGGGATGCGATACCTGCGCATATTGTGTGGGAATGCTGATCGGCAGGCACAAAATGGCACCAATCCTCAGCCCGAAGAAATCAGTAGAAGGTGGAGTAGGCGGCGTGGCAGGCGCTGCGCTTCTGGGCGCAATTTATGCAGCAGCAACTGGCGGAAAGATTGCAGAGTATGCGCTGATCTGTGCAGTCGGAGCACTGATCTCCATGGTTGGAGACCTGGCTGCTTCTGCTATTAAGAGAAATCAGGGAATCAAGGACTATGGCAAACTGATCCCGGGACACGGTGGAATCCTGGACAGATTTGACAGTGTGATCTTTACAGCTCCGGCTATTTATTTCCTGGCGAAGCTTGTGCTGGGAATCTGATTCCGGATTGGCAGCGGGAGGCATAAAGGAATAAGAAGTGTGAAAATGATAAGATGTGATTTGTCCCTGAAATGGACTGAGAGGAATTTCAAATGAAGAAAATTGCAATTTTAGGCTCAACTGGTTCCATCGGTACACAGACCCTGGATGTAGTGAGAGCTAACGGCGATATAGAGGTGCTGGGAATCAGTGCAGGAAGAAATGTGAAAATGCTGGAAGAACAGGCAAGAGAGTTTCATCCTCAGCTGATTGCAGTGTGGGATGAAAATGCGGCAAAGGACCTGGCAGTCCGTCTTGCGGATATGGATGTAAAAATTGTGTCTGGTATGGAGGGACTTCTGGAGCTTGCGCGTATGCCCCAGACAGACATTCTGGTTACCGCTGTTGTGGGAATGATTGGAATCCGTCCTACAATGGAGGGAATCAAGGCGGGCAAGGACATTGCCCTTGCAAACAAAGAAACATTGGTAACAGCAGGTCATCTGATCATTCCTATGGCAAAAGAGCATGGGGTTCAGATCCTTCCGGTAGACAGTGAGCACAGTGCTGTTTTCCAGGCCCTTCATGGGGAAAAGCGGGCGCAGGTTGAGAAGCTTCTGATCACAGCTTCCGGTGGTCCCTTCCGTGGAAGAAAAAGAGAAGAACTGGAACATGTGACGCTTGCAGATACCCTGAAGCATCCGAACTGGGTAATGGGACAGAAGATCACAGTAGATTCCGCAACCCTGGTAAATAAAGGTCTGGAGGTTATGGAAGCCAGATGGCTGTTTGATGTGGATTTGGATCATATTCAGGTTGTTGTCCAGCCAAAGAGCATTATCCATTCGATGGTAGAGTTTAAAGATGGTGCGGTTATGGCGCAGCTTGGAACTCCGGATATGCGGCTTCCAATCCAGTACGCACTCTATTATCCGGAACGCAGATATCTGGATGGAGAGAGACTGGATTTCCATAAATTGAAAGAGATTACTTTTGAAGATCCGGATATGGATACATTCCTGGGGCTTCCAATGGCTATGGATGCTGCAAGAAAAGGCGGCAGTATGCCTACTGTGTTTAACGCAGCAAATGAGCTGGCTGTGAAGAAGTTTTTACAGGAAAAAATCGGCTTTCTGGATATTTACGACATTATTGCACAGTCTATGGAAAGACATACAGTGATCCGGAATCCGGATCTGGAGGAGATACTGGCAGTAGAAGACGAGACTTATAAATGGATTGAAAGCAGGTGGTAGGTTGAAGATTATTCTGGCATTATTGATTTTCAGTGCGATCATTCTTTTTCATGAGCTGGGGCATTTCCTTCTTGCAAAGAAAAATAAGATCGTAGTAACGGAGTTTTCCCTTGGAATGGGACCAAGGCTGCTTAGCACAGAGAAGAATGGAACCAGGTATTCTCTGAAGCTTTTGCCTCTTGGCGGTTCCTGTGCCATGCTGGGAGAAGATATGGAGGATGAGTCCAAGGGGACTTTCAATGGTGCACCAGTGTGTGGAAGAATCGCTACAGTTGCAGCAGGACCGGTATTTAACTTTATCCTGGCCTTTGTGTTTGCAGTGCTTATTGTTACGCTGGTGGGCTATGACCCGGCAGAGGTTACGCAGGTGGAGAGTGGTTCTACTGTGGCTGAAGCTGGTCTTCAGGAAGGGGATATTATCAAAGAATATCAGGGGTATCATATTGATCTGGCAAGAGATCTTTATCTGTATATGTATCTGAATAATCCACAGGAGGATGAGACCATTCATATGACTGTGGAGAGGGATGGCAAAGATGTGGAGCTGGCCTTCAAACCAGACGTACAGGTGAGATACCTTCTTGGCTTTAACAGAAAGAGTACCGATTCTCTTGAGGTGGCATCCCTGATTCCGGGAATGGGCTTATCTGAAACTGGCGTGGAGCCTGGGGACGTGATCACTTCCATTAATGGCACCAGACTGGAGAGTTCGGACGATTATACTGCATATCTTGCAGAGCATCCTCTCACAAGTGAGCCTGTGACCATTACTTATGAGCGTGATGGCCTGGAATACAACGCTGAGGTAACTCCATCGGAGTCCCGTACAGCAGTACTTGATTTTTCTTATAATCTGGCGTACACGAAGACACAGGGATTTGAAGTGCTGAAGTATGGAACACTGGAAGTAAAATATATGATCCGCTCTACCTTACTCAGCCTGAAAGAGCTTCTTACCGGCGGGCTGGGCGTAAAGGATTTAAGCGGTCCGGTTGGCGTAGTTGATGCAATTGGCAGCACCTATGAGGCAAGTAAGAGTGAGGGTATGCTGACAATCTGGGTAAATATGCTGTATATGGCAGCTCTTTTATCTGCAAACCTTGGTGTTATGAACCTGCTTCCGCTTCCTGCACTGGATGGTGGCCGGCTTGTATTTCTGATTATCGAGGCTATCCGGAGAAAACCGGTGAACAGACAGATTGAGGGCATGGTTCATTTTGCAGGTTTGATGGTGTTGATGCTTTTGATGGTTGTAGTTATGTATAATGATATTTTGAAGATTTTTTAATCTTTTTGAAATGAAAAAGCTGTAAAAAAATGAAAGCGAAGGCTATGTGTATCAAACGGATATGCATAGCCTTTTTTGATGCAGCAGACGATTCTGCAGCAAATTCCTATTACCAAAAAAGCTTTTCCAGGCAGTGAGAGGAAATAACGGAAATGCAGATGAGGGGGATGGTCTGCTGCAGGCGGCAAATCTTGCAAGGGGATTCCTTTTTATAGGGAAAACTTCCGAATATGTAGTAATAAAAACTACATAATAAAGTGTCGAATAAAAGTAAAACTTGACATAAAAACAATAATGCTTTATACTAAAATAGTTTTAAAATCAAACTAAATTAAAGCATGGAGGATATTGTTTTGGATAGAGAATACAAAAGCAGTTTGAGATGTTTGAAAATTGGAGATAAGGTGGCAGAACTTCCTATTATTCAAGGGGGAATGGGCGTGGGAGTGAGCCGTAGCTCCCTGGCTGGCGCGGTGGCAGCAGAAGGAGGAGTGGGAGTTATTTCCACAGCTCAGATTGGATATGATGAGGCTGGCTTTGAGAAAGACCAGGCGGGATGCAATCTGAAGGCAATAAGAAAGCACATATGGAAGGCAAGGGAGATTGCCAAGGGAAAAGGGCTGGTCGGTGTTAATATTATGGTAGTGCTGAAACATTATAAAGAGCATGTAAAGGAAGCTGTGGAATGTGGTGCAGATGTGATCATCAGTGGCGCAGGACTTCCCATGAATCTGCCAGAGCTGGTACCGGAGTTTTGCAGAACAAAGATTGCGCCTATTGTTTCTTCAAAAAGGGCAGCAAATCTGATTCTGAAAATGTGGGCACATCGATATAACCGGACTGCAGATCTGATCGTAGTGGAAGGACCGGAGGCAGGAGGACACCTGGGATTTTCCAGGGATCAGCTGGCTCACAGGGATGAGATGGATTTTGACCAGGAAATCCGGGATATTATTGCATGTAAAAAGGAATATGAGGAAAAGTTTGGCCGGGAAATTCCAGTGGTAGTTGCTGGCGGAATTTTTGACCGGAAAGATATTGATCATGCTATGGCACTTGGGGCAGATGGTGTGCAGATCGCAAGCCGGTTTGTGGCGACAAAGGAATGCGATGCCGATGAAAGGTATAAACAGGCGTATGTAAATGCAAGGAAAGAGGATGTGCAGATTATCCAGAGCCCTGTAGGAATGCCTGGAAGGGCGCTTTGCAATCCTTTTATGAAACTGGTAGAGAATGGACGGATTCCAGTAAAGAAGTGCTATAACTGCCTGGAAAAATGTAATCCAGGACAGGTTCCGTACTGCATTACCAAGGCATTGATCGATGCGGTGGAGGGAGATGTAGAGAATGGATTGATGTTCTGTGGGGCAAATGTTGGAAGGATTGACAAAATTACTTCAGTGCATGAATTGATGCGGGAATTGGCAGAAGGCTGATGGTTAGCCGGTTCCTATATGGTGATGTTGCTGACAAACGGCATGTCCGTTTAGATTATAAGGTTTAGATTAGAATTTTATGGCGGGAGAGAAAATCCCGCCATATTATGTTTATTGTAATTCTGCAATCCGGGTGACGCCTACGTAAATTTCCTGAATTTTGTACCAGGTGGTATAATCTACGATTCCGGTTTCCGGAAGACCGAAAATATTCTGGAATTTGCGGACAGAGGCCTGAGTCTGGGCACCATAGATTCCGTCCGGATTTACTTTTGGAAGAGCAGGGTAGGCTTGGCTGATAGCATTTAGCTGTTCCTGAAGCTGGAGTACTTTGCTGCCGGAAGCACCAATATCCAGGTCATATCCTGGCCAGGAGGAAGGAATCCCGGAGACTTCTTCTGCTACATTGATATACATATCGTTTCCGTAGAAATACCGTAGGATTTCAATAGCAGAATATCCCTGGTCTCCAAGCCGCTTGCTTCCCCACTGTGTCATCCATCCTCTGTCCCGGCACTGCACCCGCTCTCCGTCGCAGTACTGGGTAAGAATTGGCTGACGGACGTTAGGACGGGATAGATAATTCTCGAAAAGTTCGTCTACAATGCGGTCGATAGAGTCAAAGATGTTTCGTCCGCGGATCCATTTGTGGTCGTAGGCGGTGGAGGAGGTGATGGTGTAGTCTTTCCCTTTATTGCGGTACCACTCCGTGTATACCCGGTTTAGGGTAAAGGACATAATTGCCAGGATGTTGGCGCGGATAGTGTCGTCAGGCCAGGTGGCATAGATTTCGCTGCTTGCTACATTTTTGATATAGTCGCGGTAGCGGACATAATAATTAGAGGCGGAGTTATCACCTACAGGCCCATCGTGCACTACAATGTATTCCGGAATTACGACCTTGCTTAGAACAATTTCGCCAGTTTCGTGTACTGGTTTAATTTCAGATTCCTGTATTTTTGGTGGATATTCATAGAAAAGTGTATGGGGAGGAATGACAATTCTGTTTTCCGAAACAGTGTCTTGCCTGGGATTCAGAAGGACAGGCTGTTTGGCCAGAACCGCAGGCAAGACTTCTGTGCCTGCGATTTCCTCCTGGTGAAAATCCTCGGCTTTGATCTGCATGGAATATTCTGCATAAGGCTGCGCCTCCTCGGAAGCATTCAGGCTGTATTCCAGAGGAGGCGTTTTTAATTGAAGGACAGGGGTGTTGCCGGAAGAATCCGTGCGGACTTCTTCAATGACACTGTTTGGATCACCTGTATAAGAAATACGGACCAGTGCATTTTCCACAGGGCGGTTGTCTGTTTTTGAATGGACCGTTATCTGTAAGGTACCCTGGTCTACATTTTCCTGCTGTGCACATAAGGCTTTTCTGTAATACATGGACGACCTCATAAAATGCTCTTCCAGGTATTATATGCTAAAAATGCAATTGTGAAAACATAATTCAGGGATGTTTGTGGGGATGAGAATATATTATAATAGTAAAGAGGCAGCAGGACAGCGGTGCCTACGGTGAAAAAAACGAAAGAAGGAATAAAATGAAACACTTAAGAAAACAAATTGCAGGCTATCTTTTAACGCTTATTCTGCTTATGGCAGGAATCGTATTCCCTGGAAGTGGGGAAAAGGTTCTGGCATCTGGCGGCAGCATGACTGTGCATTTCCTGGATGTGGGACAGGGATTATCCATTCTGGTGCAGTCAGAGGGACAGAATCTGCTGTATGATGGTGGTCCAAGAAGCGCGTCCAGCTATGTGGTGTCCTATTTGCAGGAGCAGAATGTGTCAGAAATTGATTATCTGATTTCATCCCATTACGATGAGGATCATGTGAGCGGACTGATTGGCTGTCTGAATGCATTTCAGGTGGACAATGTGATTGGAGCAGATTATATCCATGATTCTTCCCTTTATGGCTCTTTTATGGATGCAGTGGCAGCACATGGGCTTGAAGTACAGCATCCGGCAGTGGGGGCGGAGTATACATTTGGCTCGGGAGAATTTACAATTCTTTCACCAAAGGAAATCAGCAAAGAGAGTAATGCTAATTCGGTGGCAATTAAGCTGACGAATGGAGAAAACAGTTTCGTTTTTACCGGGGATGCAGATTTTAACTGTGAGGCAGATATGGTGAATTCCGGGCTTGATCTGAGCTGCGACGTGTTAAGTGTAGGCCATCATGGATCTGCTACATCCACAAGCTGGGATTTTCTTCAGGCTGCAGTTCCGGAATTTGCAGTGATCAGCTGCGGCGCAGGAAATATGTATGGTCATCCGCATGCGGATACCATGGAAAAACTGTCAGATATGGGAATTCAGGTATATCGCTCTGATGAACAGGGAACCATTGTAGCTTCTTCGGATGGAAGTGCTATTACCTGGAGTGCAGATCCTTGCAATGATTATACTTCAGGTGATGGAGAAACAGCTGGGCAAAGTGAAGGGGAGAATGGATTTACAGCTGAAGATAATAGCGGAACTGATGCAGCTGCAGCATCAGAAAAGTCAGAACAGATTGCTGCAGCAGATGACAGTCAGGAGGAAATGGTATGGATATCTGCTACAGGAAGTAAATATCACAGTATTCCTGACTGTGGAAATATGAATCCGGATAAGGCATATCAGGAGCCAGTCTCACAGGCTGAGGCTCAAGGATATGAAGCTTGTAAGAAGTGCTTTTGATTATATATATTTAACCGAAATTTTCCATTATATTTCGGAATATCCCTTTTTTATTTGGGGAAATTCTGGTATACTAGAGCGTGTTTGAAAAAGGCTTTCTGCAAGATGTGCGTCACAATTTGTGGGAGATTTTGCCCGAATGAGGGCGCCGTAGCGGGCTACGGCAACCGAATTCGGGCAAAATATACCGCAAAGTGGGGCGTGCAGATTGCGGGAATGATTTTTCAAACAGGCTCTAAAGTGTATGCTTAGTAGAACGTACGGAATATAAAATATAATAACTGTGTAGTTTTCGGACCGTAATCCGTGAGGGCTCCGGCAGTTATAAATAAATTGGTGGTGTAAAATTAGTGAGTGAACAGAAAAGAGTAATTTATACAAAGGAGGAACTGGCTGCGAAGGTAAAGGTTCCGGCTATCGTGGAGCAGGATCTGAAGCGCATTATCAGTGATCGCCTGGAACAATGCGGTCTGTATTACAGATGCTTTTCCAGAATCAAGACAGCTTCTTCTATGGCTCATAAATTTGCTCTGAAAGATTATGGCGCGGAGAATAAGAAACTGCAGGACCTGGTAGGTGTCCGTATTAACCTGTATTTTGATGATGATGTAGAAATCTGCCAGAATATTGTGGAAAATACCTTTGATGTGATTGGCTGGTCCACTTCGGAAAGAAGCGAGGAGGAGTTCAAACCTACGAAATTAAACGGCGTGTGCCGTCTTCCGGAATATTTGCGATCAGAAATTTCAACAGAGACCTGGGATATGTATATTGATGATACCTTCGAGATTCAGATTAAGACCATGTTTTTCGAGGGCTGGCATGAGATCGAGCACGATATGCGCTATAAAGGAGAGGAACTGTGGAAGAATTACAAGGGCTTTTCCAGATACTTTAACAGTATTCTGGCAACTTTGGAGCTTTGTGATAAATCCATGGTTACTCTGTTTGAGGATCTGGGACATTCCCTTTATAAATCAGGCAGATGGAGTGATATGATCAAGAGCCATTTCCGCCTGAAACTGGGAGAGGGACAGCTTTATCCTGAGGTGGCGAAGCTTCTGGATGAGGATTGTGACCAGCAGGTGGAGAACCTGGCCAAGCGTATTTATAAGACCAGCAAGCAGACACTGGTAGACCAGCTGCTTCACCGCAGCCGCAAGGTACCGATCAATGTAAATACGATCATTGCCCTGTTAAACGACAGTCAGTTCCACGACAGTCGTCTGACAGCTATTTTTAAGGAACGTGATGTTTATAATGATGGTCGCGAGGAGAGCCTCGGAGAATCCTGGCATTATGAGATGAAGCCTCTTATCCGCCACAACGTGTTCCAGATGTGCACACAGGTGGATGGAAGCCGTCTGAAGGAAGAGAAACCGGCATCTGCTGCAGAGATTTTCCAGCAGGCAGCAGATGCGATATATGGCTGGATCGTGGGGAAATATGGCGGTCTGTTTAAGGAAATGCCACAGAAGACCAGTACTTATCATGCTGACATTCTGGCTTATCATGTAGCTGTGAATTATGATCCGGACAATCATCGGCTGAATATGCATGTAAGACATATGGATATGGAAGTGGGCGGCAGAATCTGGTATTCAGAAGCCGGACTTGAAGTGTCGCGTCAGGATGAAGTGATTCTGAAGGTTTGCAATGGATATGCACAGCCGGAGAGAGAACACACCATCCAGGACCCGGGAGTAACTTTCTTCAGTTATCCTGGATATTATAAGACGATTGTTGACAATATCGGAATTGTAAATGGAATCGAATGTTCTAACAGAAGACGTATTTTGCGAGAGGATATGTTTGGGAATCTTATTGCAGCGTTGAAAGATTCAGGGCGTTTATTCCCTGTTGTTGTGATCGTCTCAAGAGAAACTGCAGACGGAATGATGGATGAGGATTGGCTGGGCCAGTTCCGTGTATCTGATTTTACAAGGACTGTATGGCGATATTCTCATGTATTTACGGCGCATGAGTCTGTTGGAAAGAAATTTCTGAAACTTGCAGGAATTGATATTCGCCAGATTGATGATATCCCAAGGCTTTATATTTTCTGGCCGGGCGGAGATGTGGACGACTATGGTCCGGAGGATGTAACCAACTGTAGCTTTGGCCGTCACCTTGAGGCAAGAGGCGATGCCCGCACCTATGATATTGTGCGTGGCGGACAGGCGTTCTATCATAAGATCGTTACAGATTTAAGAGAATGGAATATTTCTGCTGATATGTGGGAAGGATTTAAGCTGGAGACAGTGACAGAACTTCCGAAATAGAATGATAAAAGTACAACGGTAATAAAAAGGCCTGCAAAACGGATGTTTTGCAGGCCTTTAATGTTTCTTAAGCAATAAAAAATGCGGAAGATGGGACTTGAATGAATTCCCTCTTGACAGCGGAAAAACGTTGATTTTATGCGGTGTTTTCAATGTGGCACTAAATGCCTGCCCCAACAAAAGGGGCAGAAAAGGGGCAACTTTAAAAAATAGATACCTTTGCAATTTGCTCATTGTCTTTCTCCGTGAGCTTTTTGGTGACATGTAAGTATATTTCTTTGGTAACCTTGCTGTTTTCGTGTCCGAGTCTCCTAGAGATGGTATCAATGCTGATACCTTGCTCCAAGAGAAGAGAGGCATGAGTATGACGCAGGGCATGTGGGGTGATAGCACGACCTAAGACGCGCTTGGAGTTTTCCCTTAAATATTTATTGTAGGAATAATAGTGTATATAAGTTCCATTCCTGGAAAAGAGAAACAAGGCAGGCTTTCCGATATTGGACATCAAACGACGGCGGAGCATTAATGCATTTAATTGTTTGCATACATTTTCCAATTCCTCCTGCATATACACATCCCTGATCGAACAAAAGCTCTTTGGAGATGTGACGATCTGGTTTATATAATCATAATTCTTGGTCACATGAATCACTTTATTTTTGAAATCCACATCTGACCGGTCCAGGGCAATCAACTCACCAACTCTTAGGCCTGACAATGCCATGAATTCTGTACACAGTCTCCAAAGGGAATGATCCATTCCATTCAGCAATGCTTTCAGCTCATTTGATTCCAGATATTTATCCTGAATCTTCTGCTTATGAGGAACATCTTTAAAAGGCTCTATTTTGTCAAGGAATGTAATATCGCTGAGCATATCGTTACTGTATCCCCAGCGGATCAGAGCCTTGAAACGGGTAAGGTGTTCATTTAAAGTGCTGTTTTCTTTTCCAGAATCACGAAACCTGCTGCGGACATACTTGGCAGTCATGTGCTCCACAATTGTACTTTCACCAAGCATTTTCATAATGGCATTGCAGGCAAAATAATTCCTGGAATAAGTAGATTGCTTCACGGTTACCTTCTGATCCTTCCGATATTCCTCTATTAATTCCTTTAGCGTATACTGGTGATTTGGCGCAGTTTTCATGGCTTGCTGGATTTTCAACTCCAGAGTTTTTTGCGCTGTTTTTCTGGTCTGCGGAGTGTTTTTATCCATTGTGACAGATACACGTTTCAACTTTCCTGTCATGTAGTCGGTATATCGTTCACAGAATTTAAACTTTCCATTATTGGCTTCTTCAACCCACATGATATCATCCTCCTTATACGGACCATTCCGGCAGAATCACCGAGATGGTTTCTTTTTTGGTTGCGCCGGCGCAAGTGCCGGGAAAAATAAGTACAAAAATAACAGCCAGCGCGAACAAAGGTTCCGCTTGCATGGCTGCCCCGAAGATGATACAATATTTTTGCTGAAAATAGTGTGCATCTTCGGATGTGCCCGCCGCTCTAGTGCTGGTAACACTAGGGCGGTTTTTCTTTTATTTAATTATTCTTCATCTTCTTCAAACTCTTCGATTGAATAGATGGGTTCATATGGAACTTGCATATCCACCGATTGCCTGTATTCTTCAGCTAACATTGTGGAATTAAATTCCGCAGTGGGATCAATACTTGAAACTAATTTTTCGAGTTCAGTAATATCTATTTTGAAAAATTCTTTTCGCATATTAACTTTATTAAGCCTCTTTTCGTTTAATGTTTCATGAAGCTTCTTTTCCAGTCCGACAGCATCTTCTGAGAAAATAAAACTATGTACATCAAATTTAAAGGGCACACTGGCACTGCCAAGCTCATTTACACGATCCTGTGGATCTAACCGGCGTGTCATTCCAATTTTGAAAACATCCTGGCCGAACGAACCTAAATTACTAATGATATAAACATTACCAGCTTTTCCATTCTGAAGGTTTACAATTTCATCCTTTTTGATGATTATATCAGAGAGCTGCTTTTGCAGATCAAGAATTCGGGTATGAAGTTGTTCTTTATCAGAAGCTGAAGTTGATTCTGAAAGGGCGACTGTTAATTTATCTATTTCGGTCTTAAACTTACTCTCTTCTTTCTCAACTTTCTTACGCTCTGCCTCTAACGCTTTTCGTTCCTCTGCTTCTTGGCGCATTTGTTCTTTAAGAGCTAATTGCTCCTGTTTTGCTTGTTCTTTGCGAACATAGTAATTGTATTCGATTTTTACGGCATTGATAAATAAATACTCCAATTCCCCGATGAACTTAGTAAGAGTACCTGCTATACTTTGGTTCCCTTCACCTGCAATCTTTAAGTATTTAGAAGAAATAGAACGGATATTTTCAATGGAACTATCTAATTTATCATATTTCAAATTATACAAAACGTTTTGCAGTTCAGCTTTCAAAGCAATAACCATAAGAGAGTATATAGATTTATTAGCCTTGGTTGTGTAACGAGCTTCATAAAGATCCATTAATCGGTCAATCTGTTTTGCGTTTTCTCTATATGCCTTGCGAAGATCTTTTACATCCATGCAATGTAATTTTAAAATGACAGATGGAACTAATTCTTCTAAATCTTCCTTATCATGAGGATTTAATCTGCAGTTGTTATAAGAAACATCAGACACAAGAAATGTATCAAGTGCATATTCGATGCTCTGGTACAACTCTTTGGAACGCGCAATTTTATTACGCTGAGATGTAACTTGTTTCTCCAATTTCTGAGATTGTTCAGAAAGCGTGGATAAGTCATCATGTTGTTTTGAAAGAGTAATGTTGTTACCGGCAATTTCTGAGTTCATGCGGTCAAGGTGCTCTTTCACCTGCCAGTATTCATCTGCATGTAAATCTTGTAATTTTTGCTTTAGAGCTTCGTTTTCGGCTTTTATTTTTCCTACTCTAAAGATATCAAATAATCCCATATCGCCCTCCGGTTTTTATGATGATATTCTCAATTCAATTAATCTTTTGTGGTATCCGGTCATCCTGGATATTTGGTCAATAGTAAAATCTCTGTATTCATCCAGAAACGAATCTGGAAGTAGCAGCTCCATAGCGAAAAGATTTGCTTCCAGTTCAAATTTATCTGTATTAAACTGGGTACGTGTATCCATAAAAATAGCATTAGCTTTTTTATGCAGAAACATGTGCCCGAGTTCATGAGCAAGAACAAAACGTTGTTCAGCTTCAGATAAACGTTCATCCAGATAAATAATATTGTTACGTTGGAAATACTGGTAGAATCCGCGCACACCCTCTAATGGATAATGAACCAATATCACATTCATACCTTTAATCATTTCAAAAGGATCGCGAGTCTGGTATTTCCTGACAAGTTGTGAAACTCGTCTTTTTATGCACATAGGCATCAGTCCTTTTTATATTTCTTAGGCGTATATTTTTCTTTGTTCTTTTTCTTTGCCATTTCCATTCCAATCTGCATAGCAGCAAGGATAGAATCCACTGCTTCAGGAGAAGCAGGATCACCGTCAAACATCAGTCCTTCCTGTGAGAGCAGTTGCTCTCTGGTATGTTCAATGATTTTCTCAATGTCACGCTCATCTTTTGCATTTAATTGAGGCTTAGGAGAGTCTACATCTTTTCCTGTCATTAAATAATCAATTGTTACCCCAAAATAATCAGCTATTTTTTGTAAAGTTTTTGTAGTAGGTGTACTTCGACCAGATTTCCAATTGCTTAGGGCAGTCTGGGTTACACCAGCTTCTTTAGCGACTTTGTAAGGGGTAACACCATTTTTTTGTAGAAGCTGTTCAAATACTTCATACATAAATTGTGCTCCTTTCACAAAGATAGCATACTTACGCAAAAGTTAGTAAAAACGCTTGACTACTAACGAAAAAAGATGTATTATCTACTTACGCAAACGAAAGTAAGCGCAAAATAAAATACTTTCGATGTGGTATGCTTTCTTTTTTAAAATGTAGTGGTTTTATGATTGAAAGTATATCACAGCTCGAAAGTATTTGCAAGGGATATACTTTCGATAGGAGGTGTAAAATTGTACGAAAAATATAAATCCCTATTAGACAAAACAAACAAAACATCTTATCAAGTATCAAAAGAAACCGGAATTAGTCAAACGGCTTTTTCAAATTGGAAAACCAAAAGATCTGAACCAGGGCTAGAAAGCCTCAGGAAGTTGGCGGACTACTTCAATGTACCGATTGAATATTTTCTGGAGAAGTAACCGGAAAGGAGATGAGGAAGATAGAGAATACAGCATTGCTGATAAATTTATTTACAACGCTGTTGAATTCGATAGCAATAATATGCCTTGCACTTAGCATGAGAAGGTAACGGGAGGTAAGTAAAAGATGGTTTACACAGAATCCATACGTGGATATCCGTACATGAAAAAAGAGCAACTTGCAAAAGAATTTCAGATCAGTACCGGAACCGTAAGAACGAGACTGTTTGAAATTGAAGATGAAATCAAAACAGGGCGTTATAACGATTATGCCATTATCCGGGATGGAAACATTGTCCTGATCAACGTTCTGGTATTCATTGATTATCTTACTTATCGGCGTCAGCTCCTGGATCGCAATGCCAGAAAGTATGCTCCGGCATTTCATCCGGAAAAGCTGGTGCAGATGATCGGTTGGAGCAACCGGGCTGTTGTGGAAGGAGAGACTGGGAATGAAGCGTAACATAATCATATCTGTCATCATAGGCACCCTTGCTACATACCTACCGTTCTGGCAGTGGGACGGACTGCAGGTTGCAGGAGCAATGGCATTATCAATGCTTGCATGGATGCTGATACAGGGCACAGAGCCGGAAGGGAAGAGAACATGAGTTTAGAAAAAATGATAGATGAGTTATATGAGCTTTCGAAGAAAGCTATAGCAAGCGGAATCCATGTAAGTTTCGAAATAGGATTAGCTGGATATCCATGCCGGGTTTGGGTGGAAGAACCTTCAGAAAGCAAAATGACTACTTATGATATCTATCGCGAAGAAGTAATGATGAAAGAATCCGTTAAAAACTACGAAGCAGCCAGGGCGCATCTTACCCAGTTGGTGAAAGAAAATGGATCCTGAAGAGTGGGAGCTCATCAGGATCCGGTGTCCAATGGACAAAAACAGTTTATCACCCTTTTATTGTAGAAGGGTAGAAAGGAAAAGTCAATGATTAAAGTTGAGAAAAAGGGAAATGTAACGAAGGCAACAGTAGAGGGAAACACATCCGTGCTGGTTGATGAATTTCAGACTGTATTACATGCACTGTATCATATGCTTGATAAGAGCATTAAAGAGTCAGAAAGTATAACCCCACGGGATCTTATGCATTCAATGGTAGAAGATGTGGTGCAGAAAGAAAGCGAGATGAATAAGGCATGAGAAACAGACTTACAATTGCTAATCCAAATGGAGTAGGATACCGGATCCCTGGCTGCAGGGCTTCTTCTCTTCGGTTGGAGTGGCAGCAGGAGCAGACGGTACTGTTTGGAACAGTGGCAGACCGTTTGGGTGAGTATGAAGACCTTGGATCTATAGAAGAATTACGTGAATTAAAGAAAGGAAGATAAGGATGAAATTAAACAGATTAGTATCTACTTCGGGAATGGACCATGCAACCTGGCTGGAATACCGTAAAAAAGGAATCGGTGGATCAGATGCGGGCAGTATCTGTGGCTTAAATCCATATGCAACCGCGATTTCCGTTTACCAGGATAAAACCCAGGAAGAGGTAACTGAGAAAGAAGACAACGAGTCCATGAGACAGGGACGCGACCTGGAGGAGTATGTAGCACGCAGGTTTATGGAAGAGACCGGAAAGAAAGTGCGCCGTGCAAATTCTATTTTTTACATGGAAGAAAATCCTTTTATGCTGGCCAACGTAGACCGGCTGATTGTAGGAGAGAACGCGGGACTGGAGTGTAAAACAGCTTCCGCCTATTCTGCAGATAAATGGAAAGATGGACATATTCCGGAATCCTATGAAATCCAGTGCCACCACTATATGGCTGTGACCGGAGCTGATGCCTGGTATATTGCCTGTGTGATCCTTGGAAGGGAGTTTGTCTGGCGCAAGATTGAGCGTGATGAGGGCATTATCCAGATGCTGATCACAGTGGAGACGGATTTTTGGAATAACAACGTGCTTGCCAGAAAAATGCCTGTTCCAGATGGCAGTGAGGCTGCTGAAAAGATCTTATCAGAATATTATGGAAAGTCAGATCCGGAGAAAGTCATTCCGCTGATCGGGTTCGACGAAAAGCTGAAACGAAGATCAGAGATCCTGGAACTTCAGGATAAGCTGGACCAGGAAAAGAAGCAGATTGAGCAGGAAGTTAAGCTTTTTATGGAAGATGCGGAGAAGGCTGATTCCGATAAATATTCAATTACATGGAAATCCATAGTATCGAGCCGGGTAGATTCGAAAAAGCTGAAGGCAGATCATCCGGATATCTATAAGGAATATGCCAAAGAGTCATCCAGCAGAAGATTTACTGTAAAAGAGATTGCATAACAGGAGGCAGAGAGAATGGGAGTAAAAGATGCGTTAGCAGAGAAAACAGGAAATAAAGGGGAAGTAAAGCTTACCAAGTCCATGAGCATTGCGGACATGATCAAGGCCATGAAGCCGGAGATTGAGAAAGCCCTTCCGAAGGTAATCACCCCGGAACGTTTTACCAGAATGGCGTTATCTGCCTTAAATACCACTCCGAAGCTACAGGAGTGCAGCCAGATGTCTTTCCTTGGCGCGCTTATGAATGCGGCACAGCTCGGTCTGGAACCAAACACACCGTTGGGACAAGCATATCTGATTCCATATAAGAATCATGGGAAACTGGAATGCCAGTTCCAGATCGGATATAAAGGTCTGATCGACATGGTTTACCGCAATGACAACATTCAGACTGTACAGGCCCAGTGTGTTTATGAGAATGATGTGTTTGAGTATGAATTGGGACTGGAGCCAAAACTGGTACATAAACCGGCTATTAAGGACAAAGGGGAAATGCTTTTGGTGTATGCGCTTTGGAAAGCAAAGAACGGCGGATATGGTTTCGAAGTGATGAGTAAAGAAGATATTGACAATCATGCCAGAAGATTCAGCCAGAGCTTTGCTAGCAGCTTTAGTCCCTGGAAAACGAATTATGAAGAAATGGCAAAGAAAACCGTTATTAAGAAATGTCTGAAATACGCACCTCT
Organism: Ruminococcus sp. Marseille-P328; assembly: GCF_964249465.1. Lineage (NCBI taxonomy): Bacteria > Bacillati > Bacillota > Clostridia > Eubacteriales > Oscillospiraceae > Ruminococcus > Ruminococcus sp. Marseille-P328. Next base: position 791 of record NZ_CAXUBQ010000032.1, on the reverse strand, counting down.
AAAATCTGACTTTGTCATGCAGCTTTCCAATGATGAGAGTGTGAAGACCGAGCTCAGTGTAGATATGTCCGAGGTGGCAAACGAACAGGAGCCGATTGATGCTGATTACCAGGAAGTATCCCAGGAGGCTCCAGATGGTACAGAAACTGCAGAAGCCGTAAACAACCAGGGCACAGCAGAATAAACAGCAAGTGGTGCTTCCTATCATGGAAATGCGTCATTATATATCACAATACGTTGATACCTGGCAGTACCTGTTCATGCTGCCAGGTAGGAAAGGAGTAAGAAATGCAGCATATTGACATGGAAAAATTCGCAAATGGTGCGTTTACGGAACAGATCAACAGGGAGCTGAAGAAGGTGACGGAGAACATCCAGGATCCGAACACAGACGCAACTGCCAAGCGGAGGATCACTGTTGTGATCGAATTTAAGCCGAATGAGGCAAGGAATTTTGTTACTACGGGAGTACAGGCAAAATCCACCCTGGCACCGGCTCTTGGAGCTGTGACAGCCCTCAGCATGGGCAAAAACATCCGTACAAATGAAGTGGAGGCTGTTGAGATTGGCAGCCAGATCCCAGGCCAGATGACCATTGAGGAGGTAACGGATTCCTTTGATGAGAGGGAAAAAACACCGCGCCAGGTTGATCCTTCCACTGGGGAGATCATTGAACAGGCGGAACATTCAGACAATGTAATTGATTTAAGAGCTAGACAGGCATAAGGAGGAAGAAAGATGATCAAAGAAGCAATCAAGTACATCACAGATTTAAAAGCAGAAGCAATGGA
>NZ_CAXUBQ010000031.1:0-41406 GCF_964249465.1 Ruminococcus sp. Marseille-P328 | reverse complement strand
GCGGTAACTACATAGTACCATAAAATTTGTAATTAGGGATTCTCATTTTGACTTGTACTATTTATATTCTAGCACCACGGCTATCACCTGCACACCCCCGAAACAGATACACCCGCTGCGCGTCTGTACCTGTTTCGGGGGCTAATAATGACTGTAACCTACGCCTTTCGGGGCTGATAACCGCTAGTTTCAAGGCTTCTCCCGCACGTTTGCAGAGGTGGGCGAATACTTTATCCTATCCCCGTCAATACTGGGTCCTAAATGCGTAGGAACAGGCAAAAAGAAAAGACGCCGGACGCAAGCGGCCACATATCCCCGTCCATACCCGGCATGGCTGCGGTGATCTTGCCTATCGTCCTGCGTCGGTCTGCGTTGTGGTACATACAGATCAAATTTTCTTCTTCCACGGTAAAGTGCATCATTCCTCATACCTCCAATTCATTTTTCTTGGTTCTGGCCGCCGCCTTTTTCGGGCTGGTGGCCTGTTTGCTGTCGGCAAGCTGCTTGCGGATAGATGGCCGGGGCTTGCGAATACTCACATCACGGCGCTCATCTTTGTTAATCATGGCATATACCCCGTAGCGGACATATGAAAACAATGTTGAATCGAATGTTTTCTAAATTCCAAACTTGCAGGAACCGTATTTGGCGGAGGTGCAGATGCTGTTGGCGCAATACAGGGCAATCCGGCATTAAAAGAGGCTTATGAGATGGGAAAAAAGTTTAAGGGGATGTATATGCAGAAGTGCGGCTTGAGGGACGGATCACTGGTCCCGGTAACTGCATTGCTTGCGCAGGGATTAACGGATTCTTCTTTAAAATATCATCTTCAAAATGCAAAAAATCATGGTGTGACACAAAAAGAGATTGCGGCAGTGATCACACATGCCGCATTCTATGCAGGTTGGCCAAAAGCATGGGCTGTATTCAATCTTGCAAAGGAAGTGTGGGAAACAGGCGAAGGAGATTTGCCATACGAAGAGGAAGGGATGCGTGCGCATGCAAAAGAGATGGTATTTCCAATTGGTGCACCAAATGATAGTTTTGCACAGTATTTTTCCGGCAGAAGTTTTCTTGCACCGATTTCTACTTCTCAGGTTGGAATTTTCAATGTGACATTCGAACCTGGATGCAGTAAACTGGATTATGTAGCATAAGAGTGTATAGCGTGTCTGTAGTCTGATTTTTGCCATAAATAAGTACAGGATACACAGAGAATAGAAAAGAATGTGTATTCAGTTAAATAAGAAATAGATAGCTGGTATGAGAGAACAAGGAGTCTTTCATACCAGTTTTTTTGTGGGAAAAGGGATAGGTTGCACAGGATCTGCCAGGAGATTTCAGTAGGTTTGGTGAATAGCTTTCTCCCAGAAGTGTGGTATAGTCTTGTGCTTGGAACAGGAAAACTACACAGAAGGGAGACACCGATATGACAGCACAGCCAGATATCATCTGGAATGAGCAATGCTTGGGGATACGGATAGGAGAACAGGTTTGCACCTATCTGAAAAAGCATGATGCGGAATACCAGAGACTGCAAAATAAAATACTGGAACTTACAGAGAGGTATCCAGTAATAGAAACATTTATGGAGTCGAATCAGGCAATCAGTCTAACGACAGAAGAGCATAAGGCAGTGCATCAATATTTCCGACTGGAGAGCGAAAAGGAAATGATAGAAGAACAGTACCATTTTTATATGGGACAGGCTCAAATGATTTCTTATGGAGCTATGCTGGGGAAAATAAAAAAAGCAATACTGGGAAAGGATGATGGTGACACACAGAAACTGCTGGAGTTGCTGATGGATACTTGGATTGATGATGTAGAAGAACAGCTGAAAGAAAATTCAGTGTACCAGGAAATGCTGGAAAAAATATCAAAATATGAAGAACAGGTTCAGACAATGGGATTATCAAAAGAAAAGCGAAAAACGATAGACGCATATGTTACAGAAGTCAGTGAAAGATGGATATTATATGCGGAATCTTTATATCAGGCCGGTATGCAGAAAATCTTAGAACTACTGAATCTGTAATAAGGACGGATAAAATGGGGAAGCACGAAAGAAACTTCCCCATTTGTCACTTTTATTCGTCTTTGCCATCAATGAGAAATATGTATGAAACCTGAAAGATTTCAGCAATGGCTTTTAATTCAAGATCAGTGACATAACGCTTGTTTGTTTCGATTCTGGTGATTACATTTTTATCCATATCGTAACCAGCTAACTGGAGTTTATAGGCAAGATCACGCTGAGACATATTGTGAGTCCTGCGAAGCTCAATCAACCGTTGGCTGATCAGATTCTTCTCACCAGACTGTGTCCTTGGCTTTGGCATTTTAAATCTCTTCCTCTCTGGTAAAAGGATGGTTTGTCTCACTTTTTGCACCATCTGTATTGATTTTAACGATTGGACAAGGTAGAATCGGTTGTAAAAGTGAGACAAAGCAGAAGAGAAAGGAGAAATATATGGAGCAGGCAAAAATAGAACAGCTTGCATTTTTATATTTATGCAGCGAGCATGATAAAAGGTTATTACTCAAGAAAGAAAAAATGCAATTAGCTGATTTTGACAGGCTGACTTATCTGATTTATTATCTTGGTTTAAAGGAATATCATATAAAAATATGGATGGAATTTGCAGGGGACTTCAAAAAGGAATGGGATTGCCTGGAAGCACTCCGGGAAACAGGAGGTTGTGTCGGAAATATGGGCAATACAGAATCAGAAAATAGGTTACACGAGTTGTGGATTCAGGAGTTTTATGAAAAGGCTCCAAAAGAGATTAGAGTGTGCATCAAAGATCTGGACTAAAAAACAAATAGAAATATACCTCAACTTATTTTTGTGATATCATTATTGGAAAATAGAGTTTTATAAAGAAAAAATAATAAAAAACCAACTTTTTACTGAAAAAACAAAAAGACAAAAGAGAAGAAACTATACTAGAGGAGGAATTTTCTATGGTAATGAAAGATGATGATATCATAAAAAATGTGTTGGAATATGTTAAAGACGAAAGATATCGTCAAGCTGTATTAATTGATGGAGAATGGGGAGCAGGAAAGACATTTTTTGTAAAAGAAAAATTGTTAATGAAGATGAAGGAAGAATTAGCCGAAAAAAGAATTTATTATATTTCTTTATACGGCGTATCATCTTCAGGACAAATTATGGATGAAATTTATTCGTCAATGGTGGAAGAAATTATAGACAAAAACTTAGGTGAAAAAACGGGACAGATAGTTGAAAAAGGTATAACATTTACGTCCAAATTAATTACCGCAGGAATGAAATATTTTAATGTAGACACTAAGGAGTTACCCAAGCTTTCGGATGTAAAGGAATTGAAAGATGTAATAATTATTTTTGATGACGTAGAGAGATGCGAATTGGAAATCAATCAAACACTGGGAATCATTAACAACTTAGTTGAACATAATGATATAAAAGTTATCTTGATTGCTAATCAAAATGAGATTGGAAAAATTAATTTTTCGAGAGGGCTTTCACATAAGTATCAGATAGCAATAGATGATAGAATAGAATTAGATGAAAAAGGAAGACAAAAGGATAGTAAGATAAGTTATACAAAAGAGCAGTTAATTAAACGAGCAGAACAGCTTTTTTCAGAAGACATTTTTTACAAAAAAGTAAAGGAGAAACTTATAGGATTAACAATTTACTATCAGCCAAATTTGGCAGAGGTATATACTGCTGTTGTAGAGAAATTTATTAAAGAAAAAAAAGTAAAGGACTACTTAATTTCAAATAAGCAAAAAATCGTAAACATTTTTGAAGAGAAAAGACATTACAATATTCGTACTTTGATTTTTGCGTTAATTGCATTTGAAAAATTTTATATTATTATAGATGCGATTGCATTTGAAGAACATAAATATATTTCTCGTGAGTTAGATAATGTTTTGAAGTATACAATACTTTCAGCTATTAAAATAAAATCAGGAAAGCCCGCATATTCATGGAAAAAAAATTCTTCTAAATCGGGAATTGTATATTACGATATAAAGAGTGCTGAAAATAGAGTATATGGATATAGATTTGTGGATAATTATTTATTGCAATGTGATTTGAATAAGGAATATGTAGAAGAAACTATTTTGGAAATAGCTAATATGCAGAAAAAATTAGATGATTCAAGAGCATTTGAAAATTCATTGCAATATTCGAAATTATATTTTTGGTGGGAATTAGAAGATGATGAACTAGAGGAACTTATTTCTCAAATTTGCATTGAATTGAAACAACAAAAATATGAACCTCGATATTTCAAAGATATGATTGTCACTTTTTTACAAATGGAATATAACGGTTTTAATTGTTTTAATTATGATGAGATCATTAATTCAATGGCAAAGAAATTGGAAACTTATACAGAAAAATTTGAACGTCGTTACTTAGAAGTTTTAAGTGAAGACACTGACTTTGTTCAAAAATACAATAAAATTGTAAAACCATTGTTTGCAATACTTGATAACAAAGAAAACAAAGAAAAAATAGAAGATAATGCTTTCTTATGTGATCACAGGTGTTGGGATGAAGATTTTGAAATAAAATGTGAAGAACGTAGTCAAACGTATACAACGAGTAATGCTTTTTTTTCTTATATTGATCCAGAAAAATTTATTGAAGAATTGAAAAATGCAAAAGTTATAGAAATACGTAATTTTATAACTGGAATAAAGAAAGTATATAGTTTTTCAAATTTAAACGACTTTTTTAAACCAGATATTCCAAATTTAAAGAATGCATTGGAAAAAATAGATATTGATGAATTAAGTCTAGGAAAAAAGACTCGAAAGATGGCAGTGGAGACATTAAAAAGTAAATTGCAAGAATATTTGAAACTTATTGAGACACCTACATATACAATATAAAAGATACAGCGTTGTGATCACTGTAGTATTATAAAACTTTTTGTTTCAAAATCGATATATTAGATACTTTAAAAATATGTTATACAAAATGAATAATTTTTATCATGGGCAGGACTCTTCGGGGTTCTGCCCTTTTTCTATTTTTCCAGACCAAAAGACCACCTGCTGGAAAAGAACAAGAAAAACCAAGAAAGGATGTGGTGACTTATCATTATAGGAATCGATCATGGATATTATGCCATCAAAACTCCCCACGTGTGCTTCCCGACAGGGCTGACCGGATACGATTACGAGCCGTACACCATGCAGAATGTCCTGCAGTACAATGGGAAATTTTATGTGTGTGGAACTGGGCGGCAGACGCTGGTAAGAAGCAAAACCTCCAATGACAATTATTATCTTTTGACAATGGCAGCCATTGCACAGGAGATCCGCTACCGCCGGGGAGAGAGGAAAACAGATGTGGTTCTGGCAGCCGGCCTCCCACTGGCAAGTTTTGGCAGGGAGAAAAAAAGTTTCCGGGAATATCTGTTTCGGAAAGAGCAGCCTTTGCGTTTCCGGTACGAGGATGAAAGCTATGAGATCCAGATTCAGGATGTAAAACTGTTCCCACAGGGTTACTCGGCACTGGCTCTCCACCCGGAATGTGTTCGGGATGAGCCTTCTGTTCTTCTAGCAGACATCGGTGGCTGGACCGTAGACCTGATGCGGCTGGACAATAGTGTTCCAAACGCCGCAACCTGCCGCAGCCTGGAGCTTGGTGTGATACGGTGTGTGGATGAGATTACCGAACAGGTACGCAGAAATACTGGACTGTCTGTAACGGACATTCAGATTGAACGTGTTCTGAACGGTCAGAGCTGTAGCATGGACCCGGTCGCAAAAGAAATCATTGTCCGGCAGGGAAGGCTCTACACGGAGAAAATACTGTCTGCAATTATGGAAGCCGGGTTCGATCTGAAGGCAATTCCGTCTGTAATCATGGGCGGCGGAGCCAGCATTCTGAAACGGCACGTGACACCGCAGGACGGGCTGTGTCGGCAGGTTTACCTGACAGACGTACACGCCAACGCTTCCGGCTATGAGCGGATTGTGGGGCAGATGTGCGCGAAGTAAAGAGACCCGTTTTCTCGTTCCGCCTGAACCTTGATAACCCGGACCACAAAAAGGCATGGGAGATCCTGCAAAGTGTTCCGGATGGGCAGAAGAGCAGCTATCTGGTTCAAGTGATCTTAAAAGATCAGGAAAACAACCAGCTGGAGAAAAGTATCCGGCAGGCAATCCGGGAAGAACTGGCAGGTGTTTCCATTTCAGGCTCCGGGGAAAGTGTTTCAAAGAAGGAAGAAATCCCATCACAGATGCTGGATTTTCTCTCCGGGCTTGAGGATGCATTCTGAACAAGTCAAGTCTTTCCCGGCGATAAAATAGCTAAAATTCAAGCAGTCAAATTAGTATAAATCACGGATCTTTGAAAGGGGTGATGCCTATTGAATGTTATTAGATCTGCATCCTTTGGGTGCTTTTGAAGGTTTCATATTCGTTGGGTATTGTGAATAGCTTTCTGTCACGTTTTAGGGTATGTTGTGTATAGAAAAAAGAAAGGAGAACAAACGCAATGGAGATGAAAAACATATGCGGAAAGATCCCGGTAGAGCTGCATGAGAAAGTAAAACTGGAGGTCGAAGAGTTAGGAATCAGCATACCAAAATACCTTGAGATGGTAATTGAAGAACACATAGCAAGAAAAGGAGAAAAGACGAACATGGCAGATTTAAGAACAGTAGCAGTACAGGTAACCGAGGATTTATTTTCCAGACTGAAAGCAGTCCTCGCCAAGAACGGCATGAAACAGAAAGACTTCCTGATCGGACTGATCGAAGAAGCACTCAAAAAAGAGGAAGCCAAATGGAAAGCGGAATCAGCAGAAGCTACGGAACCGGAAGAAGAGCCATCCGAAACGGAACTGGAAGAAGCTGAGTCTGCAGAATCAGAAACGGATGAAGAGCCGGAGTTGAAAGAAGCCGAAACAGAGGAAGAACCGACAGAATCGGAAGCCGAAGAGCCAGAGTCAGAAGAGCCGACAGAGCCGGAAACCGAGGAGCCAGATGAAACAGCGTCAGACGAAGCAGACGAAGAGGAAACGGATGAAACAGAGTCGGAAACCGAAGAGACGGAACCAGAAACAACAGAGCTAGAGGATGCAGAAGAATAGACATCAAAAAACAGAAACTAAAAGACTGAGACGGTGCAGAGAAATCTGCACTGTTTTTTTTCGCAGCGAAGGGAGGCTGATAGCCGGAACAATTCGATTTTTTGACCTTTTCAGTGGAATCGGAGGATTCCGAGAAGGGCTGCAGAGGGCAGGAGGCTTCACCTGTGTCGGACACTGTGAAGCGGATGCGTATGCAGACCACAACTACCGGGTGCTGTTTGATACGGAAGGAGAGTGGTTCTGCAATGACGCAAGAAATATTGAAACAGAACGAATGCCGGACTTTGATCTTTTATGCGCGGGATTTCCTTGCCAGGCATTCTCCATCGCTGGACGAAGGGAAGGATTTGCCGATGCAAGAGGAACCCTTTTCTTCGAAGTTGCCAGACTGGTTGCAGACAAACGACCTGCGTATTTTCTCCTTGAAAACGTACCCGGTCTGCTTTCGCATGACAAAGGCCGGACGTTTCACACCATCCTCAGTACGCTATCTGAACTGGGGTATCATGTCGAATGGAAGGTGCTTAACAGCAAGGATTTCGGAGTCCCCCAGTCAAGGAAGCGGGTGTATATTGTCGGATATCTTGATGGAAGATGTGCCGGAAAAATATTACCTTTCCCAAAAGCAAATGGAACAGCTCTTATACAAGTCCATGCTGGCAAACAGGGAGAAAGAGTCTACGCAGAAGAAGGACTGAGCTGCACGCTGACCAGCGGGGCTGGTGGTATGGGCGGCAAGACCGGATTATACGAAGTCGGTATCCCAATCAAGGAAAACACACGAAAAGGATACAAGATGGCCTACGAGGGGGACAGCATCGATCTCGGATATCCGGGAATCAACAGCCGCAGGGGAAGAGTCGGGCATGAGATCGCCCATACCCTGACGACCGGAAACCAGCAGGGAACACTACATTTTGTAGATATCTCCCCTCCGCCGCTGGTGACAGACGTTGCAAGATGTCTGAATACCAGACAGGATTCCAGCATCCATAACCACAGGGGCGAAAGTTCCGGGGTGCTGGTGGAAGAACCGCCAAGGGCAGTGCTGACACCGGCCAGGGAAAAAGTCCGCCAGAATGGAAGAAGGATGAAAGAACCGGAAGAGCCAATGTTCACCATTACGGCAACTGACCGTCATGGAGTGATTTACCACGGCAGAATCCGCAGGCTGACGCCAAGGGAGTGTCTGCGGCTGCAGGGATACCGGGATGGTCAGATTTCCAAGATGGAAAAAGAAACATCGGATAACCAGCTTTACAAGCAGGCCGGTAATGGTGTCACTGTCAATGTCATTGAAGCAATAGGCAGAAATTTGAAAGCAGTAGATGAAGAGATCCAAAGCGGATCACCTGTTCCAGAAGCGAAGGGTGGGTGAAGCAGATCGACCTAAAAGACCAGTATTTTGGTACAGAGATTGAGATGACAGGTATCAGCCGCTATGATGCGGCTGTTGCGATTGGAAGAATGTTCGGAACAGAGCCATATCATATCCGTTCTTACGATTCCTGGTGTGTAAAAGATTCAGATGGAAAAACGTGGAAATTTTCAAGGGACAGCAGTATCGACTGTGAAAGGCTGGCAAATGGTACTGTAATAGATGCCGATGGAGATTATTCGACAGAAATGGTATCCCCGAAATTGGAATATTCGGAAATGGGGAAACTCCAGGAAGTGGTGCGGTGTGTCAAAAACGCAGGTGCTTTTGTCAATTCATCCTGTGGCATGCATGTCCATGTGGACGCATCCAACCATACACCAAGGAGTCTGAAAAATGCACTGACGATCATGTACTGCAAAGAGGATATTCTGTTCAAAGCCTTGAATGTACAGACCAGAAGACAGGATGAGTACTGCCAGAAAGTCCGTCCTATGGTATTGGAGAAGATCCGCAGGATGCCCAACAGCACCATTACAATGGAAAAATTCAAAAGGGCATGGTATGAGGGAAATGACGGAAGTTCCGAGCATTACAACTGGACAAGGTATTATGCATTAAACCTACACGCTGTTTTTTCAAAGGGAACACTGGAATGGCGCTGTTTTGAAAGCACCCTCCATGCAGGAAAAGTCCGGTCGAATATCACACTGGCACTTGCCATATCCGCACAGGCGATCAACCAATCTTGTACCCATGCAAAAAAGACGGAGATCGGGGATAACCCGGCATTTACGTTCCGCACCTTTCTGCTCCGCCTCGGATTGATCGGGGACGAATACAAAAATGTGCGGAAGCATCTGCTTGCCAATCTGGACGGGGATAAGGCATGGCGGTATGACAAAAGTACCTATGCCTGTCTGCAGAATCCAAGACGGACAGATGATGCGAGATAACAGAATAATGAGAACAGACAGGCCGGGTGGAAACATCCGGCTGTTCTTATGCAAAATGAAGAAAAAGAAGAAAGAGGTAGAAAACATGAAGAGTAAATATCGATTCAGGCGAATCCTTTCAGGGGTGATGGCGGCAGTCACCATCTTATCCACGGTCATTTCACCGCTGACGGTGTATGCTTCGGAAGAGCCGAAAGCGGCGGAACCGCCAGCGTATGAATCCGTAAAGGATCAGCTGGATGAAAATGAAGTGGTAAAAGCCACCGATCTGGAGCTGGAAGTCGGACAGGACTTTGATGTTTCCACGGATTTTACAAATTTGGAAATCAAGGACGAAAGCAAAGTCAAAGTGACATTCCAGAAAGCAGAGAATGACGCCGGGGAGAACTTCAGCACCAGCCATGCAGACACTTACCATGCTGTTTATTATGTGGAGCCAGTCAACCAGAACCACCCGGTTTATCAGATTGGGAGAAACCTGATCGTAAAAGAGCCTGTGACAGCAGCTCAGAGTGAACCGCAGACAGAACAGGCAGTTACCGAAGAGGATACAGGTTCTGATGATGAGGAAGCTGCCTCGCAGGAAGAAACTGAGACAGTGCCTGTAGAGACAGAAATTGTTGAGCCGGAGACAGCTGAATCTGAAACAGAAGAACCGGAAGAAACAGAACCCGAATTTCAGGACGGACTTTCCGAATCCGAGTTTGATGCTGCATTAGAGGAATCCGAAACGGAAAATACAACCGATGAAGAATCCGGGCTGACACTCAGCGATGTTCTGGAGCAGGCAGGGGAACAGGATATTGACCTGATGGCAATGGAAGATGGGGAAACCGTTTCATTCACCGCAGTCAATACCAGTACAAGAGCAACACAGGACGTAGATGTGACAAGAGGGGCTGCATACTATTATGCAGACTACGGTCTGGGTTCCTATGTAACTTATAAATATACCGTAAAATTTGGAAACGTGTCTGCAACTGCCTACTGTGTGCAGCCGTCCAAGGCAGGACCTGGGGATGGTGTCTATAAGATCACCAAACTGGGTGACAGCAAAGCACTGGCAAAAGTATGCTACTACGGCACAAAAGCATCCGGCGAAAATGGATTTTTCTCAGAGAAACATCCTGATTTTTCCGCTGGAAAACAGTTTATCATTGTCCATCTGGCTGCGTCTTATGCCAATAACAGTAGTGACGCTTTTTCCGGTACGAATGCAACCGGACAGGCTCTGGCAATGGAACTCTACAATTATTGCATGAGCCAGCCGGAGATACCGGAAGTGGACATGAGTTTCTCCAATGCAGATGTTACCGCATATATCAGCGGCAACAGCCAGAGAACAGAAGAGATCACCTTCAAGGCATCCGAACTGCAGACCATCACCATGAAGCTGCCGTCCGGTGTCAGACTGCATAATGTGACAACCGGAAAGACCAGCAGTGCAGGTGCATCCGTGGAGATCTGCGGCGGTACCAAATTCTACTTATCTGCACCGCTGACACAGGCAGTGGATGTCAAAGGGGAATGGTCTTCCACCATGAAAGGAGGCATCATCAAAGACTACTCCGCTTATAAGATCACCACCGGAAGCGAGACACAGGACCTTGCCCTGGTATTTGGCGAGGGTGTGACCGATGAGAAATATGTAGATTTTAAAGTATCATGGGTAAAACAGGCAACTCTGGAGATCGTAAAGAAAGACCGTAAGAGCAACAAAGCCATCGCAGGTGCAGTCTATGGCGTTTACAGTGACAAGGACGGAAAGAACCTGATCACGAAGATGCCGGCCACAGATGACAACGGAGCTTCCAGCGTTACGATCACAAAAACACAGGATACCGTATACCTGAAAGAGATCTCCGTACCAAACGGATACCTGCTGGACACTAAGGCTTACGATGTGAACCTGGTCATCGGCGGCACTGTAAAACAGACCGTTACTGATGCTGAACAGATGGCAAGCCTGACTGTTTATAAATTAGGAGAAGTTCTGACTGGGGCAAAGGTAACTGATGATGGTGTTTCCTTTGTTTATACCGAGCAGAAACAGAAAGGTGCGGTTTATAACGTTTATGCCGCGTCGGACATTGTATCCGCAGACGGAACAGTAGTCTACAAAAAAGACGCATTAGTCAAAGCCGGACTTACCACCGGAGATGACGGAAGTGCCACACTGGATAATCTATATCTGGGGAAATATGTAGTAAAAGAAATGCAGGCACCACAAAATCTGGTATGCACAGGCGAAAGCCAGGAGATCACCATTTCCTATGCTGGAAGCAACGTAGAAAAGGTCATGGGAAGCGTGACATTCAAAAATGACCGCCAGAAAGCAAGCGTAAGTGTATACAAGCAGGATAAGGAAACCAGGAAATACCTTCCGGGCGGCACTTATGGTCTGTATGCCGGAAATGACATCAAAGCAGCGGACGGAACCATTGTGGTCAAGAAAGATACTCTCATTGAGAAAGCAGTGACCGGAACAGACGGAAAAGCCGTATATCAGGCAGACCTGCCGATAGCCAACAGCTACTACATGAAAGAGCTGGGTGCACCAGCTGGATATGTGAGAAACGGCGAGGATGTGTACTCCTTTACCTTCCAGTACACAACAGACAAAGAGGCAACGGTTTCTTTCAACCATACGTTCCAGAATGAGCGGATCAATGCGAAGATCAAACTGGTAAAAGAGGATTCCGAAACCGGAAAGACCGCACAGGGAGATGCAACCCTTGAGGGTGCTGTTTACGGATTGTATGCCCGTGAAGATATCGTACATCCAGATGGACAGACAGGTGTTCTTTACCCGGCAGGAACACAGATTGCAACCCTGACTACGGATACAGAGGGAAATGCAGAAGTCGCAGACCTCTATCTCGGAAAGTATTACGTTAAAGAACTGACTCCGCCTGTCGGATATCTGGCAGACCCGGGAGAACATGATCTGGAGTGTAATGACGAGGGAGATCTGGTTCAGACGGTAGAACGTACCGTAACTTCTCTGGAAGATGTGATCAAACAGCCGTTTCAGGTCATCAAAGCCGCCAACAACGGAAAGACCGATGCCGATCTGTTAAAAGGTGTGGGATTCAGTGCATATCTGGAGAGCAGCCTGAAGAAAAATAAGGACGGTTCCTATGATTTTACATCCGCTACTCCGGTCGTGCTGACTGCAGACGGACAGACAGAAATGTTCACGGATGAGCGTGGATATGCATGCTCCATTCCGCTTGCATACGGGACTTACATTGTAAGAGAAACCACCACACCGCACAACTTCAAACCAGTTGATGATTTCAAAGTTGTGATTTCAGAGAACAATCCAGAGAAACCGCAGGTATGGCGTGTGCTTCTGGACGAAGAGTTTGAAGCAAAATTAAAAATCGTCAAAAAAGATGACGAGACAAAGAAATCTGTTCTGGTTCCGAATACTGAATTTAAAGTATACGATCTGGATAACAAGAAATATGTAGAACAAGTGACTACTTATCCATCCACTACGGTACATAAATCCTATTTTACGGATGAAAACGGATACCTGATCCTGCCACAGAATCTGGCTTGTGGAAATTACCGCATCGAAGAAGTGACTGCACCAGATGGATATACCCACAGCACCAATACCGTGGAAATCAAGGTAGACAGTGATACCGCATACCAGGAAGATCCGGTCAGCGGTGACCTGATCATCGAGGTGGATTTTGAGAACCACCCAGCTAAGGGCAGACTGACCATCCGCAAAGAAGGCGAAGTAGTCAAAGGTTTTGATAAAGACTTTACTTATGAGGAAGCCAGCCTTGCAGGAGCCGTGTTTGAAGTTTACGCCTCCGAGGATATCTATACCGCAGACCATCAGACAGATGAGAACGGCAACCGTTATCTGGAATATGCAAAGGACACACTGGTGGCAACGGTAACGACCGATGAAACCGGAAGTGCCGTAATCGAGAATCTTCCGCTCGGAAAATACCGTGTAGAAGAGAAAAAAGCACCGGAAGGATACACCTGGAATGCCAAAGGAGAAAAGGTAACCTTTACCTATGCCGGACAGGATACCCCGGTTGTAGACGAAGAAGTGACATTTACCAATGAACGCCAGAAGGTAAGCATCACCGTGGAAAAACAGGATGCAGAAACCGGAAGCGTGGTAGCTGGAGCCGTCTTTGGTCTTTATAATAAGAATGAGATCAAATCCGGTGACAATGTAATCGTGAAAGCGGACACCTTATTACAGGAGATTACAAGCGATGAAAAGGGACAGGCACACTTCACCCTGGACCTGCCGCTTGGAACTTATTATGTAAAAGAAATTTCTGCACCGGACGGTTTTGTATCCTCTGATGAGGTACTGGAATTTGATGCCACCTATCAGGGACAGGACATCCAGACCATTAAACTGAAATCGATTAAGAAGAACCAGCCGACGACCATCGAGGTGACAAAATCCGATCTGACAACAGGCGTGGAGTTGAACGGAGCATCCCTTTCTGTTCTGGATGAGGATGGAAACGTGATCGACAGCTGGACTTCCGTAAAGGATGAGCCTCATGTGATCAAATATCTGACTGTTGGAAAAACCTATATCCTCCGTGAATCCCTTGCACCGCTTGGTTATTTAAAGACTACGGATGTGAAATTCACCATCGAGGATACCGCAGAAATACAGAAAGTGGAAATGCAGGACCATGTACCGAAAGCACTGCTGATCGTAAACAAGAAGGGCGAATTCCTCGATAAGATCACCCTGCTGGATAACGTCAAAGGTGTTGTGGAACATTTCTTTGAGTACATTACAGGAAGCCTGACAGACGTTACCTTCGAAATCCGTGCTGCCGAAGATATCAAAGCAGCTGATGGCGTAAGCCCGGACTATTATTCCAAGGACGAACTGGTAGCAACTGTAACTACCGATGCAAACGGTGTTGCAGAAGTATCTGACCTTCCGGTTGGAAAATATTATGTCAAAGAGGTAGGCACAGCATATGGTTATATCCTGGATGAAGAACCACGATATGTAGATCTTTCCTACCGCGATCAGGATACCCCGGTTGTCGTATACGATGAGGACTGGCAGAACAACCGCCAGAAGGTGAAAGTGAACGTCCTGAAGAAAGAAAAGGATACCGACCGTGTATTAAAAGGCGGCATCTTTGGATTGTACACTAGGAACGACATCCTGTCCGCATCTGGAAAGGTGCTGATGGAAGCAGATACCCTGATCGAGTTAAAAACAACAGATGTAGATGGAAAGATTTCCTTTATTGCAGACCTGCCGATTGACGGAACCTATTATGTGAAGGAGCTGTATGCACCGGATGGATTTGTCACCACCGGAGAAGAACAGGAATTTGTTTTTGAGTACCAGGGAGACAAAGAAGCAGAAGTGTCCTATGAGTTCGTATTTGAAGATGAGCCGACAACCGTGGAACTTTCCAAAACCGATCTGACCACAGGCGAGGAACTGCCGGGAGCCAGATTACAGCTGACGGATGAAAACGGGGCTGTTGTTGAGAAATGGACATCCACCAAGGAGCCGCACATCATCAAAGAACTGGTTGTAGGAAAATCGTACACCCTGACAGAAACCAAGCCGGCCGATGGATATGCCACTGCGGAAAGCATCACATTCACCGTGGAGAATACTGTAGAGATCCAGAAACAGGTAATGGAAGATGATGTGACCAAAGTGGAGATCAGCAAAACGGATATTACCGGAGATAATGAGATCGAAGGAGCCAAACTGACCATCACAGATGAAAATGGCAATATCGTAGAAACCTGGACTTCCGGTAAAGAGCCGCATTATATCGAAAAACTTCCAATCGGTAAATACACCCTGAAAGAAGAGCAGGCTCCAAACGGTTATGTCGTTTCGGAAGAGATCACCTTCGAGGTGGCAGACACCGCAGAGATCCAGAAGGTAGCCATGAAAGATGATACCGCAAAGGGACGTCTGATCATTGAGAAAACGGACAAGGATACCGGAGCTGCACTGAAAGGTGCGGAATTTGAATTGAGGGATGCCGATGGCAAAGTGGTAGAAACCCTGACCACTGATGAAAACGGTCATGCAACCAGCGGACTGCTTGCAATCGGAACTTATAAGGATGGCAAATTTGATAAGGCAGCCATTTATTATCTGGTTGAGACCAAAGCACCGGAAGGATATCAGATGGATGAGACCAAGCATGAAGTGACATTTACTTATGTAGATGACAAAACCCCAGTGGTTGAAGTCATCCAGAAAGTGACGAACGAGAAGCTTCCGGAGGACACCCCGTCTGTAAGTAACCCGAAAACAGGCGATGACACCAACCTCTGGATTCCGGCCCTGTGCCTGATCCTTTCCACAGGCGGTCTGATCGGCATGGGTGTGGCATCCAGAAGAAAGAAGAAAAAAGGGGGCAGATAGGCTGAAACAATTATATTTTGCGTATGGAAGCAACATGGATCTGGACCAGATGGCATATCGGTGCCCAAAGGCGGAGGTGGTAGAAACCGTCCGCCTGGAGGAGTATCGGCTGACCTTTGCAGCCGCAGGAAGCGGTCTTGCCACCATCTTCCCGGAAGAGGGAAGCCATGTGGACGGCGTCCTCTGGTCACTGACCGGGGACTGCGAAAAGAGCCTGGATCTTTATGAAGGCTATCCTGATTTTTACGACAAACAGGAAATCACCGTCAAGAATAAAGGCGGAAGAGAGATCAAAGCTATTGTCTATATCATGACAAAAGATTACATGCAGAACTTTAATCCGCCCGGACGGTCGTACCTGACCGGAATCTTAAAGGGCTGCAGGCAGAATCAGATTCCAACAGAACCAATCCTGAAAGCAGCAAGGAAACCGCCTGTGCCGGGACAGACACAGAAGAGTCAGCCAAAGAAGAGAAAAGCCGGACAGGAACGATGAAAATCGCGAAAAAACTTTTTCAAACGGTATGCCTTGCAGCACTTTTCTTAAGTGCCGGGTTCCTGCTTTACCATATGGTATATCTCCCAATGGAGAACAAAAAGCTGGTGGCAGAGCTGAAAGGGAATTTCCCGGAGCCGGAAGCTCCGGGAGCCTCAGGATCTGAAAAGAAAGACCAACTAGCTGGGAGAAAATGCCCGGTGGCTGCGGTAGACCTTGTTTCTCTCCAGGAACAATACCCGGATGTGCAGGGATGGCTGACCATACCGGATACCGGGATTGATTACCCGGTGCTTCAGTCCGAACAGGAGAATGGGGAGTTTTACCTGAAACGGAATTACAAAAAGGAATATGACATCAACGGAAGCCTGTTTTTACAGGCAGACTGTAAAGTGTCCGAAAGCAGGAATCTCATCATTTATGGTCACAACATGAACAGCGGGGCGATCTTCGGAAACCTGGACTTATATGCAGGGGAAGATTATTATAACGCCCATCGTTTTGCTTATCTTCAGACAGAGGACGGCATTCAGGAGTATAAGATTGTCACGGTACTGAAAGCAGACCGGAATCTGTTCCCGTTCCAGCAGAAACTTCCAGATGTGGTGGCCGTGCAAGAGTACCTAAAAGTAGCCAAGCGGAGGGAAGTGTTCGAAACCGGAGATGATTACCTGAAGTGTATATACGATAAGGTTTTGACGCTCGTCACGTGTTCATATGAATGGAGCGGTGCCAGGAATATCGTCCTGGCGGTGCCGGTTTCCGGGGCAGTGTGGAGTCAGAAGTGTTCGTAAGTACCCGAAAAGTGCAGAAAATGAGACAAATAATGACCGCATGGGCAGGGATGTGTTCAAAACAGGGGAGTATATAAAGGGTGTATGCCAGGTGTATTCAGATGGAAAATGTGTTCAAAAGTGGAAACTTTGGTAAATACTCTACGGAATATCAGCGAATGCTCTAACGAAAAGTGTCTGAAAGCCCCCAAAAAGTGTAGAAAATGAGACAAATGATGACCGCACAGACTGGGAAGTGTTCAAAACAGGGGGATTATGTAAGGGTGTGTGTTGGTAGTATTCAGATGGAAAAAAGTGTCTGAACGTACTAGAAAAGTGCAGAATGTGAGACAGCTCATAATCCAGATCCGGCAGGAAGTGTTCCAAAAAGGAGTGCTTTCTGCTGGATCTATTTAGTTTATAACGAGCAGCGAGTTTTGACTCGTTGGAAAGGATGGTAATAATTATGAAACGATTTTATACAGCAGAATCCGTAACGGAAGGACATCCGGATAAGCTCTGCGACTTAATTGCAGACAGTATTCTGGATGCGTGTCTGAAAGAGGACGAAAATTCCAAGGTGGCCTGCGAAGTGCTGGCTACTAAAGGGAACATCATTGTGGCAGGAGAGATCACCAGCCGATATGAGCCACAGGTGTTTGAAATCGTCAGAAAGGTGTTGGAGAGTGCAGGCTATGAAGCAGATGGAATCCATATGGATGCCCTCATCCACAAACAGAGTCCGGATATCGCCGGGGCAGTGGAACGTTCCAGAGAACGCAGGACAGGGACTGTTTCTGTTCAGAGCGGACTTGCCAATGGAGCCGGGGATCAGGGAATCATGGTGGGATACGCCTGCGATGATACGCCGCAGCTTATGCCGATGCCAGTGGTTCTGGCGAACCGCATCGTAAGAGAACTGTCTGCAAGCCGTAGAAGCGGATATATCATGGGAATCCTGCCGGACGGAAAAGCACAGGTGACCGTGGAATACGAAGATGACAGACCTGTCCGTCTGGATACGGTCGTTGTGTCCTGTCAGCATGAAAAGGAAAAATCCCTTCGGAAGCTGGAGCATGAGATCCGGGAGAAAGTGCTGCGCCCGGCACTCCGCATGCTGCCGCCGGATGAGGATACCAAGATCCTGATTAATCCATCGGGCAGATTTGTGTGCGGAGGTCTGGATGCAGACACCGGATTGACCGGAAGGAAGCTGATGGTGGATACCTACGGTGGCCTGGTACCGCATGGCGGCGGTGCATTTTCCGGGAAGGACTGTTCCAAAGTTGACCGATCCGGGGCATACATGGCCCGTTACATCGCCAAAAACATGGTGGCTGCCGGACTTGCCAGCCGATGTCAGGTGTCCCTTGCCTATGCCATCGGGGTTGCCCAGCCAGTCATGGTGCAGGTGGATACCTTTGGAACCGGAAAGATTTGTGCGGATGACTGCCTCGCCGCTGCGATTCCTCTGGTGTTTGGGCTTACCCCAAGCCAGATTAGTGACACCCTGCACCTGAAGCGGCCGATCTACCGACAGAGTGCCGTGTTCGGGCATTTTGGAAGAAAGGAATTCCCGTGGGAGAAAACGGATAAGGCAGAGCAGCTCCGGGATACCGTGATGTAATGCCGTGGATTCCGGAAGAAGAGATCAAACGGGCAAGGGAAATCACCGCCATTGAGTACCTGAAGAAATACCAGCCGAACCGCCTGAAAAAATCTTCAGCCAGAAATGAATGGGAGCTGACAGACCACGATAGCTTTAAAATCAACGAGCTCACCAGCCAGTGGCACTGGAAATCCAGAGATATCGGGGGAACCAGTGCCTTAAATTTCCTGATCCATGTAGATGGGTGTTCCTTTCTGGAGGCAGTGCAAATGCTGAAAGATGAGTATCCCACCTACATCCCTCCGCCTGTGGAGACAAAGCCCAAAAAGCTGTTTGTCCTGCCGCCAGCCAGCCCGGACTGCCGCAGGGTGTTCCGATATCTGAAAGAGCGCGGAATCAGTGGAGAGGTCTTACAGCAGTGTGTTCATCTGGGAATCCTCTATGAGAGCCTGCCCTATCACAATGCTGTGTTCGTAGGCCGGGACGAAAATCAGGTGGCAAGATATGCTTTCCTGCGTGGGATTTACGATGCCAGCGGAAAGGCTTTTAAGATGGAACAGGCTGGAAGCGAAAAGGCATACGCTTTTTGTGTTCCGGCACAAACAGGATGCAGACGGGTTGCCGTTTATGAAGCCTGTGTGGATGTGCTGGCTCACATGACACTGGAACAGGGAAGCCGGGATAAGTACCGTCTGGAGCTTGGCGGGATCAGTGCACCAAAAGAAGGGCAGAGCCAGCGGAGTATGAAAAAGCCGCAGGCACTGGAACATTTTCTGTCCCAGCACCCGGAGATTACCGAGATTGAAGTATGTACCGACAATGACTTTGCCGGACGGTGGGCATGTGAACATATCCGAAAAGCCTACGAGGGAAGCTATCGGATCATCGAGAACCTGCCGGAGATCGAAGGGGCAGACTGGGCAGATATGGCAAAGATGACTGCCCGAACACCGGAGAAACGGCAGAGAAAGGAAGTGAGGTGATGCCTATCAAAGAAAAAATAGAAGTGGAAATGCTGTCCCCTCTGATGGCAGAGTTTATCCCGGACTATTCAGATATTGTGGATTTGGATGATGCGGAACCATTGGAAGGACCTGACCTGGTGCAGTATCAGCCATCTATAGCAGAAAAGGTTGACGAGATCAACCGGCTCGGTATGCTTGACAACCAGCCATGCAACCTGATTGATTATTTTAACCGAAATAAGGACATTAAGGAAAAAGTGGAACGTATTACAATGGCGGTAAAAGAACAGGATGGTGTTTTATATGGCTGTGCAAACCTGACACTCCGGGAGAATCTGACACCAGAGGAATACCGTGTGGTGGGGCAGTATCTGAGAGGCCAGTACAGCGATGGCTGGGGAGAAAGTCTGGAGCAACGGGAGATCAAGGTAGACGGCGGTGAATTATACTTACATTTCTATGTCGGTGCCGGCTCGGATTTCCAGATACAGGTGAAAGCACCAGAAAACGAGATGCAGGAACAGCAGCCGAAACCAAATCCGTCCCGTCCGAAGCTGAAGCTCTTAGGGCATGACGGAAATATTTTCTCAATCCTTGGGGATGCCTCAAGATTGCTCAGATGTGCCGGGATGTCCGAACAGGCCAACGAGATGGCAGACCGTGTCCACAAGAGTGGCAATTATTATGAAGCACTGGGAATCATCAGCGAATATGTGGAAACCGAACTGTCGGATCACCGTGAACAGCGCAGAACACCGAGAAAAGAAGTACCAAAAAAAGAAGTACCAAAAAAAGAGGATACCTGCCGATGAGCAGTTCCATAGATAGAAGCACTTCCAGAGAAATCTGGGAAATAAGCAATAGGAAGGATGATGCCTATGGGAAATACCCTGAAACTTGAAGATCTTTTAAAACCGGACTGTCTGCCGGATGAGTCTGCCGGAGGGGAGAACTGGCGTATCTTGCATGGGGATACCTTAAAGCTGGTAAAAGGATTCCAGCCGGGGATTTTTGATGCAGTCGTGACCGATCCGCCCTATGCGTCCGGGGGAACCAAGCAGAATGAACGCAACCGCACCACCAACCAGAAGTACAGCAGCATGAAAGCAGAGAATGCCCTGCCGGACTTTGATGGGGATAACAAGGATCAGCGTTCCTGGACCCACTGGATGGCAGAATGGCTGTACGATGTGCGGAAAGCCTGCAAGAGAGGGGCTCCGATCTGTCTTTTTATTGACTGGAGACAGTACCCGTCTATCACCGATGCCCTTCAGTGGGCAGGCTGGATCTGGAGAGGAACTGCAGTCTGGGACAAAGGAAATTCCCGTCCGCAAAAAGGCAGGTTTCGCCAGCAGGCAGAATACATCGTGTGGGGAAGCAACGGTCCGATGCCAATCAACCGCCCGGTGTCCTGTCTTCCGGGTGTGTTCCGTTATGGGAATCCCCAGAACCGCATCCATGTGACAGAAAAGCCGCTCCAGCTGATGAAGGATGTCATCCAGATCTGCGAGCCGGGCGGCCTGATCTTAGACCCGTTTGCCGGAGCTGGCACGACCATCCTTGCGGCGACAGAGTCGGGCTATCAGGCAGTCGGCATCGAAGTGACGGATGCATATTATAAGCTGGGAAGCGACCGTGTCCGTATCGCACTGGAAGCCGGGGCAGAAGCAGAGAATAAAGAACCACAGTAACCGGATGTCTGCCAGACATCTGAAAAAAGGAAGAAAAGAATCCAGATGTCCACAAGACATCCACAGAGCCGGAATGCTTTGTGGGTGTTTCTTTTTGGAAAAACGCTGGGCAGAGGAAACTTGTCTGGTCAGGAAAGGAGATGGTCGTATTGGAACAGGCACTTGCTTATGTCTGCTGCTCTGCAGAAGAGGGAAAGACCAAAGTACAGCGGTACTGCCGGAAGATCTACGAACTGGGATATGTGCCGATCTGTCCGCAGTACAGCTTTTCCCCATTCCTTGATGATGGGGATGCGGAGGATATGCAGGCTATGCGGAGAATGTCCCATCAGATCTTAAGACGGTGCAGGATGGTGGTCGTCTGCGGAAAAGAGACCACCGGGACGATGAACACGGAGATCAGCATGGCTGACAGACTCCATATCATCTGTACCACGCTGGATGGGTTAAGCAAAATCAAAGAAAACGAATAATTCCGAAAAACGATAGGTTCAGAGGGGACGAAGCAAAATGCGACTGGTTTTGCAAGCATAGCGTTTGGATATCCAAACGCACTTTGGGGAGAACCCCAATCCCCCATACCGAGCCGTAAACAGACGAAAGGAGAACAAAAAAATGTTGGGATTTATACTTGGCACAATGACCGGAGGAGTAATGGGAGTTTTTGCAATGTGTCTTTTCATAGCTGGGAAGCGTGAGGATGAGGCACTGGAGCGGTGCCGGATGAAACGGAAGGAGATCATCGACCACGGCGTGTGCATCTGTTTTGTAAACAGCCAGGGAGAGGAACTATTCCGTCTGGCAGACGGGGAAAGCCTTGTGCAGAATGCCCCAAATGGAGAGCGGAATGTATCCACCTGCCATTATCTGGATGCCGATTCTGCCATGATCGATGGGAAGAAATGGAACCTTCTGGAATTTGCAAAAGAGATGGAAAAGAGGGGAATCATGCTTGCCCCGATGGAGCTGTGCCAGGTACCGGAAAGGGGGTGAGGCCTATATGAAGAAAAAGATCATTGCTGCAGCCGTAGCCATTGGCGTGCTGACAGGATTCCTGATCTGGAAAAACCGTGAAATGTAAGGAAACGATCAATAACCCGTTGGAAAGCAGGTGAAGAGATGAGAAAAAGAAACCATGTGATACCAGTCCGCCTCAATACAAAGGAGCTGCGTTTTCTGGAAGAGCAGGTAGAAAAAAGCGGCCTGTCCCGTGAGGAATACATCCGTTCCATTGTCATGGGCGGCGAAGTCCGGGCAAGACCCTGTGAGCATCATACGGAGCTTTTGCGGAAAATATCCGGTCTGTGCAACAACACCAACCAGCTTGCCCATGTAGCCAACGGCTGTGGGATGGCCGGAGAAGAGAGTATCCGGGAAATGCTCCGCATGACGAAAGAGACATGGAGGCTGGTCAAAGAGGAATGGTAGCCGATGGCATACACCAGTATCATCCCGGTCAGCCGTCTGGACAATTCCATCACTTACATCCGAAACAAGGATAAGACCACCAAGAAAGGGCAGAGTGCCGGCTCTCTGGAAGAAGCCATCGATTACGCCATGAATCGGGACAAGACGGAGCGTTCCGTTTTTGAGGATGCCATCGGCTGCGTCTGTGAGACTGCCTATCAAGATATGGTAGCTACGAAGAAACGATACCACAAGATGGACGGAGTACAGGGGTACCATCTGGTGCAGAGCTTTGTCAAAGGGGAAGTCACCCCGGAGCTTGCTCACCAGATCGGCATGGAAATGGCAGAAAGGCTCCTTCAGGGAAAATACGAAGCAGTCATCACCACCCATCTGAATACGGAGCATTACCACAACCACATCGTGTTTAATTCCGTTAGCATGGAAGATGGGAAAAAGTACCACAGCAACAGCAGGAGCTACTACGAGGATGTGAGGAAAGCATCGGATGCCTTATGCCTGAAATACGGATTATCCGTCATCGAACCGAAAAACAGCAAGGGGAAATCCTATGCCCAGTGGATGGCAGAACAGGACGGAAAGCCGACCTGGAGAACTTCCATCCGTCTGGATATCCGGGATGCGGTGGCAGAAAGCTTCACATGGAAACAGTTTCTGGAGCAGATGAAGCAGAGGGGATACCAGTGGAAGCTGAACCAGAAGTACATTGCATTAAAAGCACCAGGGATGGAGCGGTATATCCGTCTGCGGAGCCTTGGGAAGCATTACTCGGAAGAGAGCATCCGGCAGTGGATCTTACAGCCAAAGAGCACGACACCTGTTGGGAAAGACGGAACTTCCAGAACCCCGAAAAAGAAGTTAAAGGGGATACAGGCCCTGTACTATTCCTATCTGTATCAGATGGGTGTTCTAAAGCAGAAGCCCCAAAGGATCTCCCCGGTGCTTCGGGCAGACATCCGGAAACTGGATGCCAGGATCGAGCAAATGGAATTCCTCCAGAAGCATCAGATCACCACCCGTGAGGAGCTGCTGGCATACCGAATCCCATTGGAAGAACAGGTGCAGGCACTCACAAAAGAACGGAAGAGGCTCTACCGGAGCGAACCGGATAGTGTCCGGATTGGTCAGATCAACGAAGAACTGAAGCCGCTTCGAAAGGATATCCGCATTTGTATCCGGATCGAACAGCAGTCCAAAGAGATGGAAGAAAAGATGCGTCTGGCAGAGCAGATCCAGAGACAGGCAGAACAGGAAGAAAATAAGACGGAGAAAACCAGACAAAAGGAAACAGAAAGCAGGTGAACAGTATGAATTATGGAGGCGATGCGGCGGATCAGATTGTCCGGTATTCCCTGGACGGCGTGGACCACGGGCTCAGGCTTTCCGGTACGCTGGCAAAGCATCTGGCGGTATTTGTTGCCGCTGTATTAAAAGACCAGAAGAAAACGAGGGGCAAAACCAGGATGGTGCGGATGTTAAAGGAGAACAAGCCATTGAAGTTCTTTACCGTACCGTCCGAACGCCTGCGTGAATTCTGCAGTGAGGGCAGGAAACGAGGTCTGCTCTATGTCATTATCCGGGATAAAAAGAACCCGGAGATGAGTGAGGTCATGGTCTTTGCAGATGATGCAGCCAAGGTCAACCGGGTCATGGATAAGATGAACCTTGATTTCGTAAGAAGCGAAGTCGGGGAAGCTGTCCATGAGGTAACCGAAGGAATGGACGCACCGGAAACCGGAGCGGTACAGGAAACCGTACAGATGCCGGAGGGTGAAGTGCAGTTCGAGATCAGTGATCTGGATGAAGCATTCCAGGTCGGTGACATGGAGTCTTCCGAACCGGAAAATTTTATCCCGGTGCAGGAAGAGGGGGAAGAGAATCTGTCCGGCTTTTCCTTGCACAGCAGAAATATTTCTACCGGGCAGGAAAACGGGACTGATGGAGCAAAGCCAAGGGAACAGGAGCGTCCCAGTGTCCGCCGGGAGCTGGAGAACATCAAACGGGAGAAAGCAGAGGAATCCCAGAAGCGGAGCCGGGAAAAGAACCGTGGACCAAAGAAAACGCAGAAGAAAGCGAGAAATAAACGAAAGGTGAAAGCGAGGTAGAAGATGGACCTGACAAAATTTTTAGGGCAGGACACGCAGGAACCGTCCGCCCAGCGGCTATCGAAAGAGGAATATGCCGCACAGAAAAAGCAGGAGAGGGAAGAAATCTGGGGCATGATCGATGGAAAGGCACAGGAGGTCTTCCAGAATGGGGACTCCTTAAAAGGATTCCTTGATTTTATGGGACAGTGTAAGCCACAGAGGACAGACAACCTGTTCCTGCTCTATGCACAGAACCCGGAGATCCGGCAGATTAAGACCTTTGAAAAATGGAAAGAAGAAGGCAAAGTAGTCAAGACCGGAAGCAAGGGATACAATTTCATTGTCGGACAGGAATACGAAAGGGATGGTGTCATCCAGCAGGGATACTCCATCCAGAAAGCCTATGACATCAGCCAGATTCGCACCAAACAGCCGGAAGAGGCGGAGCCAAAACCGATGGACCAGTTGATGGAAGCACTGCTGACCGACAGCGAGGTACGGATTCAGATCGCAGACAACCTGCCGGATAAGGTACAGGCACAGTATATCCCGAACCAGCGGACGATCTATGTCCGAAACGGCATGAGTGAAAATACGACATTCCATTCCATCAGCCGGGAACTGGCGTATGCATCTCTTGACCATCACGATGGAAGCTACAGCCGGGCAGGGGTAGCGGCACAGGCTTATTGTGCGGCGTATGTGACAGCACAGAAATATGGCGTGGATGTCTCCGGCTTTTCCTTTGACAAGGTATGCGAGATGCAGGCATTCGGACAGAAAGATCCGAAAGAACTCCGCTCCTTTATCCAGGATGTAAAGAGCGCAGCCTATTCCATCGGCAAGCAGGTAGACCGCAACCTCGGCAAAAGTGAGCAGGAATTTATGCCCGATGAATTTGCCGTCCCAGAGGAAAAATCAGAGAAACCAGCCAAGAACAAAAAGTCCACGGAACGCTGATAAAAGGGGTTTTTCCGGCTCTTTTGCAGTAGCTTTCCGGGAGGAAGTGTGGTATGTTGTGGTTGAGAAAAAAGAGGAAAAAAGGAGGCTCGCCTATGACAAGAATGCGATATGTAAAGATGGACCGGATCATGAACCATATGCTGATCCATGCCCTCCGGGAAGTGTTCCGGCAGGAAAAAGAACAGGGGCTTCCGGTGGATACCACACGGGATCTGGTTCTGAAGCTGGCAGAGCAGGAAGAAGGAAAGCTCTACCTGACAGAAGCTGAACACACCAAATCTGTAGAAGCTTTAAACAAGCTCCGGGACACATACCTGAAAAACGGACGCTATTCCGATGGGATCGACAGTGTCCTGTTAAAGATCATGAAATCCAGATACCGCCGCCCATACCGTGGACGGGGAAGATAAAGAAAGGATGTGGTACGAATATACAGAAATATGACACAAGAAAGAATAGAAGCCATGAGGAGAAGATATCCGCCGGGAACAGAGGTCACGCTTAACAGCATGGAGGGGGAGAGCCACATGCCACCCGGCTTAAAAGGTAAGGTGGATATAGTAGACGATGCAGGGCAGATCCACGTAAACTGGGAGAATGGAAGCAGCCTTGCCCTCGTTCCTGGAGTGGACAGCTTCCACATCACGGATCTGCCGAGAGCAGAGAGGCCAAAACAGCAGCCATCCCGGTAACAAACAGCCGGAAGTCAGACTGGGTGATCTGGCTTGCCGGACTGCCTGTCATCTGGTGGGCAGCGATCCTGATTGCGGATGCTATTCAGCCGGGCAGGAATCTTTTTGAGCTGATGGAGGTTCTAACGGAAAAACTGAACCACCCCTTCCAGCTTCATTATACGGAATATACCATCAAGTCGGTGCTGGTCTGCACGTTACTTTACGCAGCCGGGATCGGCATTTTTTATTCCAGCCAGAAGAACTACCGCAGAGGGGAAGAACATGGTTCCGCCAGATGGGGTGATGCCCGGCAGATCTGTAAGAAATACAGCCAGAAGCCGTACTCCCAGAATATTCTGTTAACGCAGAACTTCCGCATCAGCCTGGACACCCACAAGCACCGCAGATGTCTTAACATTCTCGTGGTGGGAGGCTCCGGTGCAGGAAAATCCAGAGGCTTTGCTCTGCCGAACATCATGCAGTGCTGCTGTTCGATGGTCATCACCGATCCGAAAGCCGAACTGCTTCGAAAGACAGGCGGCCTGCTGGAAAAGAAGGGATATGAGGTGCGTGTTTTTGACCTTATCAATCCCGACACATCTTTTTGTTACAATCCGTTCGAGTACGTCCATGATGACAAAGACGTACTCCGTCTCATTTCCAATCTGATACAAAACACCACACCCAAAGGTTCCCAGTCCTCCGATCCATTCTGGGAGAAGAGCGAGACAGCACTGCTTCAGGCACTGATGCTGTACCTGCTTCACGAAGCTCCGCCGGAAGAACAGAACTTCGCCATGATCATGGAGATGTTAGGCTCGGCACAGGTAAAAGAAGAGGATGAGGACTACGAGTCCCCTCTGGACATTTTGTTTGACCGTCTGGAGATGCGGGACCCGGACAGCATTGCCGTCAAGCAGTATCACATTTACAAGCAGGCGGCAGGTAAGACAGCAAAATCTATTCTGATCAGTTGTGGTGCAAGACTCGCACCCTTTGATATTGCGGAATTGCGGGAGCTTATGAGTTATGACGAGCTGGAACTGGATTTGGTCGGTGATAGGAAAACCGCATTGTTTGTTATTATTTCAGATACCGATGATACCTTTAATTTTATTGTTTCTATTATGTACACACAGCTTTTTAATCTGCTCTGTGACAGAGCTGATGATGTATATGGAGGCAGACTTCCAATTCATGTGAGGTGTCTCTTGGACGAGTTTGCGAACATCGGACAAATTCCAAAATTAGAAAAATTGATTGCTACGATTAGAAGCCGGGAAATCTCAGCTTCTATTATTTTGCAGTCAAAGTCTCAGCTTAAGGCAATTTATAAGGATAATGCCGATACCATCGAAGGGAACTGTGATACGACCTTATTCCTGGGTGGAAAGGAAAAAACGACATTAAAGGAAATAGCGGAGATCCTGGGAAAAGAAACCATAGATCTTTATAACACATCGGATACGAGAGGCAGTCAGCGGTCTTATGGAATGAACTACCAGAAAACAGGAAAGGAGTTGATGAGCCAGGATGAAATAGCAGTCATGGACGGGGGAAAATGTATTCTGCAGGTGAGAGGTGTCAGACCATTTTTCTCAAATAAATACGATATTTGCAAACATAAAAACTACAAATATCTGTCCGATTATGACAAAAAGAATACTTTTGATATTGAAAAATATCTGAGTACTAATCTGATACTAAAACCAGAGGATGAAGTGGAACTGTATCAGATGTAACTTCTCGACAAATTGTCGGGAAGTGGATCATGGGAGGAAATCATGAATAATTTGGAAAAAAGGAACAGTCGGTATCCATCGACGAAAATGAATATACCGACTGTACGTGTGAGGAATTTTCCAAGTAGAAAATCCTATGCTTAGTGTAGCACAAAAGGCAGGGTTTATATAGTGTTTTCTTCCCTTTCTGGAAAAAATCTAAGAAAGGACTGGAAAATGTAAGTTTTCCAAAGGTACACTTATGGCATTTTTTACAACGGCAATTACGACCTTAAAAACATTGGTTTGTGCGATCGGAGCCGGACTTGCAGCCTGGGGAGTGATCAATCTGCTGGAAGGATATGGAACGGACAATCCGGGTGCAAATGCTCATGTGCCATAAAGTAACACACAAGAATTTGATAGACAGCAGCCCATTATTCCGATATTGCCTTACGCACGCATCTTGTAACTTTTTCGTTAAGACTATTGACTCTGATACCTCGAAAGAGATATAATATAGTTGCTACTTAGCAAGCCTAAGTAGCGAAACTAAAGAGAGGCGACGATATGAATAACAAATATGTCCAGCAATTCAAAAAAGGCTCTCTGGAAATGATACTCTTATGCCTAATCGGACGCAAGGAAACTTATGGATATGAAATTATAACCGAATTGAACAATAGTGCGTCTGTTTTGGGATATGCGAAAGAGGGAACCATTTACCCTATTCTGTATCGTTTACAGGAAGCAGAACTAATCAAATGCCGATTGGCTCCGGCTGCGGCAAATGGCGGCTCAAAAAAGTATTATTCTTTAACTGATAAAGGCAGGAATGTACTTGATGAACTAATCTTATTTTGGTCAAGCTATGAAAACTGCGTAAACGGCTTTATAGAAAGTTATCAACAAGCGAGGGTGTCCAAATGAAAGAACAATATATCAAACAGGTTGAAAAGGAACTATCTTTACCACGCAAAATGAAAAAAGAGGTTGTGCGTGACTTGAATGAAGTTTTTGCGTCTGCTATGGAGCATGGAGAAACAGAGCAACAGGTTATCCAACGTTTGGGCACACCAAAAGAATTTGCAGACAGCACCGCAGAACAGTTTGGCATTGATAACACCACATTGAAAAAAAGGAACGGTATCATTTCTACTCTTGTTGCGCTTGTTATCGCGGTTGCTGCCTTTTCGGTATATGCTGTTGCACAATCAGGAAAAGTACCAGAAGGAGCAATCGGACAGGCAGACGCGACAACAAATATACAGATTGAGGGCGCATTTGCCTTTGATGTTTCACAAATCCTTTTGACTATTGGGTTTGTAGCAACGGCTATTGCTGTTTTGTTAATTATTAGAACCATACACAAAAACAGGAGGTAACCAATGAAGAAGTATATTTCTGTATTCGCAATCATGCTTATGATTTTTTTGGCTGCGTGTTCTAATCAAAATATCTCATCTGCACCAACCAGCAATGAGAGCAATACACAATCTAACAGTGTTACAAAATTGGAAGAGGGCGTTTGGCCTGCGAATGAGTACACGGAGGGGCTTCCTGTTCCGCCTGGTACGGTTGCATGGGCTACACTTGATACAGAACATGGGAATTGCAGTATCAACCTTACCGGCGTTAGCGAAAACGACTATAACGAGTACATGGAGATTTTGAACCAAGAAGGCTTTTCCGTAATTGAAAATGTGTCAGAGGAAATCGAGGGAGAAAACTATGTTTCTATCGGAACACTTTTGTCAAATGAAGAAAAGTGGATAAGCATCAGCTATGTTCCAGACAGTTTCGGTATCTACATTTCTTTTGTCAACAACTGAATGAACATAACGAAATAGCAAAGCCAGTCGAGCCAGTCAACGGTTAAGATGAACGGCGCATACGCGCCGCCGTTGACAGCCCCGCCCGCCTTTGCTGGCAGGCAATCAAGGGGTGGACAGCAAGGAGTGCTGCCCGCCCCGTACTATTATTCAGAGAGGGGGAATTTCCATGACCGAGATTGAAGCCTATCAAGAGTATATCCGGTGCAAGCACAACGCCTTTTGTAAAGCCGTTATTCGGTATGCCGCCATCGGGAAAATCATACGGCTGCGGCAGAAATGGGAACGGGAAATTTCCCTTGACTATCTGACAAATGAGAAGTTTGTCCAGTTTGCCGAGCCGGAGCCGGACGAAGAACACCCCTTTATCGTCTGCGGCCAGACCGTCCTGCTCTGCAACGTCACCCTTGCCGCTGCACTCTCGACTTTGCCGGAACAAGCGCAGGAAGAAATCTTCCGCTACTATTTCCTGCACCAGCCGCAGCGCGTGATCGGTGCGTACTTTGGTCAAACACGCAGCACAGCGGGGCGGCATATCCAACTTGCCTTGCAGCGGTTACGGGAGGAAATGGAGGTGAGCCGCCATGAGTAGGCTACTTCCCTATGAAACCATTGTCAAAGCCCATGAAGGCGACCCGGAAGCCGTGGACGCAGTTCTTTCCCACTATGCCGGATATATCCGATACTTTTCCAAAATGAACGGGCAAGTCAATGCCGAAGTTGAGGACTATGTGAAAGAACGGTTGATTGCCTGTCTGCTCAAATTCCAATTTGACTACCCGCCGGACGAGCCATAAAAACTGAATACTTGCCGCCCACCGGCGGCCATCGAAAGCAGTAAGTCTTGAAAAAGATTTACTGCTTTTTTCTATTCTATTTCCGGCCATTTTGCCCCTTGCCGGTTGCAGTAGTGAGTGAAAAGAAAAATTCTCTACCCCGCCAGTTGCCAAAAAGCTGTTGCCCGGATTACAGGAGCAAAAGGAAATTTGAGAAAATCCCCGTCCAGCGGGTAGATGACGGTCTTTGAAATGTATCTTTAGCGGAAAGGAAAAAAGACCGCCTACAGCGGGCAGCAAAGCCCTTTTCGAGCGTTATATTAGCGGAAAATGAGAAGCCCCCATATGCGCCGGGGTTTGCAGTTACGGAGAGCAAGTTTCTACCACGGTGCCAAAATCCGCAATTCTGCGGTTTTTGCCCCTCGCGGGAAACTTGTTGGGGAGTGCCTTCCCCAAACCCTGCTTTGCGGCTTACGCCGCTTATCCCCGCCGCGCTCATGCGGCAAGAAAGGAGGTCACGACCATGCGAAAGAAATACAACACGCCCCACCGCAGCCGCGTTGTGAAAACCCGGCTGTCCGAAGATGAATACGCCGACTTCACAGCGCGGCTTGCGCCCTATGGTATCAGCCAGTCCGAATTTCTCCGGCAGGCGATACGGCGGGCGACCATACGCCCCGTAATCCATGTGTCGGCGGTCAATGATGAACTGCTTTCCGCTGTCGGGAAGTTGGCCGCCGAGTACGGCAGGATCGGCGGCAACCTCAACCAGATAGCCCGGTATCTGAACGAGTACGGCGCACCTTACAATGCGCTGTCCGGCGAGGTACACGCCGCCATAGCCGACCTTGCCGCCCTCAAGTATGAAGTCCTCAAGAAAGTAGGTGACGCGGTTGGCAACACTCAAGCATATCAACTCTAAAAACGCCGACTACGGAGCCGCCGAACAATACCTGCTTTTTGAGCATGACGAGTTTACCATGAAGCCCGTCCTTGATGAATCCGGCAGGCTTATCCCCCGCGAGGACTACCGGCTGTCCACGCTGAACTGCGGCGGGGAGGATTTTGCCATTGCCTGTATGCGGGCAAATCTCCGCTATGGAAAGAACCAGCGGCGGGAAGATGTGAAAAGCCACCACTACATCATCAGCTTTGACCCACGGGACGCAGCGGACAACGGCCTGACCGTAGACCAGGCGCAGGCGTTGGGTGAGAAGTTTTGCGCCGAGCATTTCCCCGGCCACCAAGCCCTTGTATGCACCCACCCGGACGGCCATAACCACAGCGGCAATATCCATGTGCATATCGTCATCAACTCCCTGCGGATTTACGAAGTCCCGCTTCTGCCCTACATGGACAGACCAGCCGACACAAGGGAGGGCTGCAAGCACCGCTGCACCAACGCCGCTATGGAATATTTCAAGAGTGAAGTCATGGAAATGTGCCACCGGGAGGGGCTTTACCAAATCGACCTCTTGAACGGCAGCAAGGAACGGATAACGGAACGGGAATACTGGGCGGCAAAGAAAGGGCAGCTTGCCCTTGATAAAGAGAACGCTGTCAGAGAAGCCGCAGGACAGCCGACCAAGCCCACCAAGTTTGAAACGGACAAGGCGAAGCTGCGCCGGACGATACGGCAGGCACTTTCCCAAGCTGGCAGCTTTGACGAGTTTTCTTCCCTTTTGCTGCGGGAGGGCGTGACCGTCAAGGAGAGCCGGGGGCGACTTTCCTACCTCACGCCGGACAGGACGAAGCCTATCACAGCCCGGAAGCTGGGGGACGATTTTGACAAGGCTGCTGTCCTTACCCTGCTCACGCAGAACGCCCGCAGAGCCGCCGAACAGACCACAGCCATACCCGAATACCCCTACACCCAAAAGGAACGCTTGCGGGAGGAAAAAGCCGCAAAAACCACCCCGGCAGACAACACCTTGCAGCGCATGGTTGACCGGGAAGCCAAGCGAGCCGAGGGCAAGGGCGTGGGCTATGACCGCTGGGCGGCAAAGCACAACCTAAAGCAGATGGCAGCTACCGTTACCGCCTATCAGCAGTATGGCTTTTCTTCCCCGGAGGAACTGGACGAAGCCTGTTCTGCCGCTTATGCCGCCATGCAGGAAAGCCTTACGGAGCTGAAGCAGGTGGAAAAGACGCTGGACGGGAAAAAGGAGCTGCAACGGCAGGTGCTTGCCTATTCCAAGACCCGCCCTGTCCGGGACGGGCTGAAACAGCAGAAAAACGCCAAAGCAAAAGCAGCCTACCGACAGAAGCACGAAAGCGACTTTATTATAGCAGACGCAGCCGCCCGCTATTTCAGGGAGAACGGCATTTCCAAGCTGCCGAGCTATAAAGCCCTGCAAGCAGAGATTGAAACCCTTATCAAAGAGAAAAACAGCGGCTACAACGATTACCGGGCAAAACGGGAGGAATACCGCCGCTTACAGACTGTCAAGGGCAATATCGACCAGATTTTACGCCGGGAGCGCAAGCCTGTGAAAAGGCAGGAACAGGAGCGATAAAAACCACCCCAAAATGTACCCGAACCCATACAGAACAAGGGGGCTGCCCCGTACCCTATCCGCAATACCAAAGGATTTTTTAACGGGCTTACAGGGCAGAAAAACCCCGAAAATGATACCGAGATGATACAGAATTACCGCCGATACCGCCACACCAGCGGAAACGGCAGAAAGGAGCGCACCCATGCCAAGAATGAGCAAGAAACGGCGGCTGGAATGGTCTTTTTTCCTGCGGCAAGTAAAAGTCGGGAATACCACCTGCGACCGTATCACATACAACGACCTCTGCCGGGGCTGTACACATAGCTGCAAGCAGAGCTTCCGGGCGGTTATCATACTCTGCCCCCGCTACTACTCCAAACGCCGGAAAAAGGAGGACAGGGACAATGGCAGATAACCGCAAGTATTACTACCTCAAGCTGAAAGAGAACTTTTTTGACAGCGACTCCATTGTGCTGCTGGAAGATATGAAAGACGGGATTTTATATTCCAATATCCTCTTGAAGCTGTACTTAAAATCGCTGAAAAACGGCGGGAAGTTGCAGCTTGACGAGCATATCCCCTACACAGCGCAGATGATAGCGACACTGACCCGCCACCAGATAGGGACGGTTGAAAGGGCTTTAGAGATTTTCCGGCAGTTGGGGCTTGTGGAGCAGCTTGACAGCGGGGTTTTTTATATGACCGATATTGAGCTGATGATAGGACAGTCCTCTACCGAAGCCGAGCGGAAACGGGCTGCAAGACTGGAAAACAAGGCACTTTTACCGCCCCGGACAAAAGGCGGACATTTGTCCGACATTCGTCCACCAGAGATAGAGATAGAGTTAGAGAAAGAGATAGAGATAGAAAAAGAGAGAGAGGGAGAAACGGGACACCCCGTCCCCGCTGCTTATGGCAGATACAACAATGTGATACTGACCGATACAGAGCTTTCCGGGCTGAAAACAGAGCTGCCCGACAAGTGGGAGTATTATATTGACCGGCTTTCCTGCCATATCGCTTCCACCGGGAAGCAGTACCAGAGCCATGCAGCCACCATTTACAAGTGGGCGCAGGAGGACGCTGCCAAAGGCAAGGCTGCCCCGAAACAGGGCATACCCGATTATTCATGTAAGGAGGGCGAGAGCTTATGAAAAACGAGATTGAAGCTATGATTACGGATATTACAACCACTACCGCCGAAGCGGAGGACTACACAGGCGAGGACGGGCTTTTATACTGCGGCAAGTGCCATACGCCCAAAGAAGCCTACTTTTCAAAAGAAACCGCCCAATGGTTAGGGCATGACCGACACCCAACAGACTGCGACTGCCAGCGGGCAGCCCGTGAAAAGCAGCAAGCCGCCGAAAGCCGACAGAAGCACCTTGAAACAGTGGAGGACTTGAAACGCCGGGGATTTACCGACCCTGCTATGCGGAATTGGACATTTGAGCATGACAACGGCAGAAACCCGCAGACCGAAACCGCCCGCTTTTATGTGGAGAGCTGGGAAACCATGCAGGCTGAAAATATCGGCTACCTGTTTTGGGGCGGCGTGGGGACAGGAAAAAGCTACCTTGCTGCCTGTATCGCCAACGCCCTTATGGAAAAAGAGGTTGCCGTTCGCATGACAAACTTTGCAACGATACTCAATGACCTTGCCGCCAGCTTTGAGGGCAGGAACGAATATATTTCCCGCCTTTGCAGCTACCCCCTGCTGATACTTGATGATTTCGGTATGGAGCGAGGGACAGAATACGGGCTGGAACAGGTTTACAGCGTGATTGACAGCCGTTACCGAAGCGGCAAGCCGCTGATCGCCACGACCAACCTCACGCTGGAGGAATTGCAGCACCCGCAGGACACGCCCCACGCCCGTATTTATGACAGGCTGACTTCCATGTGCGCCCCCGTCCGCTTCACGGGCAGCAACTTCCGAAAGGAAACCGCACAGGAAAAGCTGGAACGCTTAAAGCAACTGATGAAGCAGCGAAAGGAGAGCCTATGACAGAAACGAAACAGACAAGCACCACCAAAACAGACCGCCGCCCGGACTGTGTAACGGAAATCCGCATGGGCAACTCCGTCCTTACCGTTTCCGGCTTCTTCAAGCAGGGCGCAACCGACACCGCAGCCGACAAGATGATGAAAGTGCTGGAAGCGGAAGCTGCTACACAAAAAACGGCGATTTGACCGACCATAAAGAAGCAGATTTGACGCTTTTGCCGCTATACAGACAGCCGCCCCATGTGGTACAATCAAGGTACGGAATAGTGGGGCTGGCTGTCGGAAACGGAGGATTTTATGTTAAGACAGACCAACCAACAACCAATTACCGCCCTTTACCCAAGACTTTCCCATGAGGACGAGCTGCAAGGCGAAAGCAATTCCATTTCCAATCAGAAGCGTATCCTTGAAACCTATGCGAAGCAGAACGGCTTTTCCAATCTGCGCTGGTACACGGACGACGGTTATTCTGGTGCGAACTTTCAAAGACCCGGTTTTCAAGCCATGCTTGCAGACATTGAAGCCGGAAAAGTCGGGACAGTTATCGTAAAGGATATGTCGAGGTTAGGGCGAAACTACCTGCAAGTGGGAATGTACACAGAAATGATTTTCCCACAGAAAGGTGTCCGCTTCATCGCTATCAATGACGGAGTGGACAGCGCACAGGGCGACAATGACTTTGCCCCTCTGCGGAATATTTTTAACGAATGGCTGGTGAGAGATACGAGCAAGAAAATACGGGCGGTAAAACGCTCAAAAGGCATGAGTGGCAAGCCCATCACAAGCAAGCCTGTGTATGGCTACCTCATGGACGAGGACGAAAATTTCATTATTGACGAGGAAGCCGCACCCGTAGTCAAGCAGATATACAACCTCTGTCTTGCTGGGAACGGTCCGACCAAGATAGCCCGTATGCTCACAGAGCAGCAAATCCCTACGCCGGGAACGCTGGAATACCGCAGGACGGGACACACCCACCGTTACCACCCCGGCTATGAGTGCAAGTGGGCGACCAATACCGTTGTGCATATCCTTGAAAACCGGGAATACACGGGCTGTCTGGTAAACTTCAAGACTACCACGCAATCCTACAAGTGCAGCAAAATCATTTACAATGACGAGGATAAGCAGGCAATCTTTGAAAACCACCACGAGCCTATCATAGACACCCAAACATGGGAACGGGTGCAGGAGCTTCGCAAGCAGCGCAAACGCCCCAACCGCTATGATGAAGTGGGCTTGTTCTCCGGCATACTGTTCTGTGCGGACTGCGGCAGCGTGATGTATCAGCAACGATACCAGACGGATAAGCGCAAGCAGGACTGTTATATCTGCGGCAACTACAAGAAACGCACCCATGACTGTACGGCGCACTTTATCCGCACCGACCTCTTGACCGCTGGTGTACTCTCCAATCTGCGGAAAGTGACAAGCTATGCGGCAAAGCATGAAGCCCGGTTTATGAAGCTCTTGATTGAGCAGAACGAGGACGGGGGCAAACGCAGGAACGCCGCCAAGAAAAAGGAGCTGGAAACCGCCGAGAAACGCATAGCCGAGTTATCCGCTATCTTCAAACGGCTGTATGAGGACAGCGTAACCGGGCGCATATCAGACGAGCGTTTCACAGAGCTGTCGGCAGACTATGAAGCAGAGCAACGGGAACTGAAAGAAAGAGCCGCCGCTATCCAAGCGGAGCTTTCCAAAGCACAGGAAGCCACCGTGAACGCAGAAAAGTTTATGAATGTTGTCCGGCGGCATACCAGCTTTGAAGAACTTACCCCTACTCTGCTGCGGGAGTTTGTAGAGAAAATCGTTGTGCATGAGTGCAGCTATGACGAGAACAAGACCCGCAGACAGGACATTGAGATTTATTATTCTTTTGTTGGCAAGGTGGACTTACCCGAATAACCGCCTGACCTATCCGACACAAGAGCTAAGTGCCGGATAGGAACGGCAAAATTTTTTACACTTCTATTACTTCTTTATCACACATCAGCAAAGTCACAAGGGATAAAACACTTAATGTCTTCTATGTGAAAAGATTTTAAAGGAAAAACGCACATCCTACGCATTTAACATGACAATTTCATGAAAAGCGAAAGGAAAACACTATGAAAATCGAATACACAAAAGTTGGAGACTACTATTTACCGAATCTTTATTATCCGGAGGAAACCAGACCGATCGGCTGTTGGGGAATGTTTCGGAAGGAATATCTGAAAGAACATAAATCTGGAACTTATACATATCTTCTTCTGACCGCCAGACTGGACAGCTACCTGGCAGATCTGAATGAACAGGCACAGGAACGCTTTGAGCTGATTGAAGCTCAAATACGAAGTGCGGAGGGAGTTACCGAGGAACTGAAGAGACAGAATCCTATGGAATGGGTACGCCACTGCAACAATATCCGCAACCGGGCTGCTGAAATCATCAAGCAGGAACTGATTTATATATAAGGGGGATTCCGGATATGAGAAGAGAATTGATTGAAAGTTATTATGAAGAATACCAGCAGGAACTGGAAAGATTTCTTGAATCTGATCCAGAGATGTTTTCTCTGGAAGCAGAAATTCATCATTACATAGATATACTGGAACCAGTCCTCAGAGATGCCGGACAGGAGATGTGGCAGGCATTGGACAGAATTATTTCAGCGAAAAATGCCATGGAAGGGATTGTGGCAAAAGAAATGTATATCCGAGGATTTCTGGATTATGAAAGGCTGGTGTGTGAGAAAGACAGTAAAATTTAAATATTCATCTTACAAGCACTGACTGTAACGGTCAGTGCTTCTTTTTTGTTTTTTTTAAAATCATCTGACATTCTTCAAGTCCCCACGTGTGATTAGTAAGAAAAATAAATTTTTCTGCGAAAGTACCGTCCAAACACCCTCTGAACCTTGCAATTAGTGAGGGAATAGTTCATTTTTGCGAAAAAAACTTGCAAAAGGGGGTTGGTAAATACACTTTCAAAAGCTTTATAGGTAGAGGAACAAAATTTTTTCATAATTTTTCAAAATCATGTCCGCTTTTATCTCTCCCAATACAGAGTAAGTGAAGGAGCTAACAAAAGTAAAAGAAAAAATGATAAAAATGCAAAAAAATATCACGAATTTTTTGCATCATGCCAAGTCATTTGACTTTAGTAATCAGAGGACGTTTTGGAATGTTCCTTCGCTGAACCTTGACAACCGATAAGTGCACCCTGGAAGTCTACCAGGAGTTCTGCCATGACCTTTCTTTTACAGAGAGTGAGCGGAATCATAATGACACTCCCGATGATGGGCGGCTGACCAAAGCCTTATGGTCAGTGGCCTGCTGATGCAGGCAGAGGCAGTCTGAGACGACTGCAGATGACAGGGAAACGCACGCCAGACCGCCGGACGAATGAAACTGATAACAATGTTTACAGGGCGAAATGCCTGGAAAGGAGCAGTTTATGACAGAACTGAAAATGAAAGAAATGCAGATAATCCACTGGTTTGGATGCCCGAATCTGAACTGTACAAAGAAAAGAATCCATCTGGCAGCTATGCTTGCAACGGATGCAGAAATGAAAAAGAATCTTTACAAGGTATGCAGATTCCTCACAAGAGAAGAAATCGCATATCGGTATCCGAGCATATATGAAATGATTCGGAAAATGTTTTCGCCGGATGATACTAATCCACCGGACGCATGTGCAATGTTTATGCCGGACAATGAACCAGATGATGAAGAATATGCAATGGCAGCGTAGCTGCGGAAAGGACAGTAGCGATTATGAATAAAGTGATTTTAATGGGAAGACTGACAAAGAATCCGGAGATCAAATATGCCGGAAAAGATAATGATATGGCAGTAGCAAGATATACACTTGCGGTAAATAGAAGATATAAACGTGACGGAGAACAGGAAGCAGATTTTATTTCCTGTGTCACATTTGGAAAGAGTGCAGAGTTTGCACAGAAATATCTTCACAAGGGAACGAGAATTGTGATCGGAGGTCGTATCAGCACCGGTAATTATAAGGATAAGGACGGGAAAACAATTTACACCACAGATGTGATTGTGGAAGAACATGAATTTGCTCAGAACAAGGATAACGGTGCCGGTGCAGATTCGTCAGAAACACAGAAAACAGATAAGGACGGATTTATGGAAGCACCAGAAGGAGAGGTTCCATTTGACTAAACCGGGATAAATGGTTGGAGAGGCTGCTCTTTGCCGGGGCATTCTCTTTTCCATTTTAAAGAAGAAATCAAAAATTACAGGTATTCAACCTAACGAAAACGTGATATAATCAAAATATGGTTGAATGAGAAATATGGAGGTAGCTTATTGGCGTAAGTTATAACAGATTATGGAAAATGCTCATAGATAAAAATATGAAGCGGATAGAGATGCAGTACCTCACTGGGATCAGTGGTAATATTCTTGCCCGGATGGGAAAAAACCAGTATGTATCAATGGAGACGATTGAGAAGATATGCAAGAAGCTGGACTGCACTGTTGATGAGATGATGGAATTTACAGATGATGAATAACAGGAGCAGATATGTCAAATTATTAAATCTGGCAGAATGCTTCAGAAGTCGAAAAAAGAAATTGAAAAAAGATAACATGCCGGATACGGCATAATTCTCTTGGCAAAGCTAAGAGCGCACTTCTATACATGCAATTTCATCTGCCTGTATCGTGCGACCTGCGGTGCTGCTCCCGGTTTTGAGAAATCTCAATCCGGGAAATACAGCGAAATCAGAGATTTCGTACAAGGGGAGTTTCCCCTTGCGGCACAAGTGCCTATCCCCGATAAAGTTTGTGGCTGAATATTTCAGATACAGACATATAAAGTGATAGAAAGCGTGAAATATAAATTTGAAGGGTGACAATATATGAAGTATTTATATTTGCATGGACTAGGGCAAAAACCAGACAGTTGGAATAGAGTAATAAAAGAAACGAAAGTATCGAAAAGCAGTCGCAGTTTAAGTTTATCAGAGATGTTAGAAGGGAAAGCTGCTACATATAAGGAATTATATTCAGCATTCTCATCAGAATGCGACAAGGAGAATGAAGAAATTGTCTTATGTGGGCTTTCACTGGGAGCTGTTTTGACACTTAATTATGCGATAGACCACCCGGATAAAGTAAAGGCACTCGTATTAATTGCAGCACAATATAAAATGCCAAAAAAATTATTAAAAGTTCAGAATATGTTGTTTCATCTTATGCCGAATTCGGCATTCAATAAAATGGGCTTCAAAAAAGCAGATGTTATTAACCTATGTGGTACGATGGCTGAATTAGATTTCAGCGACTCACTTCATAAGGTGTCTTGTCCGGTATTAATCGTTTGTGGAGAGAAGGACAATGCGAACAAAAAAACTGCAAAAGAACTTTGCCATTATTTGAACAATTCCAACTTCCATGAACTTATGAAAACAGGTCATGAAGCAAACATAGAAGATCCGGAAGAGTTGGCGATCGTGTTGCAAAGATTTTATGATAGTATCAATTAACTTCCCATTTAT
This sequence comes from Ruminococcus sp. Marseille-P328, assembly GCF_964249465.1. NCBI lineage: Bacteria > Bacillati > Bacillota > Clostridia > Eubacteriales > Oscillospiraceae > Ruminococcus > Ruminococcus sp. Marseille-P328. The sequence goes on along the minus strand of NZ_CAXUBQ010000031.1, from coordinate 508 downwards.
CGGGAAGTCGCAGAGAACGAAAAATCGGGAGTTATTGAACGGAATTTTGGAAATTATCGGGGGAACATTAGTATGAAGAAATGTAGATATTGTGGCAAAGAACTAAATAGTAATTTTGAATTCTGTAGCAATGAATGCGAAAACAGTTATAGAAAGATAATTGAGAAAGATAGACAGAAAATCAAGTATTTTATGATAGGGATTATTTTAGGGTTTTTAGTTATGTTTTATGGCATTACATTAAACAGCGACTTTATTATAGGAATTGGAATTATAGTAATGGGTATAGATGTTGTTGTGTTGCCATTTACCACTCCAGAAACAACAACTTTTTTAGGATACCGAAAGTCAAAAGTTGTAGGAAGAATACTTGGTATATTACTTATAGCGGTTGGATTATGGGTAGGGCTTGTTTGATTACAAATTCCAGTTGTGCGCCCAGCTAAGGGTGTGTAGTCAAGCCGGTGGGATTCCGGTTTATCCAAGGTTTAGCCAACCAGATAATAGC
>NZ_CAXUBQ010000030.1:0-42736 GCF_964249465.1 Ruminococcus sp. Marseille-P328 | reverse complement strand
TGTTGATGGAAGCATTATACTACATTGGGACATTTTCCTTTATGGTATATTAGGACATTATCATAAATGGTTCATATAATCAGGCATTTTATAAATTTTCTCTGGTATTTTTCTCCGCAATGTGCTACATTAAAAAGAATGTATTCACAGGATACACAGTAACTATTTTATTTTTTCAGATAACTATTCAGCAAATACTATTCCGCGAGGCATTTTCACTATGAAAGCCCCAGGAGACAGCTGTGGAAGTGCCGCAGGAGGGTTCGCCTTTCTGTGCATCACAAAGCGCGTAACTGTAAGAGAACTGAACAGTTACTTTTATTTGAGGTGAAGTTTTCATGATAACATTTTTATCCCATTTTTTCATCAAAGATTACAAAGACTACAACTCCCCCCAGGTTCGCCAGTCTTATGGCATGCTCTGCGGAGCTGTAGGAATTGCCTTGAACATTTTTCTTTTTATAGGAAAATGGCTTGCCGGAATCCTAAGCGGCTCTATTGCCATCACGGCGGATGCCTTCAACAACTTATCGGATGCAGGCTCCTCTGTGATCACTCTGGTGGGCTTCAAGCTCTCCGGACAAAAACCGGATACAGAGCATCCCTTTGGACATGGACGCATGGAATATATCTCCGGACTTCTTGTCTCAGTTGCGATTCTGATCATGGGCTTCGAGCTGATCCGCTCCTCCATTGACAAGATCCGCACCCCGGAGCCCATTGAATGCAGCCCGGTTATTATTGCTGTCCTTATTGCATCTATTCTGGTAAAAATATATATGTACTACTATAACCGCACTATCGGTCACAAAATCGACAGTACTGCCATGCAGGCTACAGCCGGAGACAGTTTAAGTGACACAGTTTCCACCAGTCTGGTTCTTCTGGCAACTATCATCAGTCAGCTTACCGGACTGGTGCTGGACGGATGGTTCGGTGTCCTGGTGGGCATTTTTATCTTCTATACCGGAACCACTACAATGAAGGATACCATTGATCCCCTGCTCGGACAAGCCCCGGAGAAAAATTTAGTAGAGGAAATCGAAGAGATCGTTCTTGCCCATCCCCTTGTCCACGGCATGCATGACCTGATTGTCCATGACTACGGTCCAGGCAGACTGATTCTTTCCCTCCACGCTGAGGTTCCCGCCCACGGAGATCTGCTGATCATCCACGATGAGATTGACAACATTGAGCATGAGCTTCAGGACAAACTGAATTGTTCTGCCACCATCCACATTGATCCCATTGTCACAGACAACAAGGAGGTCAATGAAATACGCAGCCAGATTGAAGAAATCACCCGCAATCTGGACCGTCGTCTTTCCATTCACGATTTTCGCATAGTAGAAGGTCCTACCCACACAAACCTGATCTTCGACATAGCGGTTCCTTTCGAATGCAAACTCACCAACGTGGAGATCACAAATCTCCTCAAAGAACGCATCCGCAATATGGATGATGGCAACTATTGTGCCGTGATTCAAATCGACAGAGTATATTCATAAAAAATTCTTTTCCCCATACAAAAAGACTGGTTCTTCATGCAGCTGCATGAAAAATCAGTCTTTTTGTTATTTCGTCCGCACTGCGTCCGCTTTGAAGCACCTTTCCTTATCGAATATTCAAATAGACATCCTCTCTCGTATGAAATCCCCCGTCAATGATCACCTTATCCATATTTTCCGCCGTCACCGCGATTGGATCGATTTTATAATAAGGAATGTCATATGTCCCATCATTGAAGGTTTCTACCGCCTTGTATTCCCCTTCTCCGGAAGTAATATCCTCTCCTTTGCCAAGCGCCACTGCGAACTCAGCCGCTGTATTCGCTTCCTGTTCAATAGGCTTATAGACGGTCATTTCCTGTGTACCTTCCACAATCCTCTGACAGGCTGCCAGATCCGCATCCTGGGCCACCACAGCAACCTTCCCGGCCAGCCGATTCTCCGACAATACCTTCACTGCCTGACTTGCCAGATCATCATTTCCGCACATCACCCCTACAATATCTTTTGTAACTTCCAACCCCTGAGTCACATAGTTTCCGGCCAGCTCTGCCATCCAGTTATCGCAATATCCCGTATAAACCACATTCAGATTACTGCCTTCAATGGCTTTATTGAACCCCCTCACAACTTCATCCACATTTCTGTCTGTAGGAGATCCATTGATAGCAAAAATATTTCCTCCCTCCGGACAAGCCTGGATCAGCGCCTCTCCCATAAGGGTTCCAACCTTTTCATTATCAATGGTAATATACAGATCTGCATTAACATTTTCCACAATGCGGTCATAACAGATTATATAAATCCCCATTTCCCGGGCTTCCTTCAGCACATCATACAGAGCATTTCCATCAATAGGGATCACCACGATCACATCCATCTTTTTCTTAATAAAATACTCTATCTGGGAAATCTGCTCTTCCACAACACCTCCGGCTACCTGCACATTCACTTCTGCCCCAAGGCTCTGGGCCGTAGAAACAAACATATCCCGGTCCCGCAGCCATCTCTCAATTACAAAAGAGTCAAAGCTAAGCCCGATCTGCAGCTTATCTTCCTCTTTTGCTTCTTCCTTCTGCGGCTCCTGAGGCCTACTTCCGCAACCTGCTGCCAATGCAGCTGCCAGGAGCAAAGCCAACGACAAGATCAGCCAACGACACTTTCTCATTTTCCATACCTCGCTTTATACTCACTTGGAGTCATATCCATCTGCTTCTTAAAAATCCTGCTGAAATAATTGGGATCCGAATAGCCGCTCTGGATTCCCGCTTCCTTTACGCTCACATTTGCATCTACCAGAAGCTCTTTGGCTTTATCGATCCGGACTCTGGTCAGATACTCAATAAAATTCTCTCCAGTCTCCTCCTTAAAAATCTTGCTGAAATAATAAGGACTGATATTTACCTGGCTGGACACATCATCCAGAGAAATATCCCTGCTGTAATTTTCCTGAATATAAAGCATGGCCTTCTTTACCGCGGAATTAGACTGATCTTCCTTCTGATCCCGGATTGCCCGGCATACATTTACCATCTTTTCCTGGAACCATTTACGAAGATCCTCATAGGTAGAAAGCGACATTGCAGTATCCAAATAGTCCCTGCGGTAACTAAATCCATAATTGATTGCGCCGCTGTCAAAGGCAATCTTCTCACCCCAGATAATAAACTCCAGTATTTTCAGGCGGATATTATTCATATCCTGTGAATAATGCTCTACCATCCAGTCACAGAAGAAGTTCACCTCCTGGAGCATCCCCTCCTCATTTCCCTCCTCAAGACAGCGGAACATCCTCTTCTCATCATTGCCGGGAAAAGCCTCGTCATAGACACCATTCTGGGAAAGATCCTCTATATGTATTACCCTGCTCAGGCTTCCGTTTAATGCCCGGAGTGCTTCGCGGTAAGATCTCTCAAGCTCTTCCATTTCCCATACTCTTCCAATTCCCACACGAAATTTTGCATCCAGTCTGCCCTCCAATCTTGCCACCAGCTCTCTTGCCTTTTCCACCAGATCAATGCGGTCTTCATAAGGATTCTGGAAAATTTCACAAGGCACTACCACAGGGATGCGGTTGGACATAATATTTCCAACTACACAGGGAAAAGCAGACTTCACCACATCCCGAAATTCCGGATAAAAGCTTTGCGCCTTCACATTCATTCCAACCGGGCTTACCAGTCTTCCATTTTCATAGCTTTGTCCAAACTGCACCACCATAACATAACCCTGGCCATATTCAATATCCAGAAGCTGCTGGTAATAACCTGCTGCTGCCATCTCCTTCTGGAAAAGAAGAGAATTCACATAACCAGATTCCACAACCGGGATAACTGTCTCTAGCTTTTCCTGGATTTTCAACAGATTACTTCTCTGATCACGAACCTTATCCACCTTTGCTGTCGCTTCTTCCACCACAGAAATAATCTTACTTTTCGAAATCGGTTTCGTAAGATACTGTTCCACACCAAGATTGATGGCTTCTTTGGCGTAATCAAATTTGTCATATGCAGAAACTACATAAAACAAGGCGGAATTGTTGAACTTCCGGATTTCCCGCATAGCCTGGATTCCATTAATTCCAGGCATGTGAATATCCATAAACACAATATCCGGGTGAAAGGTCTCCGCCTTCTCGATTACCGCCCTTCCTGTTTTCGCAGTTTCCACACTGCATTTATCTCCGAATTCAGCCAGAATCACTCCTTTAAAAGCCTCCAGCATAAGTCCTTCATCATCTGCTATCAGAATACGGTACATTTTTTTGCTCCCCTTTATTCAGCCTCTGTCACTGCTCATTGCAGCATACTCCATGCTATCACTTTTTACTCATTCACTGGTACCTTCAACCTCCACCGGTAAGGTGATATGCACACTGGTTCCAAGTCCAAGGCCCTCACTTTCTATGGTAAGAAGATCTTTTTGTTTATAATACAATTCCAATCTGTCAATTACATTTCCTACTGCTATGCCTGTAGAATAACGGTCCTCTCCATTATTTCGTGCTTTCCCTGCCATAACGGATTGAATCATCTCCTGTGTCATTCCGGCGCCATTATCACTGACTGTGATTTCCAGGTCATCCCCATCCTTGTGAATGGACATTCTGATTTTTCCAGTTTCCATACAGTCGTGAATTCCATGCTGCACGGCATTTTCCACCAGAGGCTGCAAAATCATGCTTGGAATCCTGAAATTCCCGATTCCCTCATCCACATCTTTTTCATAATTGATATCTCCGGCAAATCGGACATTTAAAATATAAATATAATTGTCAACTGCATCCACCTCTTCCCAGAGAAGAGCATCATCCTCCATTTTCCGCACATTATATCGGAAAAAGTCTGCCATCTTTTCCAGAAAAACACCGGTACGCTCTGCATCCTCCAGCATGGCAAGCTGGGCCCCGGCATTCAGACAGTTAAACAGGAAATGAGGATTGATCTGAGCCTGAAGATATTTCAGCTGTGCTTCTTTCAGATGGGTCTCCATAAGAAGCTCCCTCTCCTTCATCTGTGCCTGCTTCTCTATACTCTCACGCTGTTGTTTAATATGAATGCGTATGCTGTCCAGCATCTGATTAAAGCTCCGGGTTACCACGCCAACCTCATCCTCGCAGACAACAGGCAGAATTGGCACATTCAGATTTCCCATGGCAACCTCATGCGCAGTACTGGAAAGCTGGGTCAGCGGCCGGATCATGGATTGCACAAACAGAATGATAATGGCCACACCTACTGCCGCCACAATGAAAATAACCACCAACGCCAGCCGATACAGTACATCCATAGAAGAAAGCAGGAGCTGGTAATTGGAGGAATTCATCCGGAAACGCAGATTATTCAACTTGTAAATATAAGAATTGATATATTCATAAAGCTGCAGTTCTTTTTCATAAGAAGCCTTGTACTTCTCAATATTTCTGCCTCGCTTGGCTTGAACAGTCTCGCTGGTCTGATTCAGATAGCTTTCTGACATTCTGCGTATATTTTTTTCCAGCATTTTTACTTCATTATCCACATTCCGGTCATTCAGCTTATCCAGAAGCTCCCGGTAATCCTGCTCATAGCGATAGTAATTTTCCAGAGCCTTGGTTCCCTTTATATTCAGATATTCGTAAACCGTTCCTTCCAGCTTGTTTAAGGTATCCGAGAGATCATTAATCGCTGCATTGCTGGAAAAAACAGCATCAATCCGGTCTACACCGGTATGGATCTGTTCAAAGATAAAAAAATTGATGCATACTACAAACACCATGACAAGGGCCATAACAAAGCTTAATCTTGTCTGTATGGAATTCTGGACGGAAAGGCTTTCTTTTCTCTTTCTCACTTAATTCCCCTCCGTTCTGTAAGTCCCAACATTGCTTCTGGTGATCACATGCTGACCCACACTGTAATAGTTGCTGGTATGTCCCAAGGAGGAAAACTCTTCCAGGGCATTCACGCTGTATCTTCCGATTTCATCCATATCCAGAGCGATAGCCGAAGAAATAATCCCTTTGCTGATACCATCCAGAATTACATCGGAATAATAAAAACCAACTACATCCACATTTCCAACCTGGTTATAGTCAACCAGAGCCTGGTAAACGCACTCTGTCACAACCTCATCCATGCACACCAGCACATCTGGCAGGTTCTCCTCGCTTACAAAAATATCCCGGACAAATTCCTCTGTATCAAAGCCAGAGCTGCTGTCAATGTTGTATTCTGAAATCGTTACGGTCTGATAATCCTTCTTTTTTTCCTCCAGTTCTTTTTTAATCTGGTAATAAATCAGATTGGTCTCCTGGGTCTTGGACTGGGAATTTGACAAAAGAAGGACCTGCGTATTCTCATGTTCCTTTAAAAGTCCAAGAATCTGTTCCGTGTAAGCATTTCCCAGCTGATAACTATTCAGTCCAACAAAGCTGATTCTGGCACTGGAGGAATCATCTGTCAGCACCGTAACTACCGGAATATCCGCATCTGAGGCCTCCTGGATCAGTTCCTGCTCTTCATCGCTTCCATCAGCTTCCAGAATGATCCCGTCCACCTGGGAGGCAATTCCAATACGCAGATAATCCGCCTGACTATAATTGGAATCGTGCCCGGGCTCGATCAATTCCAGATAAGCATCTGCATCCTTTGCCGCCTGGCTGGCGCTTTCATAGATGGAATCCCACATCAGGGTATTTTCCGCTCCTGCTATCATCAGATAATGTTTTGCGTAACTGGATGCACCCTCGCCTTCACCAAGATCCACCTGATCCAGTTTTTTCTGGAAATAAATCCAGATTCCAGAGAGAAATAACATACAGCCTACTATAATAAAAAAAACAGTCAATGTGGATTTTTTCATAATTAATAAGTTCCTTTATTGCCCGCGCTTTTGCCTGTAGGCAAACCGCCATTTTATAAATATGATTTCAAATATCTACAGTTTACCATATTTGCATGCTATATGCAAAAGAAGCCATTGCATTTCTGCAACAGCTCCTTTCTAATTACTTTTTACTGCACTCTCAGCAGTTTTTTTGCAATTATTTAGTTGGATTTTCTGTTAGAGATAACATCAAATACAACTGCGATCAGAAGTACAGCACCTTTTACAACATACTGCCAGGAATCACCGATACCCATGATTGACATACCCATGTTGATAACACCAAGGAGAAGAGCACCGATTACAACACCGCCTACAGTACCACTTCCACCGTATGCAGAAGCACCACCGATGAAACAGGAACCGATTGCATCCATCTCGAAGGATGTACCTGTACTACCATTTACAGAACCTACACGTGCTGCGCAGAGAAGACCTGCAAGGCCAGCAAGTAAGCCCATGTTTGTATATGCAATGAAATAAACCTTATTTGTATCGATACCGGAAAGCTGTGTTGCTTTCTCGTTACCGCCGATTGCGTAGAAGTAACGTCCAAACGCTGTCTTGGATGTGATGAAGTTGTAGATCATGCAGATTGCAACTACCCATACAAGCATTACGGAAATACCTTTATACTGATATAATTTGTAGCAATACCACAGAATAACAACTGCAATCACGGCTGCTCTGCTGTAATCAGAAGCTGCTGTATTCTGGCGATAACCTTTTTTCGCTTTGTTTGCTCTGGAACGCATGGTAGAGAAAATAATATAGCATGCGATCAGAACACCAACGATCAGTGCAGAATATTTCTTTCCATCATCAAGTCCCGGAATGTTAATGTAGGATGTAAATACATTCAGGAAAGATTTGTTCTGGATAGATACTGTCTTATTATCCAGTACCAGACGTCCAAATCCACGGAAAATGAACATGCCGGCAAGTGTTGTGATAAATGGAGGAATTCTCTTATAACCAATCCAGTAGCCCTGCCATACACCAACCAGAAGGCCGATTACCAGGCAAAGGAGAATGGTGATAAATGGATTGAAGCCCTTGCTGCCGATCAGGACAGCTGCAACACCACCAACGAAGCAGATAACAGATCCAACAGAAAGATCGATGTTACCACCAGTTAAGATACAGAGTAACATACCACATGCAAGAACCAGTACGTATCCGTTCTGAAGCATAAGGTTTGACATGTTCTGTGCGAAAAGAAGTCGTCCATCAGTCAGAGCACAGAACAGGATAAATACGATTACAAGTGCAATAACCATCGTATATTTTCTTAAAAAGTCTTTTATTTTTGCATTCATTTTGTTTTCCCCCTTCATTATTTCTTCTGATTCTGCATGATATGTGCCATGATGCCTTCCTGGGTAGCTTCTTTCGCATCCAGTTCTCCGGCCATTTTACCTTCATTCATGATATAAATCCGGTCGCACATACCAAGGATTTCAGGCATTTCTGAGGAAATCATGATTACAGATTTTCCCTGTTCCACCATCTGATTGATCAGACAGTAAATATCATATTTTGCACCTACGTCGATACCACGGGTAGGCTCATCCAGAATCAAAATATCTGGTTCTGTGAACATCCACTTTCCAAGAAGGGCTTTCTGCTGGTTACCACCAGACAGGTTACCAATACGCTGCTCATTGGAAGGTGTTTTCGTTCCCATTTCTTTTGTCATCTGCTCCGCCAGCTGTACCTCAAGGTCCGTGTTGATAATTCCATTATCACAGACTTTGTTCAGACGGGCAAGAGTTGTATTGAAACGAATGGACTCATCAAGGATCAGTCCGTTTGTCTTACGGTCCTCAGTTACATATGCAAGACCATGCTGGATGGCTGCACGAGGATCTTTCAAATCTACTTTTTCACCCTTTATGTACAATTCTCCGGAAATTGCACTTCCATAGCTCTTACCGAAGATGGACATTGCCAGCTCTGTACGGCCTGCACCCTGCAGTCCTGAGAAACCAACAACCTCACCTTTATGTACTTTAAAGGAAATATTGTCGTCTACTATTTTTTCCGGATACAGAGGATGATGAACCGTCCAGTTCTTTACCTCCAGCATCACTTCTTTACTTACATTGTGCTCACGTTTCGGATAACGATCTTCCATAGGACGTCCAACCATTCCTTTGATGATCCTGTCCTCGCTTAAGTCATCCACGCCTTTTGTAAGTGTCTCGATTGTGCTTCCGTCTCGAAGAATGGTACAACGGTCTGCACAGTAAATGATCTCATTCAGTTTGTGTGTGATAATAATAGATGTCAGTCCCTGTTTTTTAAATTCCATAAGCAGGTCCAGAAGCATCTTTGCATCTTCATCATTCAGGGATGAAGTCGGCTCATCCAGGATGAGCAGTTTAACATCTTTTGAAAAAGCTTTCGCAATTTCTACCAGCTGCTGTTTGCCGGTTCCGATATCTTTGATCAGGGTCTGGGCAGATTCATGAAGACCTACCTGAGCCATATGTTTCTCAGCCTCGCTGTATGTTTTATCCCAGTCGATGGCTCCTCTTTTATTTTTGATCTCGTTTCCGAGAAACATGTTTTCACCGATGGAAAGCAGTGGGATCAATGCAAGCTCCTGGTGAATAATAACGATACCTTTTGCCTCGCTGTCATTAAGCTTTTTAAACTTACACTCTTCACCCTCGTAGGTAACCGTTCCAGTATAGCTGCCGTATGGATACTGACCACTTAATACGTTCATCAATGTGGACTTTCCCGCACCGTTCTCACCGATCAGCGCATGAATCTCGCCACGCTGAACTTCAAGGTTAACGTTATCCAAAGCTTTGACACCGGGGAATTCCTTCGTAATGTGTTCCATTACTAAAATATTGTCAGCCAAAATGGCGCCCCCTTTCCCATAAAACAGGCGGGGCTTTTCACCCCGCCCACATTTAAACCTTTATTTTTGATTTGTATGACGTTTTCGTTCAGCCTTCATTAGTTTGCCGGATGAAGATATCCGTCATCATCCATTGTGTAGTATCCTGGGTCAACCAGTGCTTCCTGAAGGTTGTCTTTTGTTACAACTGTAGGAACCAGAAGGAAGGATGGGCATTTGTTGCCTTCAGATGTCTCATAGGACTCTGTATCATATGCACACTCGAAATCCCAACCAGATTTTTCAATCAGAGACTCATCAACTGTATCACCAGCCAGCATTGCTTTTGCAAGGTCAAGTGTTACGACTGCTTCATTGGCAACTGCTTTGTAAACGGTCATGGACTGTTTTCCGTCAACGATGTTTGCAAGGTTTGCTTCATCACCATCCTGTCCTGTGATCAGGACTGTGTTATCACCAGCATAGTCAGACTCGATTGCCTGTGTTACACCAAGTGCTGTGGAGTCGTTGGAGCAAAGAGCTACGTCAAGCTGTGTTCCGTCTGCATAATAGGATGCCAGAATATTCTGCATTCTTTCAAGTGCTGTCTGGGTATCCCATGCAGGTGTTGCAACAGAATCAAAATCAGTCTGTCCGGAAACTACATTTAAGGTTCCTGCATCAATGTATGGTTTTAATACATCAAATGCACCGTTGAAGAAGTATCCGGCATTGTTATCAGCAGGATCACCAGCTGTAAACTCGATATTGTATGTCTTGTCTCCAGCATTGTCCAGATCCAGAGAATCTACTACGTACTGTCCCTGAAGGGTACCTACTGTGTAGTTATCAAAAGAAATATAATAGGAAACAGCGTCGGACTTGATCAGACGGTCATAGGAAATAACCGGGATTCCTGCATCTGCTGCTTCATCCATAACTGTATTAAGAGCCTCGCCATCGATAGCTGCTACAACTAACAGGTTAACTCCGTCGGAAATCAGGTTCTGGATATCGTTTACCTGACGGTCTGTCTCGTTGTCAGAGTATGTAAGTTCTACTTCGTATCCAGCATCTTCGAACTGTTTCTGCAGATAGGAACCATCACGATTCCAACGCTCCAGAGACTGTGTAGGCATTGAAATACCGATCTTTCCGCCAGCTGCTCCGTCTTCTGCCATTACCGGAACTGCAAGTGAACCAACTGCCATTGCTGCTACCATTGCCATTGCTACTTTTCTCTTCATGAAAAAACCTCCCGTATCATTTTTATTTGCTATGTTCTATAGCTTTTTGATGGGATTATAATATCATATCGATACTCTGTGTAAAATGGACTAATTTTGGATTGCTCTTTCATTTTTTGTGTTATGATATGCACAAAATTGTGCTGGGGTGGACATTTTTGTTGTGAAATTATGCTAGATTGTAATTATGTGCTATTGACATTTTTAATGTGTGAAGTGATATGCCAAAAAGAAGTATTGGAAAGGTGCATCTCGAAAATTTGCTATTTAATATGTTGAAAGTTGTTCAAGGCGAACGCATTCGGACAATGGTTATTGCTCACTCGCTGGAGCGTTGCGCCGGCGAGTGAGTAATACACATTGTCCAAATGCGTCCCTCCTGAAGAACTTTTCAACACATTAAATAGCAACGTTACTCATTAATCAAAGAACTGTATCCCCATCAGGGTGAGTCCCTGCGCCGGTGCGGTAGGACCAGCAGCGGAACGGTCTTTGGCATCCAGGATTTTCTGCATGCGCTCCGGTGGATACTGTCCATTTCCGATTTCAATCAAGGTGCCGGAAATAATGCGGACCATATTATAGAGGAAACCAGTTCCCGAAACGCGAATCGTAACTATGTCACCATCACGGAAAACTTCAATTCCGGTAACCGTACGGATAGTTGTTTTCACCTGGGCTCCGGAGCCGCAGAAACTGGCAAAATCATGCCTTCCGATCAGGTAGGATGTTGCCTCTCTCATTTTGTCCACATCTAATTTGTAATGATAGAAATAGGAATAAAGCCGCTCAGTTGGTACCGGAAATTTGCGGTTCAGAATGCGATATTCATATGTTTTCTCACTGTCACAGTATCTTGGATGGAAGTCCGGTTCCACTTCTTCAGACATCTGAATCCGGATATCCTCCGGCAGACGCTGGTTCAGAGCATAAGAAATCTTCTCTCCCGGGATGCGGGTGTTGGTGTCAAATACCGCTACGTTTCCAAGGGCGTGTACGCCTGCATCTGTACGACTGGCACCAATCGTTTCAATCTTTTCTCCCAGAAGCTCAGAAAGTGTATCATTCAACACTCCCTGTACTGTAATTCCATTGGGCTGTGTCTGCCAGCCACAATAATTCGTTCCATCATATGCTACAACAAGTCCAATTCGTTTCATCATCTTTCTCCTTGTGAAAATTCCCTCATCTGCATCCGTAGTCTATTTTAAGACTCTGAATACAGATGAGGGAACTATAACTTTTTAAATGGATGTTCAGTCGATTTAAATTCCAGCTGCCCTAAATCCAATTGCAACAGCCAGATACGCTGCCAAAATCACATATGCCATATGATCTCTTTTTTTATAACAAAGCGGTTTCATCTGGGTACGGTTATCGCCGCCATGATAGCATCTTGCTTCCATGGCCATGGCCAGATCATTTGCCCGTCGGAATGCGGAAATAAACAGTGGCACCAGAAGGGGAACCATGTTCTTCGCCTTCTGGATCAGATTCCCATTCTCGAAATCAGCTCCGCGGGCAATCTGCGCTTTCATGATCTTATCCGTTTCTTCCAGAAGAATAGGGATAAAACGTAGGGCGATCGACATCATCATAGCAATATCATGTACTGGTACATGGAGCTTATTCAACGGGCGGAGCAGACGCTCCAGGCCATCAGTCAGCTGGTTAGGCGTAGTCGTCAGTGTCATAATGGAAGAACCAATCACCAGATAAACCAGTCGGATCGCCATAGTACCTGCCAGCACCAGACCTTCCTTTGTTACCTTAATAAATCCCAGCTTCCATACCACCTCACCAGGGGTAAGAATCATATTAAAAAATATGGTGATCAGAAGCAGCATGAAAATAGTCTTCAGACCTTTAAAAATAAACTTCACAGGAACCTTGGACAACAGGATCATTCCTGCAAGAAATATAGTAGCCACTGCATATCCTGCGAAGGTGTGGAACAAAAATACAGATACAATAAATCCAATGGTTCCTACCAGTTTGGTTCTTGGATCCAGCTTATGAATCACGGAATCTGCCGGATAATACTGTCCAATGGTAATATCTCTGATCATTCGTTTCTGCCTCCCTTCTTAAGAAGTGAAGGCTTCTGCTTCTTTAAAGCTTCCAGAATCGTATCCCTGGCTTCCTCCACAGTGGTAGCTGTGGTATCCACATTCAGGCCATTTTCGGAAAGCGCATGCATGATATAGGTGATCTGCGGTGCCGCAAGTCCCATTCCTTCCAGTTCCTTATAATGGGAAAATACATTCTTCGGTGTATCGTCAAATACCATTTCCCCATGATTCATAACGATCAGGCGTTCCACATATTTGGCAATGTCCTCCATGCTATGAGAAACCAGGATAATGGTAATTCCTCTCATCTTATGAAGAGCCGCAATCTGATCCAGAATGTCATCTCTTCCCTGTGGATCGAGCCCTGCAGTAGGCTCATCCAGGATCAGGATTTTCGGGTTCATTGCCAGAACACCTGCAATGGCAACCCGTTTCTTCTGGCCTCCTGAAAGCTCGAAAGGAGACTTGGTAAAATTCTCTTCCTTCACACCTACATGGGCAAGAGCCTTTTTTGCCTCTTCCTCAGCCTGCTCCCTGGAAAGTCCCTGATTCATAGGGCCAAAGCAAACATCTGCCAGAACTGTATTCTCAAACAGCTGGTGCTCCGGGTACTGGAATACCAGCCCCACCTCACTTCGAAGAGCCCGGCGGTTATAATTCTCCGCCCACACGTCTTCTCCATTATAAAGGATCTGACCGCTTGTAGGCTGGATCAAAGCATTAAAATGCTGGATCAAGGTTGATTTTCCGCTTCCAGTATGACCAATCACACCAATGAACTGTCCATCCGGAATTACAAGATTTATATCTTTCAGGGCGTGGCTTTCATAAGCAGTACCCTGACTGTAAGTATAGGTCACGTTCTTAAGCTCTATCGACATAATGCACCCACCAATTCCTCTTTCGTCAGTATTCCTTCCGGAATGTCCACGCCAGCCTTGTGAAGCTCATGGGCGAGCAATGTCACCTGGGGTACATCCAGCCGGTATTTCTTCAGTGTCTCTACCTGGGAAAAAATTTCTCTTGGAGTTCCCTGCATTACCACATTTCCACCATCCATCACATAAACCTTGTTGGCATGGATCACTTCTTCCATATAATGGGTAATGAGGACAACGGTTACATTTTCTTTTTTATTGAGCTCGGAAACGGCTTTCAATACTTCTTTCCTGCCATTCGGGTCAAGCATTGCAGTTGGCTCGTCCAGTACAATACAGCTTGGACGCATCGCCACAACACCTGCGATGGCAACTCTTTGTTTCTGGCCTCCGGAAAGCTTGTTCGGAGACTGATAACGGTAAGCGGTCATTCCTGTCTTTTTCAGACTGTCATCCACACGCTTCCAGATTTCGTCTGTAGGTACTCCCATATTCTCAGGACCAAAGCCTACATCCTCTTCCACAACCGTACCAATGATCTGGTTGTCCGGATTCTGAAAAACCATCCCCGCTTTCTGGCGGATTTTCCACAGCTCCGGCTCCTTGGCTGTGTCCATATCATCCACCCACATGGTTCCCTCTGAAGGGATAAGCAATGCATTTATCTGCTTCGCCAATGTGGATTTTCCGGAACCATTGTGCCCCAGAACGGCCACAAAATCGCCGGCTTCAATGTCCAGGTTTACATCATTGACAGCACGCTGCGTTGCTTCCACATTGCCGTCCTCATCATACTTGAGATAGTCAAATCCCAGCTTGAATGCCTTGATAATTCCCATATTCTTTTTCCTCGTCTGTCAGGCCTTCAGCTCGTCCGTAGCTGCCGGAACTGCACCGGTCAACTCGTCCATTAACGCCCAAATTTCATCTTTTCCCTGCTTTGTCTCAGCGGAAAAAGGAATGATCTTACTGCCCGGGCGCAGCTTCAGTCCGTCCTTGATAGCCTTAATATTCTTCTGTACCTGACTTCTTTTCAGCTTATCCAGCTTGGTTGCAATAATGATCGGATTGTATCCGTTATTTACGATCCAGTCATACATCAGCTTATCGTTTGCAGATGGATCGTGCCGGATGTCGATCAGGAGAAATACTGCTTTCAGGGTCTGTGAGGTATGAAGATAACGCTCGATCATCTTTCCCCACTTCGCCTTCTCGGTCTCCGGAACCTTGGCATATCCATAACCTGGAAGATCCACAAGGTACATAAAATCATTTACATTATAAAAATTGATAGTCTGTGTTTTTCCCGGCTGGGAACTTGTTCTTGCCAGCGCTTTTCGGTTCAGCAGACCGTTAATGAGGGAGGATTTTCCCACATTGGATTTCCCTGCAAAAGCAATTTCAGGTCTTCCTGTGTCTGGCAGTTTGCTGGTGATACCACAAACGATATCCAGTGAAACATTTTTAATTACCATTTTTCCTACCTCTCATTTCAGGCAAGTGCCCGTTCCAGCACTTCATTCATATTTTCCACAAACGTGATCTTCAGTCCGTCTGTGATCTCCTCATCCAGTTCTTTGATATCCGGTTTATTGGACTTTGGAACCAGCACTTCTTTAATCTTGGCGTACTTAGCTGCAAGAAGCTTCTCTTTCAGTCCGCCGATTGGAAGTACACGACCTCTTAAGGTGATCTCACCAGTCATGGCAAGATCCGCTCTTACCGGCTTGTCAATAATGGCAGAAAGCATTGCAGTTGCCATGGTAATTCCGGCTGACGGACCGTCCTTTGGCACTGCCCCTTCCGGAATATGTACGTGAATGTCATTTTCCTGGAAAAATTCCTGATTGATTCCATATCTGGCTGCTACAGAGCGGATGTAGCTGATGCCCGCTGTTGCAGACTCCTTCATCACGTCTCCAAGCTGTCCGGTAAGCACAAATTCCCCTTTACCCGGCATAATATTTACTTCGATCTGAAGGGTATCACCGCCAACCTGTGTCCAGGCAAGACCTCTTGCGATACCAACCTCATCCTTTTTATTCGCCATCAGGTAATTGTATTTCTCCTGCCCCAGAAAGCTCTCAAGGTTCTTGCCAGTGACCGTTACCTTCTCTTTGCCATCTTCCATGATCAGACGTGCTGTCTTACGACAGATCTGACCGATGAGACGTTCCAGATTGCGGACACCGGCTTCCTTCGTATAATTATTGATGATTTTTCGAAGAGCGCCGCCCTGAATGGAAAGTTTGCCTTTCTCAATTCCATTGGCTTCCATTTGCTTGGGAATCAGATGCTCCTTTGCAATGTGCTCTTTCTCATTCTCCGTATAACCGCTGATCTCAATGACCTCCATTCGGTCAAGAAGCGGTCTTGGGATTCCCTGAATATCGTTGGCTGTTGCAATAAACAACACCTCTGAAAGATCCTGGGGAAGCTCCACATAATGGTCATTGAAATGACTGTTCTGCTCCGGATCCAACACCTCAAGAAGCGCAGAAGAAGTATCTCCCTTGTAATCACTGCTTGTCTTGTCAATTTCGTCCAGAAGCATAAGCGGATTGGCAACCTTTGCCTGCTGAAGGGCAACGGTAATCCTTCCCGGCATAGCACCCACATAAGTCTTTCTATGTCCGCGGATCTCAGCTTCATCCTTCACACCACCAAGACAGATACGGACATAACGCTTGCCAGTGGCTTCTGCAACAGATTTGGCAATAGAAGTCTTACCGGTTCCAGGAGGTCCCACAAGGCAAAGTATAGGAGATTTTCCTTTATGTGTCAGCTTACGTACAGACAGGAATTCCATAATACGCTCTTTTACATCTTTCAGACCATAATGACCTTCTTCAAGAATCTTCCAGGCTGCCTTCAGGTTTTCAGAATCTTCAGAGCACTTATCCCACGGAAGGGAAAGAAGTGTCTCAATATATCCCCGCAGAATGCTGCTCTCAGCGGCATTGGTGCTGGTGATTTTAAAGCGGCCGATTTCTTTGAAAATACGATCCTTTACTTCCTGGGAAGCAGTAAGCTCTTTGGCTTTTCTTCGGAACTCCTCAGCCTCATCAGCAGTATTGTCCTCGCCAAGCTCCTCCCGTATCAGTTTCAGCTGTTCTCTCAAAATATATTCACGCTGGTTTTTATCTACACGCTTTTTCAGTTTCTGCTGAAGGTCGTGGCTGATATCCAGCACATTGATCTCATTGCTCAAAATGGCACCAAGAAGCTCATATCTGTCTGTCAGCCTGGCTGCCTCCAGAAGCTTCTGTTTGCTCTGCCAGGAAAGAGGCAGATTAATTACGATCTGGTCGATCAGCTCCGGTGCTTTCTCTATATTCATGATCTGGGCAGACAGTTCTTTTCCAATCTTTCCACCCTTAGCGCAATAAGTTTGGAACAGCTCCCTGATACTTCTGTACATTGCCTCCAGCATCGCCTGAGGCAGTTCCTCTTCTTCCTCATTAACAAGAACAGTCTCTGCTCTTAAATATGGTGTCTCCTGTTCCAGGCCAAGAAGTTCTGCTCTTCTTTTTCCCTCAACAAGAACACGCAGCAGGTTGTCAGGAAGTTTCACAACCTGCTTAATATATGCAATAGTTCCTACCTGAAACAGCTGTACAAATCCAGGATCTTCAATCTGGGGATCCTTCTGGGTTACCAGAAAGATCTTCTGATCCTGAAACATTGCCGCTTCGATTGCCTTTTTGGAACGTTCCCTGCTTACATCGAAATGGATGATCATTCCCGGAAGAATGGTAGTTCCGCGAAGGGCAAGGGCAGGAAGTACATTGATTGGCTCACTCATTTGTAGTCAAATCCCTTCATCAGGCTGTTTCCGGAGTGCCCTTTTTGTGTGCACGCTGGCTTCTTCTGCCTGTATTTGCCGGATTCACCGGCTGTGCAGGAGCTTCCCCATGAACGATCTGAGGTTCACCAGTTCCCTCTACAGCTTCTTTTGTAATAATGCATTTACGAATGGTGTCGTCAGACGGAGTCTTATACATCAGATCCATAAGAGTGCTCTCCATGATCGCACGAAGTCCTCTGGCTCCGGTTTTACGTTCCATGGACTTTCTCGCCATAACACGAAGTGCTTCATCCTCAAAATCAAGCTCTACTCCATCAAGTTCAAACAGTTTATGGTACTGCTTGGTCAGTGCGTTCTTCGGCTCCTGAAGGATGCGAAGAAGTGCGTTTTCATCAAGTCCGTCTAAGGTTACCACTACAGGCACACGTCCTACAAACTCCGGAATCAGTCCATAACGGATCAGATCCTCAGGCATTACCTGCTTGAACAGTTCACCAACATTCTGTTCCTCTTTGGAAGCGACTTCTGCGCCAAAGCCAATTGCCTTGGTATCCTGTCTTCCCTCAATGATCTTCTCCAGACCGTCAAAGGCACCGCCGCAGATAAACAGAATATTTGTAGTATCAATCTGGATGAATTCCTGATGCGGATGCTTTCTTCCACCCTGAGGAGGAACACTTGCAACAGTGCCTTCCAGAATTTTCAGAAGTGCCTGCTGTACACCCTCTCCGGAAACATCACGAGTGATGGAAACATTCTCGGATTTACGTGTGATCTTGTCGATCTCATCTATATAAATAATTCCGTACTGCGCTCTGTCAATATCATAATCAGCAGCCTGGATGATCTTCAGAAGAATATTCTCAACATCTTCACCTACATATCCTGCCTCTGTCAGGGTAGTGGCGTCTGCAATGGCAAACGGTACATTCAGAAGTCTTGCCAGTGTCTGGGCAAGAAGTGTCTTACCGGAACCAGTTGGTCCAAGCATAAGGATGTTGCTCTTCTGAAGCTCTACATCCAGATTTCTTGAAGCAGTAACACGTTTGTAATGATTGTATACAGCAACAGAAAGTGCTTTCTTGGCCTCATCCTGTCCGATTACATAGTCGTCCAGAATTGCATGGATTTCCTCTGGTTTCATCAGATTGATCTCAGATCCAAGAATATCTTCCTGATCGTATCCTCCAAATTCTTCCTCCATGATTTCCGAGCAGATACCTACACACTCATCGCAGATGTAGGCACCATCCGGTCCGGCGATTAATTTGCGGACCTGATCCTCGGTTTTCTGGCAAAAGGAACATCTTACTTTTCCTTCTCTTATCTTCTCAGCCATGAATCTTTAACTTTTCCTTTCTTTTAAATAAAGCAACCTTATTCAGAGCTATTCTGAAAAAAGTTTTCTTTATTTCTTAAAATTTGGGATTATTCTGTAAAATATACCTATTTTACAAAATTATCCCGTTTTACAAGATAAGACTCCTGTTAGTTCAGGAGTCTTTTCTTACAGTAGCATGCAAAAGAAAACTCCGGCTATTAGAGTTCTAAAAGCTCCAGGGGGATTTCTTTTGTTTTCAGTTTAGG
This sequence comes from Ruminococcus sp. Marseille-P328, assembly GCF_964249465.1. Lineage (NCBI taxonomy): Bacteria > Bacillati > Bacillota > Clostridia > Eubacteriales > Oscillospiraceae > Ruminococcus > Ruminococcus sp. Marseille-P328. Next base: position 23,415 of record NZ_CAXUBQ010000030.1, on the reverse strand, counting down.
CGGGAAAGTTTATACTGGAAATACACAAATATACTACATCTTCATCAGTGTACACTCGGTTATCCAGTTACAGTTTTTCCCTATTTGTGGGTTACAACACCATCGATCAGACCATAAGCCAATGCTTCCTCTGCGGACATGTAATTGTCACGGTCTGTATCTTTCTCTACTACCTCAAGAGGCTGTCCGGTGTTTGCAGCCAGAATTTCATTTAATGTTCTCTTTGTCTTGGCAATGTGATCTGCCACGATCTGGATCTCAGTAGCCTGTCCCTGGGCTCCGCCAGATGGCTGATGGATCATGATCGTAGAATTTGGCAGTGCAAATCTCTTACCCTTTGTACCACCAGCAAGAAGGAATGCTCCCATGCTGGCAGCCATTCCCAGACAAATAGTGGAAACGTCGCACTTGATATACTGCATGGTATCGTAGATAGCCATACCAGCTGTCACGGAACCACCCGGGCTGTTGATATAAAGCTGGATATCCTTTCCAGGATCCTCTGCTTCCAGAAAAAGCAACTCAGCAACTACCAGACTGGCACTTACATCGTTTACTTCCTCTCCCAGGAAAATGATTCTGTCCTTCAGAAGCCTTGAATAGATGTCGTAGCTTCTCTCCCCTCTGCTTGTCTGCTCAATGACATAAGGCACTAAACTCATATATTCCCTCTTTTCTTATCAGATACGCTCCACCTGGTCTGCATTATAATGCGCCAGAGAGAGCGCTTTCATAACAAAATAATTTTTCCCTCTTGGGATGTGCAGTTATCTGCCTGCTGATTATTCAGCGTCTGCTGCTTTCTCAACTTCAACTGCTGCATCAGCGATAACAGTAACAGCCTTCTGAACAGCCATATCTTTCTTCATCTGCTCAAGTCCGCTCTCACCGATAGCTTCTCTGATCTTGTCAGCTTCCATCTTGTAAGCATCTGCCATCTTCTGGATTTCTTCTGTGATCTCTTCTTCAGATGGCTGGATGTTCTCAGCCTCAGCTACTTTCTCAAGAACCAGTCTTGTCTGGATTCTCTTGAGAGCCTGTGGCTTCATGTCTTCCATCATCTTGTCCATGCTCTGGCCTGTGAACTGGAAGTACTGCTCCATGGATAATCCCTGCTGCTGCATTCTTCTGGAGAAATCATCCATCATCTGACGGCACTCTGTCTTTGTCATAAGCTCCGGAATATCCATCTGTGCATTCTCGATTGCTTTATCTACTGCAGCGTTCTCTTTTGCAGTTCTTGCTTCTTTCTCTTTCTTCTCTGTCAGTTTCTTCTTAACATCTTCTTTGTACTCAGCAAGAGTATCAAATTCAGATACGTCTTTCGCAAACTCATCGTCAAGCTCCGGAACCTCTTTGGTCTCGATCTTCTTAACGTCACACTGGAATACAGCTTCCTTGCCAGCAAGCTCTTTTGCCTGATATTCCTCTGGGAAAGTAACCTTAACTTCTACATGGTCACCAGTGTTTGCTCCAACAAGCTGATCCTCGAATCCCGGGATAAATGTACCGGAACCAAGTGTAAGTGCGTAGTCAGTTCCTTTACCGCCTTCAAATGCAACACCATCAACAAATCCCTCGAAATCGATTGTTGTGATATCGCCGTTTGCAGCTGCACGATCCTCAACTGCAACTGTTCTTGCATTCTTATCCTGCTCTTTCTTAACCTCAGCGTCAACTTCCTCGTCTGTTACAGTGATCTCAGACTTCGGAACCTCTACACCCTTGTAATCTCCAAGAGTAACCTCTGGTTTCACAGCTACATCAGCTGTGAAGATAAGAGCTTTACCTGGCTCCATCTGTGTAACATTGATCTCCGGCTGGGAAACGATCTCAAGATCGCACTCGCCAAGAGCTTTTGTATATTCCTGTGGTACAAGAGAATTAACAGCGTCTTCCATAAATACACCCTTGCCATACATGCTCTCGATCATCTTTCTCGGAGCTTTTCCTTTACGGAATCCTGGAAGGCTGATTCTGCTTTTCTGTTTCTGGTAAGCTTTCTCCATTGCTTTGTCTAAATCTTCAGCGGAAACTTCGATGGTAAGCTTCGCCATGTTTTTCTCTAATTTCTCCACCTGTAAACTCATTTTCGTGTTCCTCCTTAATATTCTCAGGTAAAATGTCAGGTCCAATGCATTGACATTGTCCATTTCTTAATAATGATACCGCAGATGATAACCGGAAAGTCCAAAACAGGTTCCTGTCACTGCGATCCTTCTGCGGTTATAAATGCGCAGGGTTTCCCCCTATTATTACAGTCATTGTAGAAGTATAGCACAACCAAATTAAAAACGCCAGTGTTTTTTATGGTTTTCCCTGTTATTCCTAAAAAATTAGGGTTTTTTATAATATTTCCTACTTATAAACTACGGATTCTGCAATCTGGTCTGCTTTTTCCTGTCCAAGGAGCTGGGAAATCAGGGAAAGGGAAAAGTCAATTGCAGTTCCAAGTCCACGGCTTGTAGTAATGTTTCCATCAATTACAACCTTTTCTTCAGACTTCACAGCATCTCCAAGACCGTCCATGCAGGCCGGGTATGCAGTGGCCTTCTTTCCATGTAAAAGTCCGATTTCTGCAAAAACAGTAGGTGCCGCGCAGATGGCTGCGATCTTACCTCCATTATTATAGAAGCTTTTAACCAGATCGGTAAGTGGCTCGAATCCTCCAAGATAAGTGGTTCCAGGCTGCCCGCCTGGGAGAACCAGCATGTCCGCGTCGGAGAAATCCGCCTCACAGAAGGTGGTATCGGTCAGCATGGTGATTCCATGGGCTGTGGTGATCTGTTTGGTGTTTTTAATCGAAACGGTTGTAATAGTGATTCCTGCTCTTCGCATAAGATCAACTACAGTTAAGCCTTCAATGTCTTCAAAACCGTCGGCGAGGAAGATGTATACTTTTTTGCTCATAGTGGAACCTCCTGATTCATTTTCACAATTATTTACTTATAGTTACTGCTCACTGGTAATATTCCGCGAGATGTTTTTTGTAGGCAAAGCTCACATTTTCTTTCCTTTATCAGCAGCTCCCTGCAATGCTTCAAACACAGCACTGCGGAAACCATTTTTTTCCAGGATACGCACACCCTCAATGGTCGTTCCTGCCGGGGAGCATACCATATCCTTCAGTTCTCCCGGATGCATACCTGTCTCCAGAAGCAGCTTCGCACTTCCAAGTACAGCCTGGGCAGCAAACTGATAGGCCTGTTTTCTTGGCATTCCCTGTGCCACAGCTGCATCTGCCATTGCTTCAATAAACATAAATACATAAGCCGGAGAGCACCCACTGACTGCGCTAACTGCGTCCATCAGTCTTTCAGGTACCACCTCTGTGCGACCGAAGCTGTTTGTAATGGCAAGAATCTGATCCAGATCCTCTTCTGTTACCCGATCATTGACACAGGCACCTGTCATTCCTGCCCCTACCTGCGCCGGGGTATTCGGCATAAGACGTACCACCTTTAACGGCTGCTCACATTTTTCTTCCAGCCATGCAAGAGTTTTACCGGGCGCAATTCCTACGATCATATGCTGTGGTGTCAGGAAACTTTTAATTTCACCGATTACCTCCTCATAGAATTGAGGCTTTACTGCTAATATAACAATATTTGCATTTTTCACAACTTCACAATTATCCAGAGTTGTCACAACTCCAAGTTTTTCCCGACTTCTTCTGCTTCCTTCTTCTGTGAGATTTGAAACAATAATCTCATTTTTTTCAAACACACCATTTTTCAGGATTCCACCGATCATTGCAGAACCCATATTTCCACATCCGATAAATCCGATTTTCATATCTTTGCGCTCCCTTCATGTAGGTCATTTGTTTGTTATTGCTCATTATAAAATAAAAATTTTATCTCTTTTTCCCTTTACTTAGAGTACTGTTATGATACTCTGCAGAGTAGGTCACATCCTCCCCAAACCACTTAGGCGGCTGGTAGGCATGAGCGGCTTCTTCGTTTGGGAATTCCACCTCTGCCAGGAGAAGACCTTCGTAAGGGGCTTTGAATACGTCCAGTTCGATGGACAGGCCGTCTTTCTCGGGGATCACATAGCGGATCTTGGAGATCACGATTCCGTCTGCTTTGGGTTTTAAGTGCTCATAAGCTTCTTTTGTCAGCGGCAGATTGTATTCCTCTCTTGCCAGAAGTCCCTTTGATTTATAAGTCAGATAGTAATTGTCATTGGATTTGCGGATTCGCACTACCGGCTCTGTGCACAGATAGCCTTGCTCAATTGCCTTGTTTGGATACTGTTCCAGGTTTTCCGGAAGGTTTTCTCTCTTAACAAGAAACTTTCTCTCAATTTCCAACTTAGTTTCCTCCTCATGTCTTTTTATGAAAAGCACAAACTTTTCAGCTCTCCGTATATACAAAATTGAGGGCAAGCACCCTTGCCCTCAATTTTACTCTTCTACCTTTTTTTATGCAACAACTGATTAAATATTAAATTTATTCCATTTTCTCTTTCACCGGATCCGGGGTCCAGTTTTTCCTTCCGAATCTGGTTGCCAGAGTCAGCATTTCCTTCTGCAATTCTTTGCTGAACTGCCCTTCTTTCAGGCGCCACTTCCAGTTTGTTCCCAGAGTGGATGGCTGATTAATGCGGGCTGAATTATCAAGCTGCAGATAATCCTGAATCGGAATAATACATCTTCCGGCTACACTTCCCATAGCCAGACGGATCATATTCCGGCAGATGCCTTTCTCATCATCGTGGAAGTTCCACAGATATTCCCGAACCATATGACGCTCCTCAGGAGTGATATCCCCATACCAGCCAAGCAGTGTCTCATTGTCGTGGGTTCCGGTATAAACCACACAGTTATTTGTGTAGTTATGAGGCAGATAATCACTGGCATTTCCAGTATCCCGCTCATCAAAGGCAAACTCGATTACCTTCATGTTTGGATAACCGCTCTCTTCCACAAGACGCTTCACAGAATCAGTCATGAAACCAAGGTCCTCAGCAATAATGTCCTTGTGTCCCAACCGATAGGAAACGGTGCGGAAAAGATCCATTCCAGGTCCTTTTTCCCACCAGCCACGTTTTGCATCCTTGTCACCATATGGAATCGCATAATATTCATCAAATCCACGGAAATGATCAATGCGGACAACATCATACATATTAAAGCAATGTGCCAGACGTTTGATCCACCACTCGAATCCGGTATTTTTATGCACATCCCATCTGTACAGCGGATTTCCCCAAAGCTGTCCTGTTGCAGAAAATCCATCTGGCGGACATCCGGCTACCTGTGTAGGCTCGTTATTTTCATCCAGTTTGAAAAGTCCTGGATTTGCCCAGGTATCTGCGCTGTCCATGGCAACATAGATCGGAATATCTCCGATAATACGAATTCCTCTTCTGTTTGCATACGCTTTCAGTTTCGCCCACTGTTCATAAAATTTGAACTGCATATACTCCTGGAATTCAATTTCAAAATACAGTTCTTTTCTGTAATAATCCAGTGCATTATTCCAGCGAAGACGGATGTCCTCCGCCCATTCTGTCCACGGAATTCCCTCAAAATGATCCTTCACCGCCATAAAAAGTGCATAATCGCCAAGCCAATGCGCCTGCTCCTGCTGGAATCTTACAAAGTCAGGATTCTTGGAAATATCACTTCTCTCATAGGCTTTACGAAGAAGTTTGTATCGTCCTTTGTAAATTTTCTCATAATCCACATCATCTTCCCTGGAACCGAAATCCACAGCATCACACTCTTTTTCCGTAAGCACTCCCTCTTCGATCAGGTCTTCCAGACTGATAAAATAAGGATTTCCTGCAAAGGTGGAAAAAGACTGATAAGGTGAATCACCGTAGCTGGTTGGTCCAAGGGGCAGAATCTGCCAACAGCCCTGTCCAGCTGCCTTCAACTGATCCACAAACTCATAGGCACTTTTTGAAAAACATCCAATTCCGTATTTTGAAGGCAGACTGCTGATTGGAAGCAGCACGCCACATTCTCTCTGATTTCCCATTTTTTCCTCCCTGTTCAAAAGCATCAAACTTTAGCATATATTGTTACACTTATCACAGTGTAACATACATGTTTATATCATGCCACAATTCATGTCCTTAAATCAATATCATTTTTTCAAGAAATATGGTATTTTTTTCTAATAATTGTGATATTTATTTTTATTCTTCACCAGACAGGACACAGAACCGGTCAGTCCCAGAGCTTCTGCCATATACGTTTTCTCTCCTTTTTGCTTTCCCGATCTGTAAAGCAGCACAAAAAATCCGAAATCGGACCTTTTTTAATAGATTTAGTCCGATTTCGGATTATGATCAAGACATAGAAACAAACTGCTTACATGCATTCAGCTTAGATTTAGCAAACCAAATTTTATACATGTAAGCTATATTGTACCTTTCGCTTATTTAATAAATAGTTATTTAATAGCAGGCAATTTTACGCTGTTCGACTTCCTCTTGTACCAGCCATTCTGGTACTGGTATCAAATTCACGAAGTCTCCGTTTGGATTCCTCGCTTAAATTTCTCGGTACCTGAACCTGGACGGTTACGTACAGATCACCGTAGACTCCAGCTTTTCCCATTGCCTGGATACCTTTTCCTTTCAGACGGATCTTGCTGCCAGACTGTGTGCCTTCCGGGATACGGCACATTACCTGGCCATTCAGGGTCTGGACTTTTGCCTCACCGCCCAGAGCAGCTGTGATGAACGGCACATTTACGGTGGTGTAAACGTCGGTGCCTTTTCGCTCAAAGCCAGGGCGCTCGCCTACATGAACCTTCAGAAGAAGATCCCCTGCGGGAGCACCTCCGTAACCTGGATTTCCTTTGCCTCTCAGACGGATACTCTTGCCGTTGTCAATTCCGGCAGGAATGTGAACTTTCAGAGTCTGTTTGCCACTGCCGTCTGCACCAGAAAGATTAATCAGCTTGTCGCAACCAAATGCTGCCTCGTTGAAGCTGATGGAAATTTCTGCGTTCAGGTCCTGGCCTTTCTGCTGGTGACTGCCACTAAAGCCGCTATTGCAGCTGTTTCCAAAGCCATCTCCATAACCGGTACCATCAAAACCTCCACTGCCGAAACTACCATTAAATCCGCTTCTAAAAGAGCCGTTTTCAAAACCAGAGTGACCAAAACCGCTTCCTCCAAATCCGTGTGCGGAACCAGCCTTTCCAGAATTGCTTCCTCCTCCGAAGCCTCCTCCAAACAGATTCTTCAGAATATCGTCCATGTCACCACCTTCGAAATGAAATTCCTGATAGCTGCCATCCGGACTTCTGTAAGCACCGCTATGACTATTTCCAAAACCGCCAAAGCCACTGAATCCAGAGCCGTCAAAGCCGCCGTTTCTATTAAAGCCACCTTCACCATATCCGGCACCGCCAGCACCTTCTTCAAATGCTGCATGACCGAACTGATCATAGAGTTTTTTCTTCTCAGGGTCACTGAGCACATTATATGCTTCTGTGACTTCCTTAAACTTTTCTTCAGCATCCGGATTTCCCGCGTTTGAATCCGGATGGTATTTCTTTGCCATCTTACGATAAGCTTTCTTTATAGCATCTTTATCCGCGCTGCGACTGATTCCCAGCACTTCATAATAATCTCTCTTTGCTCCCATACTGGTCACCTCTGACTCCTCATATTGCGAAATAAATTCATTACTGCCCACAGCTTTCATCCATATACTTTGTAATATATTTTCTGAATACAGTAATGTCAATTTATTGTAACTATTCAGTATCTACAAATTCCCCGGAATCTCTTCCGGGGAATGCTGTTGTCCATCTCCCGAACATTCACGGGAAACAACTTTTGTTTTTGTTCTATTTGTAATATAACATTCATTCTTTTAAAAGTCAAGGTATGGAACATAATTTCATATTTTTTTCACATTAGGCTTTTTCAAACAGGCTTTAGAGTATTTTCAAGGTTACTGTTCACTGGTAACATTCCGCGAGGTGTTTTTTGTGAACAAAGTTCACAAAAAACCCGAGAATTGCGGCGCGAAATCATGCGAATGCATGATTTCTGTGCATCGCGAAGCGAGTTACTGGTCACGGAGTGAACAGTAACTTTTCAAGTCATATTTCATCTTCTTAAAATGCGTTTTCTATGGTATAATAATGATACTTTACTATTTTCAGGAGATCTAAAATGAAAAAGAAACAATTAAATCTCACCTCCGGTCCTATTTTACGGACTTTGTCTGAGCTGGCACTGCCAATCATGGCTTCTTCCTTCCTGTCTACCGCCTACAACATTACAGATATGGCATGGATAGGAATGCTGGGCTCTAAAGCAGTGGCGGGTGTGGGCGTGGGAGGTATGTACGTCTGGCTCTCCCAGGGACTTTCTTCCCTGGCAAGAATGGGAGGACAGGTAAACATGGCGCATTCCCTTGGAAGAGGTGATCAGAAGGCTGCCGCAGGCTTTGCACAGGCAGCTCTGCAGCTTACCATACTATTCTCTCTTTTTGTTACATTGATCAGTATATTATTTACGAATCCGCTGCTGCAGTTTTTTGCATTAAATGATGCAGAAACTTACAACAGTGCCAGAATTTATATGCGGATTACCTGCGGACTAATCCTGTTTTCCTTCCTTTCCCAGGTGCTGACAGGTCTTTTCACAGCCCAGGGCGATTCCAAAACACCGCTGAAAGCAAACTTCTTTGGCCTGATACTGAATATGATCCTTGATCCGCTTCTTGTTCTTGGTGTAGGACCATTTCCCAGATTAGAAGTTGTAGGAGCAGCAGTTGCAACTGTTACCGCACAGATTATAGTTCTGCTGATCCTTGTTGCAGAAATTCTCCGTGACCACGGTGAAGCCAATGTACTACACAAAATCCGTCTGCTTTCACGACCGGATATTGCCTGTTTAAAAGGTGTCTTTCGCATTGGAACCCCCACTGCACTTCAGGGAAGCCTTTACTGTATCATCTCCATGATACTCACCCGAATGGTTTCCGGATTCGGGGACGGAGCGATTGCCGTACAGCGTGTAGGCGGACAGATTGAGTCCCTTTCCTGGAACACGGCTGACGGTTTTGGCTCTGCCCTGAATGCTTTCATGGGACAGAACTACGGAGCAGGAAAAAAAGACCGAATCAAATCAGGATACCATATTTCCATTCGGCTTCTGATATGCTGGGCTGCACTGATCACTATTGCCTTTGTATTTTTTCCACGGCAGATTTCTGTGCTCTTTTTCCACGAAGAGGAGGTTATCCGGCTTTCCGTTGATTACCTGCGGATCATCGGATTTTCCGAAATTTTTCTCAGCGTGGAAATGATGACTGTGGGCGCCCTGTCTGGTCTTGGACGTACACAGCTTTGCAGTCTGATCAGCGTTGGCCTGACTGTTATACGAATTCCTCTTGCACTAGTCCTGTCAAACACTGCACTGGGACTGAATGGAATCTGGTGGGCACTGACACTTTCCACCGTTTCAAAGGGAATTATTTTTTATTTTGTGTTCCAGTATATTTGCGAACATAGTTTGTTAAGAACTACAAACAGATAATAAAAGGATCCGGCAGATGATATTTTCACAACATCTGTCGGATCTTATTATCTAATAGAATTTTCTGCTACTCCAGGCAGTTATTCTCCTATGAGTACTTCTTTTCCTTTAAATGCAAATCCGTAATGATGAATCTTTTCATTATAAAACTTGAATTCCAGAACCATAGCCGGCAGACTGCCTTCCCTTTGAGGACGCGGAATCAGCATAATATCATAGCGTCCAAAACCACTTTCCCGATTGGAACGAATCATATAATTCTCCCGTCATTCCACCCAAAACACCTTGATTATACCATCTCGCCATGCCAATATCTACTAATTTCATAAAAATACCACAATTTAAGCGGTCTGTGCGCTGTCTTTCATCATCCTGTAATAGCAAGGGATCAGAAGTGCACACGCACCGAACCAGGCCAGTGGACTGGCAATACAGACAGCCGTATAGCCAAGGATTCCTGCCATTCCAACAGTAGCAATGATCCGCATCACCAGCTCGATCATGCAGGCTGTGAAAGGAGCCCGGCCGTTTTGCATGCTCTGAATGGAAGTGCGGTATACGGCAAGCAGACCAAGAATGAAATAAAATGGTGCCACAATTGTGAGATACATATCGGAATAATGATATATTTCCTGTGTTGGATCAGACAGAAACATCCGCACGATCGGATGGCGAAGGATGAGAATTCCAACACACATAAACAGGTTAAAAGCTTCTGTCTGAATCAGGCAGGCGCGTACTCCCTGACGGATTCTGTCCTTCTTTCCAGCACCAAAATTCTGTGCCACATAATTGGAAATTGCAGTCATCATAGCATTATTTACAAGGACGGAAAGCTGGTCTGCTTTGGAAGCGGCAGTGTAACCGGCTACTGCTGCCGTTCCAAGAGAATTTACCACAGCCTGCATAGCCAGCTGTCCAATACACATAACCGACATCTGAAACCCCATTGGAAAACCGGTTTTCAAATGAAGGACTGCTGCGTCTTTCAGGTCATAAAAATCTTCTCTGTGAAGATGAAGAATCTGAAATTTTTTCATTCCTACAAGCAAGGAAAGTACAGCGGAAAGGAACTGGGAAAGTATGGTAGCCCAGGCTGCTCCTGCCACTCCCATATGCATGGGAACAATAAATAAAATATCCAGAAAAATATTCAAAACAGAAGAAAATACCAGGAAATACAGTGGTGTTTTACTGTCTCCAAGAGCCCTCAGCATATTAGAGATCATGTTGTAAAAAACGGTTGCACCGGTGCCCAGAAGCACCACAAACATATAGTCATAGGCTTCTCCGGAAATATCCTCAGGAATCTGCATCCAGCTAAGTATCTGATGCGCAAGCAGACAACAGACAAGTGTAAGAACCACCGTAAAGGCAATACTTAAAAGAGTGGAAACAGCAATGCTTTTTCGCATTCCTTTTTCATCCTTTGCACCACAACGCTGCCCCAGGCAGATACCAAATCCACCGGTAAATCCATTGATAAAACAGAACACAAAGTAGATAATAATGCTGGTGGAACCAACTGCTGCAAGGGACTCTGCTCCCAGCGTTTTTCCCACGATCACAGAATCTGCCAGAGTATAAAAAAGCTGAAACAGGTTTCCTAAAATTACAGGAATGGCAAATTTCAGCAAAGACCAGAACGGATTTCCTGTGGTCAGATCCATTTCTTTTGAACGAGACATCTGTACCTCCCTCTTGCGCTGCACATGTGCTGGCGCTATAATAAAAATATAAACCACTTGGAGAATTGTATATGTCAATGCGAAAAATTCTGGTAGACGATACCAACAGAGAACTTTGCCCTCATGGAACCGAAAGCTTTCCAATGACAGTGAGTCATGATGATCTCTGGGATTTTGAAGGAAAAAGTGTTCCCATTCACTGGCATAATGATCTGGAGATCAGCCTTCCCAGAAAAGGAGAATCTATCTATCAGATTTATCAAAAAAGCTATCATCTGAATCCAGGAGAAGGTCTTCTCATAAATCGAAATGTGCCTCACAGCTGCCATTCACCGGGCAATCAACCAGCCAGATACAGCACCATTCTGGTCCGCCCGGACTTTATGTACGGAGACTTTGGAAGTGATGTGGAGAAAAACTGTTTCAGACCTTTTCTTCAAAACGCAGCAATTCCATGTGTTCTTTTGACGCCTGATACACCTTCGCACCAACAGATCCTGGAAAAGCTTAATCTGATCGAACAGCTTTTTGATCACAAACCTTACTGTTACGAATTGAAAATCAAAGGACTTCTATGCCAGATTTTCAGTGATATTCTCTTTGAGAGTCAGAACTATTCCTCCCATTACACGCCTTCCAATCAGCTGGAGCTTGAACGTCTGGAACAAATGCTGAATTATCTGAATACGCATTTTGATTCTGTAATATCCCTACAGCAGCTTGCAGATCATGTGCATCTGTCCAGAGAGGTCTGCTGCCGTCTTTTCAAAAAAATGACGGGCAAAACCATCACTGCCTATCTGGAAGAATACCGGGCGAAAAAGAGCTTCTCCCTGGTACAAAGCGGGCAGTATTCCATGACTCAGATTGCTGCCCTGACAGGCTTCAGCAATGCAAGCCGTTTTGCCATCGGATTCCGCAAGTATTTCGGCTGCAATCCCGGTGAATACAATTCTCTGAAAAGCCAGGATTAGTGCTAACTCAGTTTAACCTGTGTTGACACTTTCTTTTCAATGCACGCCTATTATATACCTGCTTGTTAAAAAAAGACGATTCTAACATTGTCATTTCTGATACAGATATTGACATTTTCCAATTGCAATATAATCTCAATATTCTCAGAGCTTTTTTTGTGTAAAAGAAGTATTGCAAAGTAATTTCCTGATCACACAAAGAAGCCCTCGAATGCCAGTAACATTCGAGGACTTCTTCTTTTATTTTTGTATTCAAAACTTGTTTAATTGGAGGCAAGCAGATCTTCCAGGTCCGCTTTGCTACTTGCTCATAACCGAATAACTGCTTCGCAGTTTATCAGAAGGAGCTTACACTCCTCCTGATACAAGAAAGTCTCCCACTGCGTATTGCTTTTCGCAATCGCCCCAGGGAACTTACTTGATTCGGTTAAATTGCTAACAAATTCTTAATTGCTTCCATATACACTTCCACAGCCTCTTCCATCTCAGAAACCAGAATGAATTCATCTGCTCCGTGAATACGATAATCCACCCCCAGTTTCTCCGGACCAAATGCAATAATATTTTTCAGAGATTTGGCATAGGTACCACCGCCAATTACCATTGGTTTGTTCTCCGTGTCGCCAGTCACATCCACATAAGCCTTGTACAGGGCATTTACCAGCGGAGATTCTCTTGGGAAGAACAACGGATTACCGATTTCCCCCACCTCAATACGGCCATTTTCATCTTCCAGATTACCCTCTATACGATTCAGAATATCATCCTTTTTGAAGGTTACAGGTACACGGATGTCGATGGTGCAGGAAATCACACCATTCTCTGTTTTTACGATTCCATTGCAGAAGGTCAGCTCACCAAATTCATCGGCAATTTTAAGGCCAACACCGGAGCCATCACAGGCAGTTCCAATGTGCTGATTATAAAATTTAACAAAATCGTCTTCAAAGCCTGCCTTTGCAAGACATTCCATGGTAACACCTGCTGCGTTGATACCAAGTGTCGGGGTGCTGGCATGAGCCGGTACGCCTTTTGCATAAATGGTGATCTGGTTTTCGGTTTCCGTAACTTTATATTCCTGCAGTTTTGTTTCGGAAAGCATCTGCTCCAGTTTCTCCTTAAGACCAGCTTCTGCCGGAATCACAGTGGTACAGTTATCGCATACTGCGTTGGAAACAAAGCCACCATTCATGGAGATAATTCTGGTATTTTTGGAATATGCCATCATGGACATATAGCCTTTTTCACCATGAATACATGGGAAATTTGCATCAGGTGTAAAGCCGCAGGATAACTCTTCCTCTACCTCATTATAATGTGCCATACATTTGGAACCGGTCTCCTCATTGCATCCCATGATCAGACGGACTCTTTTGTTCAGTTTCACACCGGAATCCTTTAGAAGTTTCATCGCATAGAGAGCTTCAATTACAGGTCCTTTGTCATCTGTAGTTCCACGTCCGTATACATGGTCGCCATCTCGTGTCAGCTTAAATGGATCGTAGGTCCAGTCACCACCTACAGGTACAATATCAAGATGACCTGCAATACCTACGATTTCTTCGCCTTCTCCCATTTCGGCGTAACCACAGTAATTATCAAGATTTACGGTTTTAAAACCAAGCTCTCTGGCAATTTCAAGCCCGATCTCAAGTGCCTCTGCCGGTCCTTCTCCGAAAGGTTTCCCCTCTGACGTGGTGCCAAGCTGGGAATCAACGGCAACCAGCTTTCCAAGATTTTCAAGCATTTCCTCAGATAATGCATGGATTTGTTCTCTTGTATTCATAGATGTTATATTTCCTCCAAATTCTATTTTATCTGTGCAGAGCATTTCCACCAATTGTAATGACTCTCCCGGGTAACGTCTTTTCACAGCTGCTCCAACAGCTGCTTCTCCACATTTTCAAAGCCAATTCTCTCAATAGTCTCCGCAAAACGTTCTCCCTTTATTCCATTGTCACGGAAGAAAAGAATGGCCTTTTCAATCACATCCAGAGCTTCTTCTTTGGATGTAAAAATCCGGCCAAGGGCTTTTCCCTGAGATACTTTTTTACCCCAGCGTCCACCTATGTATATCTTATAGCCGTAAGCGCCGTCCTCAATGGTATGGAACGGACATTTTCCAACACAGCGGCCGCAGTTTTTACATATGTTTTTGTCAATCTGAATCTTCCCATCAACCACCTTTGCCACTTTGTTTGGACAGGCAGCCTCAATGGCACATTTCTTGCAGCCTTTACATACATCTGCATTGACGTTTGGAATTCTCTGTCCAATAATTCCTACATCATTCAGGTCTGGTTTCACACAGTTATTCGGACAGCCACCCACTGCAATCTTAAATTTATGCGGAAGTGCAACCTCCCTGTAGCCTTCATAAAAACGTCTGTAAATTTCTTCTGATACTGCATAGGAATCCAGAAGTCCATACTGGCATGTAGTTCCTTTGCAGGACACTACAGGACGTACCTTAGCCCCTGTTCCACCTGTTACCAGGCCTTCCTTCGCTATAAATTTCTGAAATTCTTCAATCTTATCGTAGGGAATTCCCGGGATTTCCACGGAAAGTCTGGTGGTATACAAAAGCTCACCGTTTCCAAATTTTTCTGCAGCGTCTGCCATACAGCGATGCTGTGCTGCAGTTACTTTTCCATTTGTTGTAAGAACTCTTGCTGAAAACAGGTCGGTTCCTCTGTTATTCAGAAAGCCCATTCCTTTTACTCTTTTTTCATCTTCCGGACTGATTGTTAATGCTGACATTTTTGATACCTCATTTTCTGATGTTATTCACTGATAATTTTTTCATCTATGAATTCTATTATAGCACCTGAATTGGTATTTGAAAAACGTTTTTCTCTGTGGTATTCTATAAGCATATAAATAATACAAACCGGAGGGATAATTTCTATGTTAATTTGTGATTATATTGTAGAATCTATTGACGGCGACTACGCTCACCTGCGCAGGACAGATCTTCCCGAGGAAGAACTGAAGCTGGTAGCAAGAGCGCTTCTGCCATTTGACATTACAGAAGGATGCAGATTACATTATGAAATGATGCAGTATACCATAGTTGACTGATATACTGCATAGTAATTCATTCGATTGTAAAACAACATTCAGGCATTTTCTAGCTCCGCATTAATCGTATCTTCACTGGCTGCCATTGCCTGCAGTGTCATGGTCAGCAATTTTTCCAGTTCCCATCCAAGCTGCTGCGCACCGCGCTCAATTACTTCCCGGGAGCAGCCTGCTGCGAAACCTTTGCTCTTGTACTTTTTCTTCAGGGATTTCAGTTCCATATCTTTAGTGCTCTTAGACGGACGCATTAAAGCTGCTGCCCAGATCAATCCGGTAAGTTCGTCTGCTGCAAAGAGCACTTTTTCCATCTCCTGTTCCGGTGCTACATCAATCGTTACACCGCAGCCTACGGTTATTCCATATCCGTGAGATACCACACTGTGTATCACATCTTCGCCTACCCCTGCCTCGCGAAGCATTTCCGGTGCTTTCAGGCAATGCTCTTCCGGATAAAGCTCGAAATCAATGTCGTGAAGAAGCCCTACGATTCCCCAGTATTCAGCATCCTCTCCATATCCCAGTTCGTTTGCATACCATTTCATGACCGCTTCCACAGTCAGTGCATGCTGGATATGAAATGGATCCTTGTTGTATTTTTTTAATAATGAAAAAGCATCGTCTCTTGTGATTGTTTCCATTGTTGTCACTCCTCGTATGTCTGTATCTGAACTTGATTTCCGGATTTTTCTCCAATTACCCTCACTCACGAACATGTTGTAAAGTCCTGCTCCCGATTTTTCTTTATTGTCAAGCGGATATTCCAGGTCCGCTTCGCTACGTATCTCTACACCGAATAACTGCGCCGCAGTTTATTCGGTTAAAATCTCCTCTTTCTTCGCAAGCAGTGCCTCGCATGCTGCACATGCCGGACAATCACAGTATTTTTCACCTGCAGCTTTGCGCTCTTTTGCGTGAAGCAAAACATTTTTCACACCATCTGTACCAAAAACCTTAGCTCCCATATCAGACTCAGCAAAGGAAATCAATCCCTCGATAGGCATAATATCCGCTTCCATCTCTGCAACGTATGCTTTGGCTGCATCTGCTTCTTTTTCCGTTCCAACAGCATCCAGATAATTTTGTGCTGCGTCTTTGATCTCTTTACAAGCGGATGGTGTTGCTAATAAATCCCCGGTTAATTCACGAATTGTTTTTTCCATAATAAAACTCCCTTTCTGAAGTGTGTTCTTTCTATACTCTGTTTACCACATGAGCATATTCATGATTTGGAATAAAAGAAAAACCTTGCAAATACTATACATCGTTCTTTATTTATATACAACCATTTTGAGGAAAGTAATAATTTTGATACCAGTGTCAAAAGGTCAAAAAGCCTTATCGTGCTTGCACGATAAGGCTTTTGAATATCATAATTTTAATTCCCTGATAACAATTTTTTCCAGGGTTCGTATTCTTTCATATAAGCAAACTCTTCTGCGTTTCTGAAGCCTTCCAGCAATTCTTTTTTCATTTCTTCCGTATATGGATTTTCAACTTCCTGGAATTTCATATGTTTGTATAATTGGGATTCCTGAAAATCACATATGGTATCCACATTGTTCAGCAATTGCTTTGCAACCTGGAAAGTACCCTCCACATTGTTCTCTGCGGTCACAACATTCAACATTGCTGCACATTCATTGTATTTTCCCATATCAAATCCTGAAGCTAATGTACACATTTTCTCTGCCAGAAACCTTGCGTATCCATGATCTTTTTCCTCAAGAGCCTTAGTAATCATGATTCCAAAAGCCAAATTCAAGGTGGTATACTCTGAAAAAACAGCCTTTTCCAGCATCTCAAATGCCTCTTCTTTTTTCCCCTGCTTCATATATAATTGTCCCTGCTTCACCTTTTTCATGGGATCATAATCGGAAAAATAGTTTAAATATTTTTCTGCCATTTCATAATTCTTTTTTCGCAAATAAAAGCCAAACAGGGAATCAGCTGCATAGTGCTGAATTTTTTCATCTTTATCACTCAGCGCCATTTCGTACCAGGAATTGATCTGCTCATCGTACCTATCCGGATTCTCGCACATGCCAATGATCCGGCGCGAATCAAGCATTACCGCAATTTGCCAGATCAGCAAATTGCAGTTTGGATATTCTTTTATGGTATTTACAGCCCACTGATAAGTCTTCTCAAAGCCTTCCTCAGAAAACATTTTGTCCATTTTGTGGATCAGCTCTTCGATTTCAAAGTCAGTCAGATTTTCGCGAAAAGACAGCAAGGTATCAAGGGAAATATGCAGTAATCTTGCAATAGGAGCTAACAATTCAATATCAGGATTGGAGTTCCCAGTTTCCCTTAGTTAAAGATATGAACCCTCTTTATCAGTCTACTTTTCCAATAAATCGGTAGTATATCTCTATTTCCTGTATTCTTTCGTTCTCCTCATTCGTTGTTGCTTCGTGAATAAGGATTTTTTCTATCATTGCATTTAATAACGGTGCTGTCAGTTCCTTTGGTACGGAATACTCCTTGATTAACTCAATCCACTTTTCAGCACCTATCATATCCTGTTCCATTTTACTTAATTCTTCTCTTAGGTTGGTTATCTGCTGTTCAAGTTCTATCTGCTCTTTTTGATATTTCCCCGACAGCATGATGAAGTTTCGTTCCGTTATCTTCTCACAGGCTCTATCTTCATACATTTTTGCAAATAAACGGTCAATCTCATTTTGTCGGTTCTCGGCTTTCTTCAAGGCACTTGCCTTTTTCTTCTTTTCCCGTATTCGCTCTGCATTGCCGACTTTCTGTATTTTGTTCAATACCTTTTCTTCGTCCTGCTGTACTGCCTTAGCCCAATACTGCAATCGTTCCAATACAGCTTGATACAGCACATCATAGCGGATATAGTGCATAGAACAATAACCTTTGCCAAACTGTCCGTAGAAACTACAAGAATAATAACTATACGGTGTTTTATTTGCCTTATTTGTCGCAAACCTCATAGACCAGCCACAATCCGCACACTTGACAAGCCCTGCAAATATCGGCGTTGCCTTTTCCTTTGTCTGTCTACGCCTTGATTTTATCTGCTCCTGCACACGATAGAACACTTCCTTGTCAATAATCGGTTCGTGCGTGTTTTCTACTCGAAACCATTCGCTTTCGGGCTTTCGTACTTTCTTCTTGCTTTTGAAAGAAACGGTTGATTGTCGATTATGAACGCTGTTTCCGATATAGACTTCACTTTTCAATATCGCCTTTACATGAGCAATCGTCCACTCATAACGCTTGCTTTCGGGCTTTCCCTCAAAGATATGAGCAAAAGTACCGTACCTTGTAAAATTCAACCAAGACGCTGTCGGGACTTTTTCTTCTCGCAGTATTTTTGTGATTTTGGCACTACCGTAACCTTGATAGGCTAGAGAGAAGATTTTTTCAACAATCCATTTTGTTTCCTCATCAACCAACAGTTTCCCTTTGATGTCGGGGTGTTTCTTATATCCTAACGGAGCATAAGCCCCATAATACGCACCCTCTGCAAATTTCGTCTTAAAGGCTGATTTCACTTTACGGCTCGTATCTCTTGCCACCCATTCATTGATGATGTTCTTAAATGGTGCAATCTCACTTTCGCCTTTTTCGCTGTCCACACCGTCGTCAATCGCTATGTAACGGACATTATGGCTGGGAAAATACAATTCTGTATATTGTCCTGTCATAATATAATTTCTACCAAGTCGTGATAAGTCTTTTGTTACAACACAGTTGATTTTTCCTGCCTCTATATCCTCAATCATTCTTTGAAAACTCGGTCTGTCAAAATTTGTTCCCGACCAGCCGTCATCAATATATTCATCAATCACATTCAAATGATGTTCTTTTGCATATAGACGCAACATACTTCTTTGTGTGGTAATGCTGGAACTTTCGCCCTGTAATTCATCATCTCGGCTTAACCTAAGATAAAGTGCAGTATTGTAAATCTGTTGTTTCATTGTCAGTTATCCTCCTTTATAACTAACCCGTGTTTACAATACCTGCTTGCAAGTAAAGTATAACACGGGTACTTTTTGTCATTCAATCTATTTCTTACAACTGCACCGATTTTATGCGATTGTCTGCTTTGCTTTTTCCAACATGACATCAGTTAGAAGTTCTTCCATTGTCTTTCCCTTTTCGGAGAAATGCTCTTTTACAACAATCTTTGTCTTTCCTCTGTTGCCAATGCCACACTTGTTATTTTTCTTTTGAATTGTTTTTACAGCATTATCAATAACACATACCCCCTTTCTGTAAAATCTTTCTAAGCAATTCAACGGCTTTTGTCATAGCCCACAGGACTTCCACCTCTGCATAGTTCTTATGTAGCCGTACCCATTGCGTGCGACGCTTTTAACGCTCAAGCTGTGGCTGTACGGGAGTATCATTATCTGACAGCACAGGTCATGGCGATAAAAGAGGACAAATCTTTTACAAGAACACAGATAGGTTGTCGCTCACTTTTGCAGGAGAAAGGTCATGGCGTATCTGTTTCAACGGCTCGCTGTCTGTCAAAGGTATTGAATTGCTTTATTCAGTTGTCAAAGAGCGATTGAAAGAAGAAAATCATCTTTCCTATATATCGCGTTGGAAAAGAGTAAAAGCGTAACCAATATTCAAAACTTTTTTCTTTTCTTGTACCATATAGGGAAAGAAATTGTCATTCTGCTAAGTTGATGATGAAAAGATTTCTTTTCACACCCTAACTACCTATGCAATACCGTTACTGCCAACTATGAAATGAAAGATTTTGTTTGCTCCATATAGGGAACGACAACTACCAAATGTTAAGTTGAGAATGAAAATATTTTCTTCTTTTCACATCAACACTCAACTGCTAATACCTGTTTGAATACAAATTGAAGATACTTTGTCTTCTTTCACATAACACTGTCCACTCATCTTGAATTTCCGACATTTTTTCAAAACTTTTCTTCTTTCACTCCATATAGGGAATGGAAACCTTGATTTGATGACCTATTTTCAAAAAAAGTTAGATTTCCTTTTCTCGTACCATATCTGTACACAAGTTGATGTTTTGTTGCAGATATTTTGAAGAAATTAAAAAATACCGTCATTCTCTTGTGGGACAGCGGTATCTATGCGTTCTTCTATGGTTGATTTTTCTAATTGTAATAAGTGTTTATGCTTATCTTTGAGTTCTGCCTGCTCAATCATATCTTTCAGTATCGTTGTATGATTTTCTCTGTCTAATGCTTGTACCATTTTTATGGTTGGTGCAACCTGTCTTTGTAACCAATGTAATGCCTTTTGTAAAGTATAAGGTTCTGGTTTAGTCGTTAATCGTATCGGCTCTCTATTTTCCCCTATAAACCATGCCCAATCATCATTTGTTTTCCATTGACTTTTCGGTTTATCATCTTCTCTATCAACAAAGCGGACATAATGATTGATGATAGAAAAAGCGGTGCGTTCAGCGTCCCGATAGGTCAGTAAATCTACAACCGCATAATAGGCTCGTTCATTCTTCATGCGTATTTCAAAACGGTTCTTGATTTCTGTATCTTCAACTTCTATGCCATTTTTGACATACTGCTCGTAATTTTTCTGATAGGCACACATATATAACTCACTACTGGTTGAACCGAGATATAAGGTTTCTCCTGTATTCTTTGGTAAATCGCTACCACATTTTTCCGTACCGCTGTAATCTTTCTGCATACGAAAGTAGGAGATACATTCGCCAGCCTTGTATTTTTCCTTTAACTTTGGAATATCTAATATTCCTGCTTTATCATTGATTGCCAAGTCAAGTCGTTTCATCTTACCACCTGCCGTTAAACAATCCAGCATAAAGTCATACCATGAGCGTTCCTGTGCCAATAGATAACTTTCCATTTGCCGACACCCTCTGCCTTTTAGTTCTAATAAAACACCTAAATGCTCTTGCATGGAACACATGATGTTGATGTCGCCTAAAACATATTTGCTTTCATATCCGTATTTTCCAAAATCTTCATAAAGCATATAATCGGCTTTTAGTTGTAATACTTCACGAATAATCTTTAATGCGTCTGTCGTAGGAAAGCGGACACGGAAGTAATCAATCAACAGAAATAGTGGTTCTTGCGGATTGAAACGCTCAATCTGTTTTTCTATCGTTTGTTTTAGTTCAGCAGAGGGAACAACAGTCCCATTCTCTATCTGGTTAAAATATGTACGACTGATACCACAGGCAACAGCAAGTTTTCTTTGTGTTACTCCATATTCTTCACGCTTTTGTCTTAATTCTTCTATAAAGTTTTTATCATTCATTCTTCAATTCCTCCAATCAAAAAAGGCAACTACCATATTTGATAATTGCCTATACTTAAATTTCCGCAAAAGAAAAGACAATCAATTTCTCGTTTGAAATCAACTGTCTTTCCTATGTCTTATTCAATTTTTATGTATTAAATGAGTGCTTTTTAGTTAACACCCTATTAAAAGCGATTTTACCTTGTAAATACAGCGTTTTCCGCTTAGTAGTGTATATTGTTTCTTGTTTTTTGTGCCCCCCTTGTTAGATAACGGGGGCTTTGAACGGCTCGCAAGCTCGCCGAACCGCCGAAGCGAACCGCCCCCTTGCAAGCATGGCGGAAAAATCTTAAGGATTTTCCCGCCAACGTGGTCGGATCGCTCCGTCGGTTTAACAGCTTTTCTGTTTCTCTCTAGTTATCTACGCATATAAATCAAATCGGTTATTCCGTTATAAGTCTGTGTTTTACAAAGCCTTAACTTTATTTCCCTGTCTATGTTGCCCAAAAGACGAACCCCATTTCCTAACAGAGTAGGAATAACAGAAATGTAATATTTATCAATCATATTTTTGCTTACCAACTGCTGAACAAGATTTGCTCCGCCACAAATCCAAATATCCTTTCCTGCTTCTTGTTTTAGCCGTTCCAATAATAAAACAGGATTTTCACTTGTAAAATGAATTTGTTGGGAAGAATTGCACTCTTTATGTGTTAATACATAAGTTGTAAATTTATTATATACCCATTCTTGCGGAGAAAGTTCAGTAACAACCTGATGAGAAGTATTCCACCCCATTAAGACAGTATCTATATCTTTGGTAAATTCTGTATAAGTGTCGATGTTTTCATTGTCATTTCCATGACCATTTAGCCAAGCTACTCCACCATTACCGTCCGCAATATATCCGTCAAGGCTCATGGCAATAAATAAAACTACTTTTCTCATTTTTTCTCTTTTATAAATACAAACAGGAATTTATTTCTCTTTTTTACTCATAAGGGAACAACTGATTGCTACAAATAAACCCATTAAAATCCATGGAAATGCTGCTCTTATAAAATCACTAACCATACTTTATTCCTCCTTAAATTCCAATTTCCTTAGTTCTACAAACTGAAATTTTTGCCTATGAATGTATCTTGTTCTTTATACGCAAACAGGCTTCTGTGTGCATAATCCAATGTCTTGAAAACGGCATTTGAATTAGTCCACAAATATCTTTATTACACCAATAATCAATCAGCCAAATTGCTTTTTCATTGTCGTTTACTACATTCAACGATTCTAAGTATCCTTTTCTTTCTTTCGGTATTTTTCTTTTCAATTCATCATAAGATAACCGTTCAAGCATTTTCTCAGTGCTTTCCCATACTTCGAAAATATATAAATATAATTCTTCCAGATTAAGCTGTTTTGAAAAGTCTGCAATCTGCTGTTTCATGAGTTCATTTCCTGTTGTAATGATAGGTGAATTGATACGCTCTTGATAATTGCCTGCAAAAAATACTTGTTCATCTTCATTTATCACTGTATGCACAACTATATCTTCAATGCGGAAAATATGCCAAATAGAATAAGCAATCGTCTTACTATGATAACCATCAGCGTTTATGAAGGGGATTGAGTTAAAATCTTCTCTGCATAATTCTTCTTTGAAAGATACTAAGGTTTGTATTAACTGACTTCGTAAAGTAAGTAAAGTATCAATACCCCTCTTATAAGTATCTTTCTTTTTTATTTGTGCCTGCATTGTTTTATTAAGTTCAGACCATTCCTTATTCATATTCAATCCTCTCTCAAATTCTGATTTTATCGCCCCATACAGTCGAGTAGACTAAGACCTCTCAATCTTAGCCCCTCACAGATCCGTACGTGCGGCTTTCCCGCATACGGCTCCT
>NZ_CAXUBQ010000029.1:0-46156 GCF_964249465.1 Ruminococcus sp. Marseille-P328 | reverse complement strand
TCTTCAAATTGTCCTCCAGTGGAAAATATAGATGTATTTACTGCAACCAGGAAGCTTCCCTCTTAAGATAGAAACTATCAAACCCTCCCTTGTATGTCGCTTAAGAGGAAAATACCCTTTAGGTTTATTTCTATTCCTAAAGGGTATAAAAATAATATTTTCTTCCCGTATCAGTTAGCAACCACCAGTTGAACTGGTGGTTGCTAACTTAGCTGATATTGCAGTATTTTTTATGGGATAAAAAAGTGAATATTATACTACTTTGTAATTATTAACTATTATTTGACACAAGCCATCATTTAACAGCAAAATTTGACATACTATATTTTATTATACCTACTCATGAATATAAATTCAAGGATATTATTGTGTAAAGAAAAAAGTGTATAAATCTGGAATATCTATAGGCTGCTGTTTTCGCTTTGGCGGTGTCGGCGGAAGGACTTCATTCATATAAGGTCCAATCATAGATACGGTATCTATAACTTCCATCCGGGATCTGATACTTCGATCCGCTGTTTTATCTAGTTCTATCGGAAGAATCACCTCAAAATGGCTTCCTTCTCCCAGTTTGCTCTCTACCTGAATGGTTCCGCCCATCATCTGGATGATATTGTGCGTGATCACCATTCTCTACCAAGTGTTCAAACTCTGTTTCATATTCCATCCATAATAAACTCATTTTCGGTCACTCCTCTTCCAAAACATTTTCATATAAAAAACGTCTTTCCTCAAACAGATGAAAAGACGTTTTTGCTCATATCATTATCTTATCAACAGGCATGGAGATGTTATCATTGGACGCAATAAGAGTGCTGTGCAAATTATATATTTCTCTAAACATGCGTCAATATCTTCTTGCTGACTTTTCTTATATATATTTATAAATGGTCATCTTTACTTTCTCAATATCCAAAGGTTTTGCCAGATGTGCATTCATTCCAGCAGCAATACATTTTTCAGCGTCCTCCTGAAAAGCATTTGCTGTCATGGCAATGATTGGAATTGTCTCAGCATCAGGATGTTTCAGTGACCGGATTGTTTTTGTCGCAGTAAGCCCATCCATTACAGGCATCATGATATCCATCAGAATTGCGTCAAAATAACCTTCCGGTTTCTCCTGAAACATCCTAACCGCCTGCAGTCCATCTTCTGCAACTGTCAGATTTGCACCTTCATCAGACAACAGAGTTTTCGCAATTTCTGCGTTCAGTTCATTATCCTCCACCAGCAATAAGTTTAATCCACTAATATCCATCTGTGCTGCTGTTTTCTTTACTGTATCTGGTGCGGAAGCAAGTTTAAACGGAATTCTGATAATAAAAGTTGATCCGATTCCTTCTTCGCTTTTTATTTTAATTGTTCCGCCCATTTTTTCAATCAGGCCTTTTACAATCGACATTCCCAGTCCAATTCCCTGTTGTGTACTTCCAGAATCATTCCTTTCCTGCGAAAACGGCTCAAATATATGCTTCAGATATTCCTTACTCATGCCAATGCCTGTATCTGTGATCGTCCATTCATATGTCGTAATTCCATCCACTACTTCTGTATAATCCAACACCGTTATTATCTTGCCGCCAATCCGGTTATACTTAATACAGTTTCCATAAATATTAAGAAAAATCTGTCTCATATGCACCGGACTTCCATAAATAAAAGGATATCGAAGCCCTTCTTTTTTTGAACGGAACTGCAGTTGAATTCCTCTGTCTTTTGCCCGCTGTTCTATGATAGTCAGAACATCCTGACTTAATTCATCAAAGTTGATGATTTCCTGCGTTAGCGGTACATTTCCATCTTCGATTTTGCTCATCTGAAGAATATCATTAATAAGTGACAATAGATAATCTGCGGCTACCTGCATTTTTCCGAAATTTTCCAGAACCAATTCACTGTCATCAAAATGCTTCTCAGCAATCTTCAGCAATCCGATAATGCCATTCAGTGGGGTTCTCATATCATGAGACATCCTGGAGAGAAAATCAGACTTGCTTTTATTTGCTTTCTTTTCACTTTCCAATGCAATTGATTTGTGCATGAAGTCATTTTTATCCAGCATGAGATTCCAATGTTCAATTGTTCCGTCTTCCTTTATTACTTTCTGTCCACGATCTTCGATGTATTTGTATGTGCCGTCCTTACAGCGTATCCGGTAAATAGTAGCATAATGATCGGAATGCGTATATTGATTTAATGCATCTGCAAGTCCGACCTTTACGTCATCTGGATGAGCAAGACCGATAATATTACCGCCAGAAGCGTCCATCAGTTCCTTCGGTGTTGCGTAACCGAGCATATTTGCAAATTGTTCTGAAACATATTTAAAAGAATATTCCGGGTCATCATTACTGATTTTGACACCGCCAGGGATGGATACGGTAAATAACTCCAGCTGACTTTGCAGTTTCTTCGTTAATTCCTCGATCATAGCCGTATGCTTTTTCTCTTCTTTCAGAAGCTTCGCATACTCTCTGTTTGATTTTTCCAGTGCCCTCTCTTTTTCCTCTAAGCGATAATGTTCTGTACGGTCAAGAACATAATTGACTGCAATGATATCTCCGGTTTCTTCTTCCCGGTACAGGGCCATGTGATCTTCTGCAAGCATGGGCTCAAAAGTAGCAGTCCTGGTCCAATATCGGAATGATATATGCCGTTCACCATTTTCAAAACGCTTTAACAGTCGTTCTCTGTCAAACTCGTGCAGAAAATCTTGGAGACCTTCTTCAGGTATGGTCAATGCCCATGCATCCACCAGACTCTGTAAGCTTGAATTTTCCGGCAAACCTAATTGTTCATTCAGATTATATTTTTTTCCATTAACTACCTGATACATGGAACCACGTACAATATTCTTTGTGAGATTGATCACGCAGTATCCATCGGCAATAGCAAATACCGACTCTTCCAAAAAACGGTTATTAATCATATCCTGACTCATACTTGTTTATCTCCCTGTAAATTCTCTGATACAGATTATATCCTTATCCAAATATATCCGTCAACAAAGAGTTTTTACATTGTAGAATGAAAATTTACACGCTCATCAGTAGTATTTGCAGGATTTAAAAACAGGAACATTTCATAAATTTCTCAGCTATATGGCAAGCCGGGAAGTCGGGAAAATAGCAATTCAGTAAATGTACTGAAAAAGAGTGGGGTGAGTGGGGATAGTTGCCAATATGGGGATGTTGGGGTAAAAGAAAAGCCATGGTTCGTGCCATGACCTTTCAAAAGAACATTTAATTTCCGCTTGCAACTCCGGCAAGTTTTACTGTCACATCATAAGTAGACGAATCATCTTCAACAGATTTTCCGTTGACGCAATCAGCGTCTGTTCCTTCCATCCAGATATACACATGAACGGCAATTCCATCATATCCTACATTTGTTGTATTTTTCTATTTTATAATGTCAAAATACCCGATAATTCCTATGCATACGTCTTTCTTCATAGGTGACCACAGCGTATGCAATTTCAGTTTATACATCTGACTATTATTTTCCAACGTCGCTTTTATCTGCACAGAGATTTCTTTATTTTGTACAGATGTCTGGTGTAACAAAACCCGAATAGATGCAGAAGATTCTTTAGAGCTGTAATTACATTTATAAATATGCCCCCGAATCCTATCTAAATATTAGGACATTTCAAGAAAAGCAGGAACTCTTCAAAGGAGTTTCCTGCTTATTTTTATTACCATTATTTTTTTACACCAATTAGTAATAGCCATCTATGATCAAACATGATTTGTGAATCTTTATTATATGGTGAAAAACCGGTTTTTCTACCGCCTTCCAATTCAGCTTTCATCAAATTTGTTATCTCTTCTTGCACATCTTCCGAAGTATCAGTCAGTTCCATCCAACTTTTTAGATTCACCGGCACCAGAGTAGTTTCTTCGCATTGCAGTGCAAAATCTTTCTTGAACATTTCTTCAAATTCTTCCCTGCTGAGGATTCTGGTATGAGAAGGATCACGCATATTTTCAATCTTATCATCAATTTCTCGTAAAGGCTCCTCGGCAGCTTCCATATCCCAGACCACCATCTTTCCCCCTTTTTTCAAGACACGTTTCATCTCTTCAAAAGGTTTCTCAGGATTGTCAAAATGATGGAAAGAAAGCCTTGTGATCACCAGGTCAAAGGTTTCGGGTTCGTATGGAAGTTTTTCTGCATTACCACTTTGAAAGTAAATATTTTCTATATGACTTTCTTCGGCAAGTCTGATTCCGTGTGCCAGCATTTCTTCCGTCATATCCAGACAGGTAATATCCTTTACATAAGGAGCCAGAGCCCTGCCACAAATACAGGTCCCGGCAGCTACTTCTAATGCATGTTCTTCTCCTGTTGCTGCGATTTTCTGAATCAGATAGTCTGTATATTCCACTTTTGACATATGATATGCTACAAATTTTTCAGCCTGTTTTTTGAATGACTGTCTGACTATATCATTATGATTCATTTCAAACGCCTCCTATCCTGTTCTTTGTTTTCTTATAATACCATAAAAACGGGATAAATGACTTAATATACAATATAAAATATATTATATTTAAAAAGAATATGTTAAAGCACAGTTTATGTCCAATAAAATACTGAACGGAGGAATATAAAATGGGTGATGCAAGTATTATTGCAAGACTGCTTGCTAATGGTCATGTTCAATACGGCTGGAGTGGAAATGGAGGGTATTTTAGCATGGTAGGAATTAGATTGCTATTATGGTATCAAGAGCCTAAAAATGTAGAATATCTATTTTCACTTGGGCAGACATCATTAATCGGAAAGATTGGAAGTGAAAAAGGCGGTTTTAACTGGTATGAAACTCATTGCCCTACAGGAGAGCCGTTCTGGCTAGCTAATACGGAAAGAATGATTTTTAGTAGAATAGTTCTATAAGCAACTGCTGATGATCGTCACAAGTTGTTTTTGGGGAGTCCGTGGCAGTAGTTTGGGAAGCTGCTGTCAAAGTGTCCAAAAAGATTTCTCTTAGTATACTGTCACCCCCAGCGGTTACAGATATAATTTTTATAAAATACATTAAGGGCAGACACCAAAAACCGAGGTCTTTGATGTCTGCTCTCTTGTAATTAGAATGAATCACCTGAAGACATATTTAGAATGGATTACTTGAAGCCGGGGCTTTTATTGAAGTGATCAGATCCATCCATTTATACATATACCAGTTTCCGTCCTTAGATGATTTATAAACATCGATCCATTTACCACTGTCAGAAGCCTTGCAATAGATAAAGGCTCTATACTGATCAGGAGATGGTATGGAAGGATTTGCCGGAATGTATATCTGATCTTCATCTACTACAGAATCCTGAGTTAATGTAATTGAATAAGGCTGTGAAGGTGTGTAGTCATTCGCCGGAGTTGCACCATTTAAGAATGCATTTCCAAGATAGAGATACTGTTTACTCTTTTTCATTTGCTCTGCTAATCTCTGCTTCTCATAAACAGATAACTGCTTATTGCATAAATATCCGATCATTTCTTCGCAATCTGTCTGATTTTCCGGTTTCCAGGTCCGAAGTGACATGACATAAAGAGCGAGCACCTTATATCTCCCATCATCACCGCTGATGTTATACTGCTTCAATTCTTCCACGTTTGTTGGAATTGTGCTGAAAGTATAGGTATAAGTATTCAGAGGAATCTCAATCACTACAGATTCGCCAGCTTCATTCTTGACTGACCGCTGCCCTTTTATAACTGCTTTCGAAAGAACTGGTTCAGTCTGAGGCTTTGTTTCCATGGTAACTGTAACTGTGCATGTAAGAACAATCCCTGCATCTACTTTGATTTCTGTTGTTCCAACATTAATTGCATGTACCTTTCCCTGACTATCTACCTCTGCAATATTCTTGTTTGAACTGGTCCATACGGGCAGATGCTTAGGATCCTGTACGCTAAGCTGATAATATTCACCTTTACGCATGCTTAAAGATGTTGCACTTAATACTGGTGTTTTTGCTGGAGCTGTGGTAGGTGTTGCTGTAGGCTCTGCCGGCGGATTTACCGGAGCAGAAGGTGTTGTAGGTGCTGGCTTTGCAGGTGCTTTTTTACTCTTAACAGTAACCTTACACTTGTATGTTTTTTTGCCAACCTTAGCTTTAATATATGCAGTTCCTTTTTTCTTTGCTGTAACGACACCCTTTTTATTGACAGTTGCCACTGATTTCTTTGTGGAGGACCATTTCACTTTCTTTTTTGTGCCTTTTACCTTTAAACGGTATTTCTTGCCCTGGGTCAAGGTAAGCTTTGTTTTGTTCAGTTTGATCTTCGCGGCACTTACAGATGTGGTATCCACTGCCAGACACATTACTACAAGTAAGAATGTAGTAAGCAGTACGCTGGCTTTTTTTAATGATTTTTTACCATTTCTCATAAGCATTTTCTCCTTCCTTATAAGCAATACTGTCCTTTTTATTCTTATTATACATAGTTGCTTCTGATTTGCACTAGCACTTCTGACAGTAATCGAAAAGGATTATAAAAATGCTGCTATGCATATATCATTTATTCATCTGCCTGCTCTGCCAATTTATTTCCTCTACAACGTATAACAATCATATCGAATCGCTTTTCCGCTTAACGTATAAGAAGGCTTCCTTCCTGCCAGAAAATCACTTTTCAGCGGTCGTTTTACAATGATCTTATCCGGGTCTGCGCTGATAGCGGCGTCGAAAAGGTCGGTCTCTTGGGAGCATGGGGGCTCCAGCTTCTGGATGAGCTGCAGTTTTTTGTTGATCAGGCTGGACTTTTGTCTTGCGGGGAACATGGGATCCAGGTATATGACGTCTACAGGATCCAGGAGTGCGGGCATTAATTCCACGCTGTTGCCTTCTGTCAGTTTCATGCGGGCAGCGATCTCTTTCAATACGGGATGCTTCTTTGCCCGGCGCAGGGCATCCTTCAAAAGAACAGCAATCACTGGATTCTGCTCATACAGAGTTACCTCATACCCCTGGGCAGCCAGAAGAAATCCATCCTCTCCCATACCTGCTGTGGCATCTATCGCCTTGCGCCCTGGCTTTTCTGATTTGGAAGCCCGTACCAGCATTTCATGCTGTAATCTTCCGTTGGTCACCCGGTGAAGCATATTTTCGAAATCTCCCTGATAAGCCAGACCATATCCGGTTAAAGAAACACCTTTGGAATTAAAAAGCACCGTCAGGTGCTCTCCCGGCTTTTCAGAGATTGGGGTATTTGTGCGCCTGGAAAAAGCTTCAGCCATATCTCTTGCGCCACCTTTTTCAAGGCAAACTACAATTTTCTCACTCATGTTCTCTTCTCTTTCTTTGTATCATATAAGTATTATAATTGTTGGCTTCTTTCATTACATTTTCTCAATCAGCTTGGAGTACACATGTTCTACAAACCATGGTTCTGTAGATTTCTTCAGCGCTTCTTCAGGGGAAAACCAGGCGACACCGCTGTTCTCGTCGGCTTTTATGGAGACAGCTTCCTCAGAATCTGCTTCCAGCAGATATGTTACATTCAGATGTAAATGGCTGGACACATATTTGCCCTTTTTCACATGTCCATCTACTGTAAGGGATTCCAAAGAAAAAATCTCCTCAGATACAGGACAGACATGGGAAATCCCCGCTTCCTCTTTCACTTCCCGAAGGGCAACTGCAAGTAAATCCGTTTCTCCGTCCGCATGCCCTCCCAGCCAGGACCAGGAATTATAAATATTGTGATAGACCATGAGAATTTTGCTTTTATCCTGATTTACCACCCAGGCAGAAGCAGTCATATGTGCTACCGTGTTTTCTCTGGAAAAAGCATTGGTATTATTTCTGATCCAGTTCAGAATAAGCTGCTTATCCGTCTCTTCTTGTTCATTGAACGGGGTATAATGCTCAATTTGGTTAAGTAGTTCCTGTCTGTTCATTATAGAGTGCTCCTTTTTATTGGTCTTGTACAATAGTATAACATAAGCAGATATTTATTTACACCTGAAAAGGAAGTATCTTTGTTATTCAAAAAGCTGTTTAGCGTTTTCAAGATTGGTCTTTCCCTTTATCTTTAGCAACACCTTTGTTACAGTCAGTGCAATGCCAGATTCGCTGCACAGAATTCTTACCTGGGAGAGAGGGCTATAGATCTGATCATCTTCTCCGGGGAGTATTGCAACAATTTTACAAGGAAGACTGGACATTGGTGAAATATTATTCCCGGGACTGTCCATAGCCGTGAAACTACTGTCGGAAATGGAACTGCTGTATTCAGTAGAACTTTTATTTGAATCGATACTGTCTAAGCAGTGCTGCTGTGTCACTCCACAGATTGCCTGGATAGCTGTCCTTCATGCACAGCACAGAAGTAAACAAAAGCATAAAACATGTATATAAAATCGTTACGAATGTAATATAGACAAACTGGCCTAAGAGCCATTTCTTCTTGGTGGTACGGATCAGCTGATAAGGAGTGACTGGTGTCATTTTCGGCAGGTCGGAGAACAGCAAAAGCAAAAGCATGGAACTTAGAAGCACTGCTGTTCCATCCCCGAAGGTCCACAGGAAAGGTTCAATTGCCTGTACAGGCGTATTGTAGTTATCCATAACAACCATGATTCTTCCTGTAAGCAGAAAACTGAGCACAAATTCCAGAAAGAGGGTAAAAATCACTTTGGGATTACGGAAAAAGCCGAAGAAATTGTAGCGTACAATTCCAAGTGTCTGCTTCATATCAGTATCCCAGACTACGGTCTATAATACTTCCGTCTACTGCATTGATGGTAAGAAAGCTCCAGGTAGGCCAATCTGTCGTATCTGAGTAGGTTTCGCCATCATATTCGGAGTCAATCTTGCGGGATCCGAAGAAATCCCAGACAGGAACCAGAAGACCGGTATGGGCATCTGTGGATGGCTCATAAATTCTGGCATAGCCAAGAACGATACGGTCAATATTGAATACCCTGGAATTTTCATAGGTAAGGTTGTCCGCGTTGGTGACGATCATCATTTTTTCGTAGATATTCATGATCTCGCTGAATGGAAGCAGGCTTAAATTCTCAGTCTTAGTTTCTCCGATGGTGTATGGATTGCAATAAGTCATGCTGTCGATTCCGTCTGCATTTACATAAAAATAAAGGTTTTCGTAAGCCCAGGTTTCCATAGTACTGTCCATGTCTTCAAGCGCTCCACCTGCATCCATGGTATAGGTAAGCGGAGTTCCATTTATGGTACGGCTGTAGTAGATAACATAACCACTTCCGAGATAACTGGAGTTATCATCTGTTCCAATGGACGTCTGAATCGCATAATCCCATCCGCATTGGTTTAAATCGTCAAGGCCCATGGCATCTGCTTTTTCCTGGGCTAATTTCTTCGCGTCATCCAACGAAATTCCAATAGATTTTTCGGTAGGTTTTTCATATGGACTGCTGCTGGAATAATCGGACCAGACAGCGTCAGAAGGGATTTCTTTACCGTCTTTTTGGGCTATCTTCTGGATTCTTACTTCCAAAGAATAGGCTCCCCAGGAAGAGGTACGATAAGAATATTGGGAGCCGTCATCTAACTGGGCGATACCGGTAAAAGCATTGTCTTCCATAACTTCACCAGTATTGCTGTATGTCTGTACTCCCACGGCAGGTCTTCCTTCTACCAGATTTCTAGTCTCAGGTGCAGATTCATACTGGTTTTCCCAATAATCAATGTCATCGTAAATATCATATATGAGATTGCCATTATCATCGGTTCCCCAATTATTAGGATCCAGATTTCCGTTGGCAACATCTTCTTTTAATTCGTCGATTTTTTTCTTGATCTCATCCTTTGTCTGTACATAATAGCTGTCTGCAGTGTAAATCTTCGCATTTGAGAAAAAGGCATCCGTGATACCATCAAGAAGATCCTGTGTGACTGCAGCTGGTGTAACAGAAATTGCAGATATCTTTTCCACATCTGGTATTTCTACTGCCGCATCCGTATTTACCACAAGCTTGGATGTGTCGTCTGTTACTTGACTTTTGTAAGTCTCAGGCGCATTGATCAGGTCGCGGATAGTGGTTCTGGCAGCTGAGGCATTATCCGGGTGAACGTCAGTGGAGGCAGCAGTATCACTTGTACCAGTACTTTCAGAAGCAGTTGTCTGATCAGCGGAGGAGGCATTTCCTGCCATATTGACATCCTTGTCATCCGCTTCTTTGTAAGAATCCAGTGCTTTATTTCCCTTCTGCCTTACAAGGGAAGATTCTGGTGTCTGTGCACATCCCGCTAACATTCCCATGCAGAGAGTAAGTCCAATCATTCTTTCTATATTCTTTCTCATTTGTTTGAAGTCTCCCTTTCGATGTTTGAACATAACCGGAGATTTAGGGGAACGGGTGTTTGATATTGCTCATAGTAATCACCGGTCATGTTCTGATATAGATTATAGTACTTGGAATTACACCAAATCTTCCGTAAATTGTAACTGAATTGTAATCTGGCAAGAATTTCTTTACCATTCAATGAATACACAGGTTCCCTTTCCTATTTCACTTTCAATTTTCATTTGAAATCCATGTATATCCGCGATTTTTTTACAAAGTGCAAGTCCCAGACCCACACTTCCATTCGCCCGGGAACGGGATTTGTCAACCATATAAAATGCCTCTGTCACTTTATCAAGATCTTCAGCTGGGATTCCTTTGCCAAAATCCTGGACCATCAGTTTCTCAGCCGTCGCTTCCAGTATGAGTCTGGAATTGTCCGCGGAGGCTTTTACTGCGTTGTCAATAAAATTGTTTACCAGACTTAACATAAGATCTTTGTCAAAGTTTTTCTTCAGATCAGCAGGTTCACACTGAAGTTCCAGACAGATATTCTTCTCTTTCAGACGGCAGAGGTTAAGCTGTCTGGAATCCTCCAGAAAAGATTTCACTGAATTTTCTGTTGGGGCAAAACGTGCCTCCCCAGTTTCATATAATCCGGTAAGTTCCAGCATTTTTACCGAAAGTCGGGACAGCCTGCGGCATTCACTGGAAATATAGGAGAGAGCTCTCTCCTGCTGCTGTCTTTGCAGGCGCACTGTGAGAAGGGTATCTGCATATCCCAGGATAGAGGTCATAGGTGTTTTCAGCTCATGGGCAAGACTTCCCATTAACTGTCGTTGTGTATGGTTTACAGTGGAAAGGCATTCAATCTGTTCTTTAACCTTGGAGGACATCTGATTAAAGCTTTTGCCAACCTGCGCCAGTTCCGTATCTCCTTCCGCAGGAACTTGTATATCATAGTTGCCTTCAGATACAGAAACCGCAGCTTCCCTTAATTTTGTAAGGGGTGCCATAATTTTCCGCAGGCTGAAAAAAAGAATTGTTCCGGTTAACAGAAGAAGAACCAGCGTCAACATACCCGCCTGATAAAAAAGGATCCTGTTACTCTCCAGAACATCAGAAACGTCTTTATAAGTGACAATCTGATAATTCAGATTTGTAGTTGACTCTGTGGAGGAATAAAAAAAAAGCAACAGTGTTTTACCGTCGGCTTTGCTGATAAGGGGATCACAGATATAAGTATCCGCGTCATACCATTTTCCGTGTAATTCCACTTCTCCCAGTTGTTCCTGGATTCCCTGAACATCGAAGTCATAGGCGGTACCGTTGTAAAGTTCTTCATCATTCTGATATAGAACAGCACTGTCATGGAAAATCTGTCGGAAAGCGTAGATAAGAATTCGGTTTCGGACTTTCTCATCGGAATTAGCGGACTGACTGCTTGTAAGTCTTAATTTCTCCTCAAATTGTAAAAGATTATTCTGAAATTTGGTATATTCATAGTTATTGATATACTGAATACTCTGATTCTTCCAGCGATATGAAGTATAGAAAAAAACAGCGGAGGATAAAATCAGGATCACGCAGGCCACCTGTAAAAAGATTTTTGTAAAAAGCTTCAAAATTCCACCTCCAGTCGGTATCCAATGCGGGGAATGGTTTTGATCCTGTTCTGCCAGCCCAGCTTTTTGCGGATACGTCCCACATGTGCATCTACTGTTCTTGTTTCTCCTTCGAATTCTACGCCCCAGAGACCGGCCAGAAGCTGCTCTCTTGTAAGAGCTTTATTGGGATTGCGGACGAACATCATAAGGCAGTTGTATTCCATTGGTTTCAGGTAAATTTCCTCTCCATTTCTGGTAACGGTATGGCTTATGGTGTCTATGGTAATATTGTTAATCTGTATCTGCTCCTGTAAATTTCCATGACGTTCCAGTACTTTCTCCAGGCGGACCATCACTTCCAGCATCTCGAAGGGCTTTACAATATAGTCTTCGGCACCTTCTTTAAGGCCTTTTACTTTGCTTGCGATGTCGGCTCTGGCGGTGAGAAAAATGACGGGAATGCCATAGTGATTCAGTTCTGGTAAAAGGGTATATCCATCTTTTCCAGGGAGCATAATATCTACAAGGGCGCACTGGAACTCATGATCCCAGGCAATTCCTTCGCTGGCGTCATTGCCGTCCAGGTAGCTTACGGTCTGGTAGCCGGTGACTTCCAGGTTCATGCAAAGTAAGTTATTGATTGCTGGTTCATCTTCTATTACAAGTATTCTGGCTTTCATTTCGGGTCCTTTCTTGTATACTCTGAAAAATAATCCTTATTTGATGTACTGGTTCTATTATACATGTTTTGGTAGTGATAAATGTAACCATATTGTAAAAAGCAGATATAGGGAAAAGTTGTGTGCGTTATTGATGGAAATGTGGCAGACTTTAAAGCTTTGTAGATATGGAGGCAGTCCTTATACAATCGCCCCACCTGAGATGGGTGGGGCGATTAAAAAATTATAGTATTTATTCAGCAGGTATTATTTCGCGAAGTGGTAACTGAGAAGTACAGAACAGTTACAAATTATTTACATGGAAATCAGTCCAAATGCATTTGCTACAGAGCTAAGCAGGATAATTGCTGCAAATATCGGGCAGAGGTATTTGATCATAAAGTTAAAAATCTTTTTCCTGCGGAAAGTTCCGCCTTCAGCTACTACTTCCTCCTCAATCTTTTCCACTCCCACTTTTCTGGAAATTAAAAGACAGGTTGCAAGTGCGGCAATTGGCATCATTACAGAATTGGTGAGGAAATCAAAGAAATCCAGAAACTGCATTCCAATGATTTTTACAAAGCCAAGCGGTCCATATCCAAGGGAAGAAAGAGTTCCAAGAAGAATCATGATCACACCAACAATAACGGTTGCTTTCTTTCTGTGCCATCTCAGTTCGTCCTGGAAGGTAGATACAGCGCTCTCCGTCAGGGCAATAGAGCTGGTAAGAGCTGCGCACAGCACCAGTACAAAGAACAGAATCCCAATGGGAGTTCCCAACCCCATACTGGCAAATACCTTGGGAATGGTGATGAACATAAGCGCCGGTCCTGCCTGTAAAGTATCCGGATCTCCACCGGAGAATGCAAACACAGCCGGAATGATCATCAGACCTGCCATAATGGCAATTGCAGTGTCAAACACTTCTACATTCTTGGTGGAACCTTCGATAAATACGTCCTTTTTCATATAAGAGCCAAAGGTTACCAGAATTCCCATGGCAATAGACAGGGAATAAAACATCTGACCCATGGCGGCTACCACTGTCATCCAGGAGAAATTCTCAATATTTGGTACCAGGAAATATTTCACTCCTGCAAGGGCACCTGGTCTTGTAACAGAGTAAACAGTAATAAGCACAGATAAAAATACCAGAACCGGCATCATAAATTTGGAAACGCGCTCTACTCCGTTTCGGACTCCTGCATATATGATTGCAACTGTTAAAAATGCAAAAATAAGGAAACAGACCTCTGTGGAGGTACCATTCGAAATAAACTCAGAAAAATATCCGTCTTCTGCCAGCTTCTGGCTGTTACCTTTTATATATTCGATCAGATATTTGATAACCCATCCGCCGATAACGGAATAGTACGGCACGATCAGGACTGGAATGATGGCATTGATCCAGCCACCAAAGGACAGCCATTTAGACTTGCCAAATTTTCCAAAAGCGCCTACCGGGCTTTTTCTTGTCATTCGGCCAAGGGCGGTTTCGGCGACAATCATAGAGTAGCCAAAAGTAAGTGCCAGAATAATGTAAATCAGTAAAAATATTCCACCGCCGTACTTTGCCGCAAGGTAAGGAAATCGCCATATATTTCCCAGTCCGACGGAAGCTCCGGCAGCAGACAGTACAAATCCCAGTTTACCGGAAAAAGTACTTCGTTCATGATGATGTTTTTCCATAAATTTTTCCTTCCAAATTCGTAAAATTTGTTTTTGCTTTTTATAAACTCCAACTCTTATGATGATAACATGGTTTTGTGTTAAAGGCAAACAATATATATAAAATAACAGCAATAACAAATAACAAATAATACAAAAACGAGGGAAAAATTATTGATTTTAATAAAATAAGATCTTATAATTAAGCTTATCAATTAACATATATATGTTATGGAGGGTGCGGATTATGAATGAAGAATTGTTTAACGAAGCAACGAAATCAAATGTTCTCACAAAGAAACTGATCGACCAGCTTCTGGAGAGCATGACCTACAGCAGCATTTCCTTTATCAACTGGACCATTGAGACTTTGTCTCTGATCAAGGCGCGTCTGCAGCGCGGAGACCGGATTACAGACGAAGTCAGCGGAGAGGTTTATACCTTATACTCTTTCCAGCAGTTTGTGGAGAAGAATTTTTCTACTTATATAGCAAGCCAGGTATTTAAAGAGACTTCTAAGCCGGAGAAAATTTACTTCTCTCTGAAACCGTGTGAAGAGGGATACAGTCTGGTTGCTGCTGATTCTGACAGTAATAAAACCTACTCCTGGATCTCAAGCCTGAGTAAACGTTTCTCATTGGTAGAAATGATCGCCACAGGAATTGTATATGTGAAAGATACACGTACGAATACTTATCAGCCATTTATTTCCGGAAATGGCAAATATTGTAAGTATGATAAAGAGAAGGGAATTCTTGTAGAAATTTAATTATATTAACTGCCAGAGCGTATTTGAAAAGGGCTTTCTGCAAAAACTCCCGCAAAGTGGGGCGTGCAGATTACGGGAATGATTTATCAAATACGCTTTAGGGTATCAGACATAACAGACGGACACAGATCGCAAGGACTGCTTTAGCGAAATTTCAGCAAAGAAGTCCTTGCAATCTGTGTCCATTTTATTACATTCTAAGTTTTTTATGAAACTCCCGAATAGTATCATTGCTGTTAAAAATAAACATTCCTGCAAATACCAGCAGGCTGATTCCTGTGCATACCACAGATGGGTATGGAAAACGGATCAGGTGAAGAAACATAAGGATCAGCGGTACGAGACCAGCAAAAGCAGCCTGAACAAGATAAAACAGATACTCTTCTTTTTCCAGCTTTTGTACTTTTACGATCACGGGTATAGAGCCAAGTACTGCAAGAGCGCCAAATGGAAGGACAAAATCCAGAGACCAGCCATGCCATCCGGTATATTTGTCCCACAGAACAGCGATAACAGTTACCAGGATCAACTGTATGATCTCGTTTTTTAAGATATTCCTCCGTTTGGCATAAGCAACCGCTACGATCAGCCATCCGCAAAGACAGCCAGCTGCGGCGAACCAGAACCAGTCCAGTTTTTCCCGTGTAAGGTAATTGATCATGCCGCAGAGAATTGCAGCTGCAATGCAGACAAAATTGAAAACCTGCACGATTCTCTGCGCCTCCTTTTTCTCTTTCAGGGAACAGCCGGGGAAATTATTGGTTTTTTCTGTATAAGGAATTTCTTCTTTTTTCAGCATGTTCAGAAAATTTCGCTGAATATTATCCTTGGGAAGCTTGGAGGTAAATCCAAGAACCATTTCGTTTTCGTAAGAACAGGAACAAAGCTGCATGGAGTTGGTACTTGCGAAAATTCCGAAACGGTCAATGTACTGGTTATACTCCTTTGGAAAACGAAGAATTCCAATATTGGAATAAACAGCCGTAATGCTTCTAGAGCTTAGGTTTGCTCCCAGCATAAGGAAATATTTCTTTATTTCCAGGGGAACTGCACGGATGACCGGATTTTTCTCCAGACGGACATAGCTATTCATATGTCTGGCAATTTTCTCTTCTACCAGTTCCGCGGCAAACTGCTCTTTCACGTGAGCCAGAATTTCTGTAAAATCAGAAGTTTGGGAAAAATCATGTCCCACTTCTATCCAGCCAAAAAAATTTGCCATAGACTGTGAGGGAAAATAATTCCGCAGATTTACAGGTACCATAAGGGCAATGGGGCGATTTTGTCTGCTCTTGGGAATTTCCTCATGGATGGAACAAAGAAACATGGCTGTGATCAGAATGGTTATGGAGACACCGTATTCTTTTGCTTTTGCATGAAGCTCTTTTACCGGAAGTACAATCTCTGTAATATGCATATCCTCATGAAGCAGCCGTTCTCCCGGAAGTCTGACAGCACGAGGTTTTTTCTCGGAATTTCCGGGAATATCCGAGGAATAATACAGGGAAAAGCTATCCTCCTCCTGATCACCGGGGGTGCTCATATCCGTGACTGGCAGAGAAGGCAGATCCTGTTCCGGGTGAGCCTTCTTCAGATAATTGCTTACCAGTTCCTGGAGAAAATGCATTGCCCCGGTACCATCTGTCAGTGCATGGAAAACTTCAAAATTGATTCTTTTTTCATAATAGCTGACCTGAAAAAGAAGATTCTTTTTGTCTGGAATATACAGCCTGCTGCATGGAGGCTTCTTCTCTTCCTTTACAATTGGACGAATATCCCTGTGTTCCAGGTAGAACCAGAATAATCCTTTTCGGAGAACCATCTGAAACAGAGGATATTTTTCCATGGTTTTTTCAAGAGCGGCCTGGAGAAGCTCCGGTTTTACATTTTCCTTTAGTTCACAGTAAAAACGAAATACTCTGGTATCATTTTTGCCAGTTACCAGAGGAAAAGCAAGGGCCGCGTTATCCAGTTTTCTCCAGTTCGAATATCCTTCTTTCAATTTTCACACTTCCCTTTTTAAGAATTCGTTCATATAAGAAAAACTTTCCTGCACATGGAAAAAGCGGATTCCAAGAGCAAAAAAGCCGTGAAGTGCATCTTTGATCCGGTGTACTTCTACATAATTACCAGCCTCTGCCAGTTTTTTTCCATAATCTTCGCCTTCATCACGAAGAGGATCAAACTCTGCTGTGAGAATCAGGGTTTCTGGCATATTAGAAAAATCTCTTGCCAGAAGAGGTGCAAAATAAGGGTTGACCCGATCCTCCGGACAGCTCTCATACAGATTCAGATAATCCTGCATTTTCACTGCAGTAAGCAGGTAGTCGGTGCCGTTCTTTTGCACAGAGGCATAGGGAGATGCGGTTGTATAGGTATTATATAAGGCTGGATAAATAAGAATCTGCCGGAATACCTGAAAGTCGCCCTTGTCTCTTGCCATAAGAGCAACTGCGGCTGCAAGATTTCCTCCGGCACTGTCACCCATGATAGTGATTTTACGGGGATCAGTATTCAGAATCAGCTTATTGGTGTAAAGCGCTTTCGCCGCTGCATAACAGTCCATCAGAGCCGTTGGAAAACGATATTCAGGAGCAAGCCTGTATTCCACAGATACTACAATATGACCGGTAGACTGGGACATTCTGGCACATACACGGTTATAGGTATCCACACTTTCTGTCACCCATCCTCCGCCATGAAAAAATAGAAGAACTGGAAAAGTATGGCCTTTTTCCACCCCGTTTGTCATGGCTTCTTCAGTAGGAAAATAAATCCGCAGAGGGATTTCGTAGTCCCCGTTGAAAATCTGGATATCCATTTTTTTCAGAAAAATATTCATGGCATCCAGCTTCTTAATGTCCACCAGTCTGCGGGAGGATTCCACTTCGATATTGCCGTAGGAAAGGGTGTGGAGAATTGCTCGCATGGTTTTGGAAATCATGGCCTGTATTCCTTTCTGGTTTTAAAATCAAGCTTCATCAGACTGTTCTGTTATGGAAAAATCAGTCTTCTGCATTAGCTGGCAGGCATCAGATAGAACGGAAGCCTTTTCCAATGATTTCGCTGCTGTTTACGATGGTAATAAATGCATGAGGATCAATCTGTCTTAAATGAATACGAAGACGGTTGGTCTCGCTTCGGGTAAGCACAGTCATCATTACCTTCTGCTCCTTCTTGGTATAGATGCCAAAGGCCTTCTGCTCTGTGGCAGAACGATGCAGGTCATTGATGATGAACTCTTCTACCTGCTCCGGATATTTACTAATGATCGTACATACCTTTCTCAGGTTCAGACTCTCAATTGCACTGTCTACTACAGTGCATTTCAGGATCATTCCAAGAATACAGTAAAGTCCGGTCTGGGCACCGTAAAGGTAAGCAGCGATCAACACAATTCCCAGGTCACTGACCAAAAG
This sequence comes from Ruminococcus sp. Marseille-P328, assembly GCF_964249465.1. Classification (NCBI taxonomy): domain Bacteria; kingdom Bacillati; phylum Bacillota; class Clostridia; order Eubacteriales; family Oscillospiraceae; genus Ruminococcus; species Ruminococcus sp. Marseille-P328. The sequence continues at coordinate 27,755 of NZ_CAXUBQ010000029.1, read as the reverse complement.
GGCACGTCCGATCTCAAGGCTGGTATATTTGTGCAAAATCATTGCCACAATATCAGTACCACCAGTGGAGGCACCGACATTAAATACCATAGCAGCTCCCACTGCAGGAAGGATCACTGCAAAACAAAGCTCCAGGAACACGTCATGTGTAAGTGGCGAACTAAGGGGATAAATAGCTTCACAGGCACTTACATAGAAAGACAGGGCAAAAGAGGAATAGACAGTCCAGCCCATGGAGCGGATTCCAAGGAAGAAAAATCCAAGTACAACAAGTGCTGCATTGACGATCCACATAAATGCACCTACATTCCACTTCGGAAATAAGGTAGAAAGGATAATAGACAGACCAGATGTACCACCAAATGCGAAATGGTTGGGTGTTTTAAAAATGGCAATTCCAACCGCTGTAAAAATCAATCCCAGATTCAGAATGATAAAGAACATCAGGTTGTCTTTTGTAAATATATTTTTTTTCATAAAACGAGTCCTCTCCTTCTTTCGGTGAACTCAGTATAACGTAAAAAATGAGTCCTGTAAAGAAACGGAATCAAAGAATCCCGCAAGGCAGAATTATACAAACTCTGTTTTCCCGCTCTTCGTCGCTGCATCTATAAGCTCTCCTAACCGCTTATTGCAGCTTCCAACCGGAACAGCCGTGCAGATTATCCTCTCACAGCTTTTCATGGCTTTTTGCGCCTTCTGGAAGGCTTCTTCACTGATTTCCATGAAGGGTTCTTCCGTGATCACCTTTGAAGCCAATAGTCTTGCCAGGCGGTAATCCACGTCATTGGTGTAAAGAATACCTGCAATAAAAGGTGTATGCTCTTTCTGCAGCTGACGGAATATGGGAATACCAGTGCCGTTTCCACAGATTACGAAAGTTTTCGCTTCTCCGTCTGGTTTCGGAAGCTCAATACTTCCAAACAGGGGATCAAAAAATCCATTGTTGATCTCATACAGCTCCTTGATCATGTTCTCTTCAAAAATATCTTCCGGCTTTCCAAAATGAGAAATAGTATCTCCCTTTACGCAGATGATCTTATCTGCAATTTTCTGTGCCAGATCGATTTCGTGAAGAGACATGATAACTGTGATCTGCTTCTTTTTTGCCATATCCCGAAGAATGGATAAAAGATCCAGCTTATGTTTGATATCAAGGAAAGAGGTTGGCTCATCCAGAATAATAATATCCGGTTCCTGGCAGATCGCACGGGCAAGAAGCACTCTCTGACGCTGGCCGTCGCTGATGTTGTTAAAGTCACGACTGCCAAGCGATTCCGCATGCACCGCTCTCATGGCTTCCTCTACCTTTTCCTCATCCTCTCTGGAAAGAATACCGAGTCTGCCTGTATAAGGGTAGCGTCCGGTTGCCACAATATCATGACAGGTCATAAGCTCCGGACGCATTCGTTCCGTAAGAACCACTGCCATGCGTGTGGAAAGCTCTTTATAGGAAAAAGAATTCAGATTGCGATCATCAAAGTAAACTTTTCCACCAATGATCTGCAGCTGTCTTGTGATACTTTTCAGAATCGTAGATTTACCAGAACCATTTGGACCAATGAGGGTTACAATCTCCCCTTTTTTAATTCCAATACAGATATCATGAATTAAGGCCTTTTTGTCATAACCGACAGAAAGGTTATCCATATGAAAATAGTAATTATCCATTTCAGTTTCCTCTCTTCTTCCGCAACATCATGAAAATAACAACAGGTGATCCAAAGATGGAGGTAACGGTACTGATATTCAGCTCCAGAGGGGCAAAAGCCATTCTGGCAATCAGGTCACACATCATACAGAAAACTGCACCGCCCAGGAATGTTCCCGGAATGATTATAAGTGGTCTGGATGTGCCGAAGCTTCTTTTCATCAGAAATGGGACTGCAATTCCAACGAAAGAAATCGGTCCTGCAAAAGCAGTTACAGTTGCTGATAAAATACTGGAAAGCAAAATCAATGCAACACGGAAGAATTTGATATTTACGCCCATGCTTTGTGCATAAGCTTCTCCCAGCTGATAAGCACCGATGGGCTTTGACAGCAGGAAGGTCAGGGCCAGGGTAATTCCTACCACCACACAGGAAATGTAAACGTTACTCCAGCTCATACCGGAGAAGCTTCCCTGTGACCATCCGTGAAGATTTACAATATCGGAATCATCTGCAAAAGTTACCACAAAATCAGTTACCGCAGAACAGATATAGCCAATCATGATTCCGGCAACCAGAAGGGTGGCCATGTGCTTGATCCTTTTTGAAATCAGAAGAATAAAACCTATGGAAATCAGGGAACCAATAAAAGCTGCAATGATCAGAGTGTAAGAAGTTACGTTTACGGCTCTGCCAAGATAATAAATCATGGTAAGAGCTACTACCATTTTCGCACCGGAAGAAATTCCCAGAACAAAAGGTCCTGCAATGGGATTTTCAAAAAAGGTCTGGAGAAGAAAACCAGATAGGGATAAGGCACCTCCAAGAATGGCAGCCATCAGGATCCTGGGAAGACGGATTTTCCAGATGATGCTGTATTCTTTTGTATCTGTGGCTTTTTTCAGCAGGATATCTATGATCTCAGACAGAGAAATATGAACATTTCCTGTGTTGATATTCAAAACTGTGATCAGGCCAAAGGCCAGGATCAGCAGAATGAAAACCATAGCGTAACGAGATCGTCTCTTAAAATTTTCCATGTGGAAGCTGGTTCCAGCGGATTGATTGCTCATTTTATTTTTCTCCATTTTTGTTTCATTTACAACAGAACCTGCTGTCAGCTCAGCTTATGAAGAAAAGTCATATCCTCTTCATTTCCGCCGGTAAGCATCAGGTTCAGATCTGTGATCAGTTCACCAATTGTATCTGTATGCTGGTACATGGAATCATCAGTTACCCAGACATTTCCCTCTTTTACGGCTTTAAAATCAGCCATCAGACTTTCTTTTGCAAGAAGATCGTCTATGCTTTTTACAGACGCATCAATACTGGAGTTGTAGATCAGATAATCTGCATCTGACGCAGTATTATAGAATTCCTCCATGGTAATGGCAACGGAAGTTTTTCCACTGTCATCCTGAAGATCTGCGAATGCATTTCTTCCACCGGCAATCTCGATCATGCTGGAAATATAATCTTTAGGATTACGTACTACAGGAGAACCGCTGGTATTGATGTAGAAAAATGCAACTGTTTTTTCTGTATTTGTAAAGTCCTTTAGCTTCTCAATAACCTGTGCCTGCTGGTCAAAGAAGGTCTTTGCCTCCTCTTCTTTGTTCATCATTGCGCCATAAAGCTTGATCCACTCTGTACGTCCAAGGGGCTGGCTCTCATAGCTGGAACGATCGGTGAAAACAGGAATTCCAAGAGTTTCGATCATCTCCTGTACCTTCGGTGCATGAAGGATCATGGTAGACTCTATTGCAAGATCACAGTCGTCACCTACCAGAAGCTCGTAATCCGGTTCATCGTATTTTCCCGCAAAGGTCATTTCGCCGTTATTGATAGCATCAGCTGCTGACTGGATATACCAACCGGAAGCATCGAGACCTGACAGCTTGATGGAGTCTACACTTCCGATTGCATCGAACAATGCCATCGGGGAAGTGGCTGCCATGTAGATGGTGTCAAGTGGCTGCTGAAGGATCTGGATTTCAGGATCCAGATCATCAGGTGCCTCTTTGCCCTCTGGGACGATCAGATATCTGGCATCATCATGGATGTCCAGAAGTTTGTAACCGTCATTGTAATAATACACGTCAAAGCATTCTGCAAAAGACAGATCCATGGCGGATTCATAGGTCAGACCTGCAATTTCAGGTGCAGCATTTTTTTCTGATGTGTCAGAAGAAGTCTCCCCGGAAGCATCTGCTTCCAGGTTCTCCTCTTCTGCCCATACCGGAGTAATGGCAGTAAATGTCATAACTGTTGCTGCAAAAATACTTAAAATTTTATATTTCAGCTTTTTGTCATACATTTTTATTTTCTCCTGCTGATTATTCTTGCTACTGTGCATATGGTGAAGAATAGTAATTTATTCTTCCTCATCAGTTACAAAAATTGCTTCGTAAGCTTTTTCCCACTCAGCTTTTGCATTGTCATCCTTTTCATCTGTAGAACGGTCCACGATAAACGGGATTTTCAGAGTGGAATATTTCTCTGCGGAATCTTTCAGAAGGTTTTCTTTTGCTTCTGTGTCTGCTTCCTCTGTCGGGAGAATATCAGAAGAAAGGATAGAAATACCGCACTGACTCTTTACAAGAGCTTTGTAATCTGTATCTTCATCTTTTCCTGCAAAAGTTACGGAACCATCTTCCAGAGCAGCTGTAAGGCTGTCTACCGTACAGTCCTCTTTTTCCATTCCAAGAGCAGTAACTTTGTCTGTAAGATCAAGCTTATCCAAAATGTTAAGAGCATCTGTGGAAGCCACATAAGCAGATTCTACCGGCTGGTTGATTACGATTACATCTTTATCAAGTCCTGCAGGGATAACAGCACCCTCAGGTACGATCAGGTATTTTACAACATTGCCCATGTAGAGCTTTTCTGTACCTGTAAGTTCCTGGAAATCAGCAGCTTCTGTTTTTGCATTTTCTTTTCCGGAATCAACAGTTTCCGGTTTTCTTGCAGTATCTGTTGTCATATCTACTTCAAGAAGGGTAATGCCCTTTGCGTAGTGATAAAGCTTAAAGTATTTTGCATGCTCAAGAGTAGTTTCGTCTTTATACTCAAGACCTGTGATCTCTGGTGCAGAATCATCCAGCTTCTTGTTTCCTGTGGAAAGCATGCTGTTGTCCTCTGCCGGGTTATCCTTGTCTGTTTTCTTCGGATCGTTTGCACCCTTTAAAGCGATATAAATGGTGTAAGTGATTTCATGAGCCTGGGACATTCTGGTTGTCATACCAATGATCGTATTATTCTGGTTCAGTGCTACCGGAATTGTGAAAGTAGAAGTTCCGCCGCCGCATGCACCGTAGTATTTATTTCCATTGGCTTTTACATAACCGTAATATTCACTGCTGAATACAATAGTCGCATATGCCTGACCATTTGTTACCGTAACTTTGTTACAGGTAATGCTGACCTTTCCGGAACCACCAGACCAGGAGAAGTTGTCAGGAGTATAGGTTCCATCTGCCAATGTGGTAGAACTATTTACTGTTGCTGTTCCGCCACTTAAGTCAGATTCGTATTTGGATTCCTCTTCCGGTTTCTTGTCTGGCTTTGGAGTTGCTGTTGGTGTAGGAGTTGCTGTCGGTTTTTTATTTGGCTTTGCAGTGGGTGCAGGAGTTGCTGTGATTGTTGTGTCAGGAGCAGTATCTGGCTGCGGATCATCCTGTACGTCACCTATCTTATTCAAAGTGCCGGACTGGAAAGTCAGGATCCTGTCATACCAGATCTGGTTTTTGTGGGAAAAAGCAGCAACTGCAATTCCATTGTCCAGGGCTTCAACGGGAATCTCATATGTATATTTGCCATTTGCGTCTGCCACATATGGAATCCAGGTGGAGGAATCGGCTGCGGCAGCTTCTTCTTTTGTTCCAAGACATAGATAGTCGTAACCAGTTCCGCTTAAAGTAAGAACAGCTGTCATCTTTCCGTTTTTGGAAGTAAGGACACAGTCAATTACACGGAACATAGATGAACTGGAGTTTACTGTAATATTATAAATTCCGCTTGCACAGCTGCCTGGAGCAGGGGGTGCTGTTGGCTCTGGGGTGGTGGTTGCTTCCGGAGTTGTGCTTGGCACTGGAGTTTCAGTTGGTGCAGGAGTCTCAACCGGTGCTTCGGTAGGCTCTGGGGAAACAGTTGGTTCCGGTGTTGGAGCAGCAGTTGGCAGTGGAGTGGCAGTTGGCTCAGGGGCTGCAGTTGGCTCTGGAGTAGCTGTTGGTTCCGGGGCTTTCATTCCTGGAACGTTCAGTTTCAAAGCCATATTTGTGTACCATTTCTGATTTTTTACAGAAAATGGTACGATGCTGAAAGTCTGGACCTGTTCACTGGCAGGAACCTCAAAAATGAAAGTATAACCATCTTCATTTTCTGTACCAACGATTGCTGCTGCATTTTTTGCTTCGTCAGGATCTTCCTTAGAACCAAGATAAAGCTTCTCATAGTTCTTTCCGTCAGTATTGAGGGTTATCTTAATTTTATCACCATTTAATTCAGCAGAAGAGCTTTTGATTTTAAGCATTTTATATGCACTGTTATCTTCCTTGTCAATGGTCATGTTGGAACCATCTGGGTTCAGATCCTCTGGCTTTGTTTCTGGTTTATCTGTCTCTTCGGTTTTGCCCTCTTCTGTTGTTTCTGGTGCAGCTGTAGGCTGTGGAGCTTCTGCTTCCTCATTTTTGCTTTCTTCAGCAAGTGATGCAGTAACCTCAGGAGTGGTCTCAGAGGCAGGTGTTTCTGTAGCAGCAGGTGTCTCTTTCACAGCAGAGGCATCCACTGCTGCCGGAGTTACTGTAGTGTCAGTGTTTTCTTCCTCAGCTGTTGCGTTCTCCTGCACAGGAGTCTCAGCAGCAACAGCAGTCTTCTCCGCCTCTGTTTCTGGAGTTGGTGTAACAGAAACCTGTACGTTTGCATCCTCATTTTCTGCCTGTGTAAGTACAGCAGGAGTGACCGTCATCGCGACGGAAAGAAACAGTGCAAGAAAGCGTTTTGAATTTCTTTTCATTTCTTTTTCCTCGATTCTTCCTATTATTTTATAATTTGAATAAATCCCAACTGCTTCTGGAGCCTGTTTGTACAATGGGCAATCCTGACAGGATTATTTCAAAAAAATGCCTGCTTCCTCTGAGAAAACAGGCATTAAAAATTCAATATATTGTATTATCAAATATATTAATGAGAATGAAGTACTTTCTTCGGAAGCTTTCATTAAACGAATTCAGCAGGTTTCCTGACTTACAGATCAACACAGAATCCATCCTTCTCAGCAATATACCAATGGTTTCACTGGATTCTACTCCCTGGTTACAGTGACCGGATCGTTCAGGACTTTCACCTGATTCCCTCTTAGAGCGTGTTGAAAAAATATTCTCACAATCTGCACGCTGTAGCAGACAGATATGTCTGGCACTGAAAACGGATTTATTCAATTCACCTCATTATAGCAGACCGTTATGTCGAAATCAATAGATTTATAGGGTTATTGCTTGTATTTACTGTACCCGACTTCATCTGTGCGGAGAAGTGTTCCATTCTCATCGTAGACACTGCGGTAGGTTTTACAGGTGTTTGGATCGGAATGCTCTGTAGTAATCTCTACCGTATTATTGTCAGTTTGGGTTCCGTAAATGGATACCGTTACGGCTTCCTCTTTTTCATCGTAAGAGGCTTCAATTTTAATTGGATAAGCAGTATTATTCTGAAAACGGAAATCCTGACCTCCCCACACCACTGCTGCGTCCAGACCATCCTCAACATAATCAATTCGGGCAGCGTGATTATGACGCTCAACAATGGTCAGATCAGACTGCAGGCATGCCATAAACAACGTAGTGGAAATCTGGCAGATTCCGCCTCCGATATCCTGGGCATGTTCGCCTCCTACAATTACAGTTGCTTCCCTGTACCCTCGTTCCTCAGTACGTGGACCTAAAGTATCGTTGTAGGAAAAAATCTGTCCTGGCTGAAGTTCCACTCCATCACAGGCTTCCACGGCAAGCTTCAAATTGGCAACACGGTTTTCGGTACCGCCGCCATATGTAGTATAAGTACCAAGAAGATTCAGATAAGGAAGGGCTTCTAGCTCTTCTGTAGAAACTTCGGGTAGGGTTATTTCAAGGGGGATGGTAATCTTTGCCCCTTCTTTTGCTTTTTCCAGCTTCTTTGCAGCTGACTTCACATCAAATGAAATTCCGGTAACTGCCGGAATAATTTCATTATTTTCCCCCAGAGAAGCATCTGTGGCATCTGTATGTACTTTTTCATAATAGGCTTCCAGATCCAGTTCCTCTGGCGGTGTCTTCATAGTAGGACATTCGATAACAGCTTCATAATCTTCTATGGAAATTGCTTTTAGAATCGCTTCTTTCAATGCATCCATATCCGGACCGATTCCGGTTTTTCCCTTAGTGATAACCAGCTCTGTATCTGTAAGTTCACAGGAAGTCTGTATAGTGGTGGATCCCTTTGAAATTCCAGCATCCTCCAGAAGCTTGTCCAGTTCGTCTTTGTTTCGGGCTTCTGGCATAAGGGTGACTTCTTCCTTTGTCTTGCTGTTCATCAGTTCGATGCGGTCAGTTCCATGAGTAAACCAGGCACCATGTCCAAGAGCATAGGCACTTTCTACAATTGATTTTACATCAAGACCGAGAACAGGATAGATGGATACCTTAAAGTTCTTTCCATTCAGGGTAATGGTCATCTGTGTGTTCTCATATTTTTCCTGAAAATCTTTTGAAATTGCGTCAATGGCTTCCTCTTTGGTCATTCCCTGAATGGCTATGCCGTTTATTTTAAGCTTCTTCCAGATTACATTATCTGTAAGAAAATGACACCACAGCCCATACGCACCTGCCAGAATCAGAACCAGGATCAGAACTTTGATCACACCGTTTTTCACTTGTTTTTTCATGTAATAATTTTACCTTTTGCAGTCTTTTTTAGAGCGTGTTTGAAAAAGGCTTTCTGCAAAATATATCGCAAAGTGGGGCGTGCAGATTGCAGGAATGATTTTTCAAACAGGCTTTAGAGCAATGGGGTAAAAAAGCATGTCCGGTTTCCGGTATGGCATGCAGCCCCTACCTGCTCTACTTTTGCCAGAATTGTATCATTATCACAGTCAATAGTCAATGATTTCACATACTGAACATGACCGGAGGTTAGTCCTTTGGTCCAGAGCTCGTTGCGGCTGCGGCTCCAGTAAGTCATTTTTCCCAGCTTCAGAGTGGTAAGGTATGCTTCCTCGTTCATGTACGCAAGCATAAGAACTTCGTCTGTTTTGTAATCCTGCACAATAACCGGAACCATACCGTCACTGTTTAATTTGAAATCTGACCAGGACATTTTGGACTTTAATTGGTTCTGTTCCATATTTTTAATACTCCTTTATGAAAAATTCTTCTGCAATTATGCCACCTGCTTTCATGCTCAATTCGAAAAAAATGAAAACAAGTGGCATATATCATATCGTCTTAATTGTAATTCTGTTTATTCTGCCTTTAGAGACTTCCCTTCGTAGAAAGCACATCTGTAATACGAGGATCATAAGCTACCGCCATATCCAGCGCCTTTGCAAAGCTTTTGAACATGGCTTCTGCCATATGGTGATTATTTCCCGGTGTTAGAACCTTAATGTGAAGATTCATGGCTGCCGTATAAGAAATGGCGTAAAAGAATTCCTTCACCATTTCTGTGGACATATCTCCAATTTTTTCACTGGTAAACGTACCTTCGAAGGAAAGATACGGGCGTCCCCCGAGATCAATGGCGCAAAGCACAAGACACTCATCCATTGGAAGGATGCAGCTTCCGTAACGCCTGATTCCTTTCTTGTCTCCAACCGCTTCTTTAATAGCTGTGCCAAGAACAATTCCTGTATCTTCAATGGTATGATGATCGTCAACCTGAAGATCGCCTTTTACATTTATCTCCAGATCAAAAAGTCCGTGGCGGGTAAAGCCATCTAACATATGATCGAAAAATCCCACACCTGTATCCAGACTGCTTTTTCCGGTTCCGTCCAGATTCAGCTTTATGGCAATTTTAGTTTCCTTTGTATTTCGTTCAACAGTAGCTTCTCTTGTCATGACTGCTCCTTTTTATCTTCCTCTTCAAAGCGGACTGCAATGGAGTTGGCGTGTGCAGTTAGCTGCTCTGAGGATGCAAACTGGATGATGTCCTTGTGGATTTCCTGTAATGCAGACCTGGAATAATATACAATACTGGATTTCTTAATAAAATCGTCGACGGAAAGTGCAGAGAAGAACTTAGCTGTTCCGTTGGTAGGAAGAACGTGGTTTGGTCCGGCAAAGTAATCACCAAGAGGCTCAGAACTGTACTCTCCAATGAAAATAGCGCCTGCATTTCGCACCTTCATCATTACCTCAAAGGCGTTTTTGGTGACAATTTCCATGTGTTCAGATGCAATCTCATTCGCTGCTTCAATCGCTTCATCCATATCTTCTGCAATAAGGATATATCCAAAATTCTCCAGAGATTTTTCGATGATCTCTTTTCTGGAAAGAACCTTCAGATAGCCTTCAATCTCTTTCTCTACATTCTGTGCCAGTTCTGTACTGGTAGTAATGAGGATTGCAGAAGCCATCTCATCGTGTTCTGCCTGAGAAAGAAGATCTGCTGCTACATAGTGTGCATTTGCAGTTTCATCTGCAAGGACAAGGATCTCACTTGGACCAGCGATGGAATCAATGCTCACATGTCCATAAACAGCCTTTTTTGCAAGGGCTACAAAAATGTTGCCAGGTCCTACGATCTTGTCTACCTTTGGGATGCTTGCAGTACCATAAGCAAGTGCTCCGATTGCCTGTGCACCACCAACTTTATAGATCTCATCAGCGCCTGCTTCTTTGGCAGCAACCAGAGTGGATGGATTTACTTTACCGTCTTTCCCAGGAGGTGTGGTCATAACGATGTGAGGTACTCCTGCCACTTTTGCCGGCACAATATTCATTAATACAGAAGAAGGATAAACTGCTTTTCCGCCTGGAACATAAACACCTACACGATTTAATGGTGTTACCTTCTGACCAAGCATGGTGCCATTTTCGGTACTGGTAAACCAACTGTTCTGACGCTGTTTCTCATGGTAGCTGCGGATGTTTACAAGTGCCTTGCGGATAACTTCCAATAAGGATGCATCAACTGCTTTATATGCTTCTTCAATTTCCGCTTCGGTTACACGTATGGTTTCCGGAGTTACCTCTACTTTATCAAATTCTTTTGTGTAAGAAAAAAGAGCTTCATCCCCTTTTTCTTTTACATTTGCAAGAATATCTGCTACTGCTGCTTCGAACTTGCCGTAATTATTAGGGCTCCGTTTTAAAAGATTTTCCAGGATATCTTTGGTAGATTCTTTTGTTAATCTTACTGTACGCATTGTGATCGATCCTTCCAATTTTATTTTATTCCAGAAAAAAACAGTAATTTCAGATTACCTTTCGTAAATCTTCAATCAGCTTACTGATTCTTTCATTTTCCATTTTCATGCTTACCTGATTCACAACCATTCTTGCTGAAAGAGGGCAAACTTCTTCTAACACCTTCAGTCCATTTTCGCGAAGTGTGCTTCCGGTCTCAACGATATCTACGATCACTTCAGAAAGACCTACAATAGGTGCAAGCTCAATAGAACCATTCAGCTTAATGATTTCCACAGTCTGATGCTTCTTATTATAGAAATAATCTTTGGCAATGTTTGGATATTTGGTTGCCACACGGATCAGCTGGTTTGAATTCAGAAGGGGTTTGGCACTATCAGGTCCGCAAACGCACATGCGGCAGGCTCCAAATCCAAGATCCATTACCTCGTAAAGCTTACGGCCTTCTTCCAGGATCGTATCCTTTCCGACAATTCCGATGTCAGCTGCGCCATATTCTACATATGTAGGTACATCTGGTCCTTTGGCAAGGAAAAAACGAAGCTTTAATTCTTCATTTACAAAAATTAGTTTACGGGAATCCTTATCTTTCATCTCTTCGCAGGTGATCCCGATTTTCTCAAGTATGGCAAGGGTTTTGTCTGCAAGTCTTCCCTTGGTAAGGGCAAAAGTCAGATATCTCATAATTCCACCTCACAAACCTTAGTAACTTTCTCTGGGCGAAGGGCTACATTTCTGCCCTGGGCGCGAAGCTCTTTGGCCTTCTGGATTGCCTGGATACGGTTTTCTTTGCGGTAAGTGATAACCGTAACGCCCTCCTCTTCCTCCATTTCGATTTTTTGTCTGGAAAGAGCCATCAGAAGGTTATCTACTACAATGGCAAACCCGATGGATGCAGCAGGCTTGCCGAAATGTTTCATCAGCTGGTTGTAACGGCCGCCCTTGATCAACGCTTCTCCTGTACCGTAGGTATAAGCTTGGAAAATGATTCCGGTATAGTAATGATATTTGCTTAACATTGCAAAATCAAAAGTAACGTATTTTTCATAGCCGTAAACTTTCAGAAGCTCATAGATTTCTTCCAGACGCGCAACCGCCTTTAATGCCTGTGGATTGTCCGTAAGGGATTTTGCCTTTTCCAGAACTTCTGTCGATCCGAACATCTGAGGAAGCTGGGAAAGAACTCTTGCAAGGGATTTATCCATGTTCTTATTCTTTACAAGCTCTTCCACACCAAAATAGTTTTTCTGGGAAATCAGCTCCCGAAGCTCTTCTTCCTCTTCCTGGCTCATGCCTGTCTGGGCAAAAATCGCTTTATAATAATCAACCTGCCCAACGCTTACCTGAAATTCGGTAAGTCCTGTCGCAAGCAGACACTCTACCGTCATAGCCAGAATCTCTGCATCTGCTTCTGGTGAATCATCGCCCATACGCTCAACGCCCATCTGGGTTGTCTCTTTCAATCTTCCGCGAAAGCTGGAATTATTGATAAAAGTGTTGCCTGTATAACACAGACTTACTACCTCTTTTTCAGGGTTAAAATAGGTGGCACAGGCTCTGGAAACAGACGGTGTAAAGTCAGGTCGAAGAACAAGGGTATTGCCTTCTCTGTCAAAAAATTTATAAAGCTCCCTGGAGGGAATGGTTCCCACTTCTTTACTAAACACTTCAAAATATTCAAATGTGGGAGTTTCTATATCTTCAAAGCCATACTGATGGAATACACGGTGAAGCTTTTCCTGAAGTTTTTGCTTTCGGCTGCATTCCTGACTGTAAATATCCCGTACACCCTCCGGCGTATGAAAAATTCTCTGCATATCATGTTTCCTCCATGTTGTTTCTTGCTTGTTAATTACATAACACTTTATCACGCTACTACGATAATGCAAAACCAATGTTGATTATAGTGGAATATTCCAAGATTGTCAAGACGAAGTGTTGCGTGGTTACTGTTCACTGGTAACATTCCGCGAGATGTTTTTTGTGAACAAAGTTCACAGAAAACCCGAGAGTTGCGGCGCGAAATCATGCAAAGCATGATTTCTGTGCATCGCGAAGCGTGTTACTGTAAACGGAGTGAACAGTAACGTTGCGTGTGTTATGGTAACACGCGTGTTTCCAGATCCAATTTTAATCCCTCTAAATAAGGAACCAGAAAGCCGCTCTTTTTCGGCAGGTAATACTTCTCATCCAGTTCCTCCCTGCGGAAGCTTTTCCGTCCGCCCTCTTCCATCCGTCTCCAGTATACCAAAAGTTCCTGAAAAGGCAGATAATAAAATAGATTCAGCTGACTGAAAAATATAAGAAAAAATGCCACGCCATTCTGTTTTTCAAAGTCCTCCATAAATTTCACCTGATGAGGATGAATATTTGCCAGAGGAAACGTCTGGGCGCTGCATTCCTTTGCATCAAAGCAGACAGGAATTCCCTGTACTGCACCTATATAGTCAACAGTACTTCGCTGGTCAAAGTATGCCAGAGTAATGTGACGGTTCTCTTTGTCCATGCGTACCGGAGTGATGGGAGTGGGAATCTTCTGTATCAGAGCAAGTCCCTTCTCCCTGTACTGATCGTTTGTTCGGTTTACAAGGTCCTCCAGGGTAGAACCCCGGAGCCCTCTGCTGTTCCATGTCGCCATTCTTACGGTTCCTCGTAGCCAAGAAGCTTGATGGATGGATAATATCTTACAACTGCTTTCCCTACAATCTGGTCAAAGCGGACGAATGTGTTCTTCCAGAAGCGGGAATCCTTAGAATCATTTCGGTTATCACCCAGCATAAAATAGCAATTGTCCGGAACGGTATATGGACCGAAGCTTCCCTGCATTTTCTCTGGAATAAAGGAATCATCAAGAGCAGTCTCAGAACCGTCGATGTATACCTTTCCGTCTTTGATCTCAACAGTCTCTCCCGGAAGTCCGATCACACGTTTGATGAAAAGCTGGCTTTCATCATCCGGATACTTGAAAATTACAATGTCAAAGCGCTCGGGATCCTTGACTTTTTTGGAAATCTCATGTCCAAACAGATCCAGATTGATACCATATGCAAGACGGAATCCAAAGATACGGTCGCCGGTCATAATAGTCTTCTCCATGGATGGAGAAGGGATTTTCGCGTTGATCAGTACTACATTGTTGATAACCAGGACTATAGCAACTACAATGATGATCATTTTTATATAGTCCCATACTTCATGCCAGATTTTCATATTATTTATTCTCCTCTACGTGTTCTTCTTTCAGGATTTTTTGAAACAGATAAGGCAAAGGGGCCGTGAACTCTTTGCCAGACAGATAGGAAAGACGCCCTTCAATTTCCGGAATTTCCAACCTGTGTGCGTGAAGCAGCTGCGATTTCAGACCATACTTTCTGCGGTATTCATCGTTTAAGGTACGCCTGCCGTACTTGTAATCTCCAATAAGGGGATGACCAGTTCCTGCAAGGTGTGCCCTGATCTGATGTGTGCGTCCGGTGATCAACTCCACCTCAAGAAGGGTAACGGTTCCGTTATCTCCAAGGGGACGGTATCTGGTCTCAATGGGAAGTGCTCCGGATGTTTCCGTTTCCTGTACTGTTACTTTATTACATTTTTCGTCTTTATGCAAATATCCTTTGATATATTTTTCATTTTTTATAACACCATTTACCAGGCAGCGGTAAAATTTGTGAAGGCTTCGATCATGAAACAATGAAGAAAGCTCCTGAAGTCCTGTCAGGGATTTTCCTGCAGCCACAAGTCCGCTGGTATTACGGTCCAGACGATTGCAGACAGATGGGCGGAAGGTATGTAAAGACGCCTCTGTAACCGCTCTGCTTTCCAGAAGATACCCCGTCAGATATTCTACCAGTGATGGTTCCTTATCATCTGCAGGCTGGGAAAGCATTCCCACAGGTTTGTTGATCAGAAGGATATTATCGTCTTCATACATAATATCAAGCTTCTGATGAGCTCTGGCTACCGTTTCCTGTACTCCTGCAAATTTCCCGAAAGTCTCATCCGAAAGGAAAAGCTTTACGTGGTCACCAGTGGAAAGCTTCTCATTTCCAGTGGCCCTACCGCCGTTTAAGGTAATATTTTTCTTGCGGAGCATTTTGTAAAAAAAGCTTTTGGGAGCTTCACGGAGAAGCTTTCCTAAATATTTGTCAAAGCGCTGTCCCGCTTCATTTTCATTAATAATAAACTCTTTCATGCTGGATATCCTCTTAGATACACAAATTCAGGATCACATGCTTCACCATTTCATCTCTGGTAAAATCAGGATATCTTGGATCTGGTGTAAAGCGAAGCCCTTCTTCTAAGGATTCCTTGTGTTCGTTCATAGAATCAAGACGTTCCAGAAAAGGACGAAGCTCTCCAAGAATTTTTACATCTACTTTATAGCCGTTTTTGCGAACCAGTTTCTGGGCTTCTGCAGCCATAAAATTTGTATCTGCTTTCGGATCACTGGTATAACCGACTACAGTATTTCCGCATACTGCAATGGCATCTATGGTGCATTTTTTTTCATAGAAAGTCATATACATCTCGTACGCCATTACAAGATCACCCTGATGCGCATGGATCTTCTTGTACAGGACCGGATCTACAGGCTTTGCCAGATAGACCATGATCACATCTACCACAGCCTTACAGCCTGGAAGAGATCCTACCAGAGCAATGATAGTCCAGATAGAATTTCTGGTACCCAGGTAAATCCACATACTGATGAAAATAAAAATGGGGACACCAAGCATAATGGCAGCAATTATGATCCTGCGCTTTCGTTCACGCTTCAGATATCCGAATTCTCCTTTGTTTGTCTGCATTAGTTTCATGAAAACACTCCTATTTCTGCTTTTTTCTTGTGTGATGATTGCGGATGGTTTTCTTTGGTGCCGGACCATGCTTTGATCCTCTGTTACGCCCGGCATTCTCTGTATATTTGTTGTCGCCATGCTCTTTTCTGACAGGCCGGATCAGACATTTTTCCCCATACCCAACCAGATCCATACGCCCTGCAATTTTCAATCCTTCGAGAACCAGTTCTCTGTTGGCCGGATTCTTATATTGCATAAGCGCACGTTGAATGGCTTTTTCATGGGTGTTCTTCGGCACATAAATCTTTTCACCTGTAAGAGGATGGATTCCCGTGTAATACATACAGGTAGACAGTGTAGAAGGTGTTGGGTAAAAGTCCTGCACCTGCTCCGGAGTAAAGCCAAGATCACGGACATATTCTGCCAGTTTCACCGCCTCTTTCATGGTACATCCCGGATGGGAGGACATAAAATATGGAACGGCAAACTGCTGTAAGCCAGCCTTCTTATTTGCCTTGTCAAATTCCTTCAAAAATTTCTCATACACTTCGTGGGACGGCTTGCCCATATATTTCAGTACCTGATTGGAAACATGCTCAGGAGCTACACGAAGCTGTCCGCTTACATGATATTTGGCAAGTTCATTAAGAAAAGTCTTGTCCGGGTCTGCCAACACATAATCGAAACGCACACCGGAACGGACAAATACTTTTTTTACTTTTGGAAGATCCCGGAGCTTACGAAGAAGAGAAACGTAATCTTTGTGATCCGCGGTCAGATTCTTACATGGTTCAGGAAACAGACAATGACGGTTCTTGCAAACGCCCCGGGTCAGCTGTTTCTGGCAGGAAGGCTGGCGAAAGTCTGCTGTAGGTCCGCCTACATCGTGGATATATCCCTTGAAATCTTTCTCCTCGGTCATGTGGACCGCTTCTTTCAGAATTGATTCATGACTTCTGGTCTGCAGGATTCTTCCCTGATGAAAAGTTAATGCACAGAAGCTGCAGCTTCCGAAACATCCTCTGTTGCTGGTAAGGCTGAATTTAATTTCCTCTAATGCAGGAATTCCGCCGTCTTTCTCATACATGGGATGATAATTTCCCACATAAGGAAGATCATATACATCGTCCATCTCCTCCTGTGTAAGAGGTAATGCAGGTGGATTCTGGATTACATAGCCCTTTGTTCCGTAGGATTCGGCCATGGTTCCTGCTGTAAAAGGATCTGTATTCTGATACTGGATGGCAAAGCTTCTGGCATAAGCCAGCTTATCCGCCTGTACTTCATCAAAAGAAGGAAGTATGATCGGCTCGTAAGTGCGGGACAGATCCCTGCATTTATAGACGGTTCCTGCCACGTAGGTAATTTCGCTGACAGGGATTCCGCTGTCAAGAGCCTCTGCAATCTCAATAATAGAATGCTCTCCCATTCCGTAGGAAATCAGGTCTGCGCCGGAATCTATGAGGATACTGTGCTTCACCTTATTTTCCCAGTAATCGTAATGTGCCATACGTCTGAGGCTTGCCTCGATTCCACCAAGGATTACAGGAGTTTTCTTAAAAGTCTGACGAATCAGATTACTGTATACAATAACAGCACGGTCCGGCCGCAAACCCATTTTACCGCCAGGAGAATAAGAATCCTTCTGGCGGTGCTTTTTTGCAACGGTATAGTGATTAACCATGGAATCCATATTGCCGGCACTTACAAGGAAGCCAAGGCGAGGCTCTCCAAATATGGCAATACTCTCCTTCCTGCGCCAGTCGGGCTGAGGGATAATTCCCACTTTATAGCCCCGGCTCTCCAGAAGGCGGCTGATAATAGCAGTTCCAAAAGAGGAATGATCTACGTAAGCATCTCCTGTCACGTAGACAAAATCTACCTGATCCCAGCCTCTGTCCTCCATGTCTTTTTTTGTAACTGGTAAAAATTGTGACATCTATATTTTTCTCCTATGCACTGCTCATTCTGTAAGGCGTGTTCCAAGAATGATGTGAACAAAATGAACAGTAACGTATTTTCGGACAGATTTATGAAATACAGCTCTTGCCTGGCTGATGTCCGATATTATGGTAAACAGCCTGGGCGCGGTAACCTTCCGCGATAATATCAAGCTGTCTGTGAAAACGCTCCAGCTGTTTCAAATCTTTGGTATGGAAAACACGAAGAAATTCTGTTTGAATTTTGGTAATCTCCCGTTCGCTGGATACGCGGTAAAGATTTTCTATATTATTGAGAATATCTTTTACAAGATTGGACTGCATCTGGGAAGAATTCTGGGCATCCATGATTTCATCGCGCACAGAAGACATTTCCTGATCCAGCAAAATAATAGCATCCGCGGCATTCGTCAGACGCTCTGCCACATGCGGCGGCATGTCCCCTTTATATTTGTACTGAAGGGAATGTTCGATCGTTGCCCAGAAGTCCATAGCCATGGTGCGGATCTGAATTTCCGCCTGCAGCTTCCGGGGACCATTTAATGTTTCTACTGTATAATAAATGATCAGATGGAGACTTCTGTAACCACTCTGTTTCACATGCTTCAGATAATTCTTCTCACTCTTAATGGTCATATCTGACCGGTTTTGGATCAGGGATGCTACTGTCTCAATATCTTCCTCAAACTGACAGATAATACGGATTCCGGCAATGTCTTCTACTTCTTCCTCCATGCGTTCCATAGGAATATGCTTGCGCTGCATTTTCTCCAGAATGCTGGATACACTTTTCACTCGTCCGCTTACCTGCTCAATAGGGGAATACAGATCATTTTCTCGATGTTCGCTGATAATGTGTTCAAATTTGACAATCAGTTCCCTGACTGCCAGTTCGTAGGGGCATAAAATGCTTCTCCATAACTGTATTTCCATATAAATCGCTCCTTACAGAATATGGGCATTGTATTATGAAAAATATTCTGCAGTTAAATTTAAGTGTGTCTGCCCATATGTTTAATCATTATAGCATATATTTCAAAAAAATTGTTATCAATAAGTGTATTTTTTTACTTTTTTCTCCATTGCCTGTAAGACATAGTAAGGGTTTACACTCAGTTCCTCTTTTCCCTGTGGATTTATGTAGATTCCCAGATGAAGATGAACCGGAAATTTTCCGGACATTCCTTCTTCTCCGTATCCGGTATCTCCCATGAATCCAAGGATCTGCCCCGCTTCCACTGCTTCACCTGTCTGAAAATATTTTTCATAGGATGCAAGATGGGCATAATAAAAATACCCTCCATGAGGAGAACGGATTCCGATCCGGTATCCGCCAAGAGGAAGCCATCCGATTTTTTCTATTTTGCCATCAGTCATGGAAATCACAGGATAAAATCCGGATTGAGAAACCCTGCCAAAGAGATCGCAGCCTTCGTGCGTCCGGCTTCCACCATAGCTTCGGGCAGCGCCAAAGGTGTTTTCATAAAAAATCTCTTGCCATATTTCTCTATCGTTTCTGATTGGAATGGGAAAACTTTCCAGGTCTTTCCAGACAGCCAGATAACAGCTTCTCAGGTCATAATAGGCTTTGGGCTTGAAGCGGAGATATGCTTCCCTGTTCCCGGAAAGATATTTTGGAAAAAATTTTCCATTCAGCATAGTTGTTGTAAGAAGATCGGCAAATTCTCCATCCGAATGTACTCTTTCTTCTAACTCTGCATATAGCGCAGACGACAAAGCCTGTTCCCGGAAGCTTTCTGTAAAACAGGTGTCCGGTTTTAACAGGGAGGCCTGGCTTCTTTGCTGAATAAAATTCTGAAGCAAGATAAGCAGCGGCAAAAGAAAAAGAAGAAGGAGTAAGTGTTTCCCGGTCTTTCTTTTCATGGCATTTCCTCTCTTTAATATATGGGAAAAGGTGGATGATTTTTTTGTTACCAGTAAATAGTAACGATTTTTTCACCCTCAGATAATATATGGAAAATCAGAAAAATTAGAACAAAAAATCAGCTGTATGGAAAATATTTTTCCAAATACAGCTGATTCGAATGATTAAAGGCTATGGCAGCCACAGTTACTATTTAATGGGGGTATGCCAAAAGCTTTATGAAAAACAGGCTTTTAAATATACATGTAATTATCAGTCTTTCAAATTTTTCAATACCTCTGTCAGATATTCCCAAACCCGTTTCACAGATGCCATATCCAAGCGTTCTTTGCTGGTGTGGATGTCCAGAATATCCGGTCCAAGAGAGGTACAGTCAAGGTTTTCCATTCGCTCATAAAAAATACCACATTCCAGACCGGCATGAATGGCAACTACCTCCAGGTCTTTACCGTACATGTTTTTATAAATTTCTACCATCTTGTCACGAAGAGGAGAAGCTTTACGATACTCCCATGCAGGATAAGCCCCCTCAGTCTCATATTCGCCTCCCAGAAATTCTGTCAGATATTGGATTTTATGGGAAAGAGCCTCTTTGGCAGTTCCTACAGAGCTTCGGATACTGGTCTGTACAAACAACTCGTCCCCATACAGCTTCAGAATTCCGGGATTGCAGGAGGTTTCCACCAGATTTTCTATGGTACCACTCATTTTCTTAACACCAAATGGCATGTTCATCAGATAAAAAAGCACTTTTTCCTGACTGGTGGGATGAAGAACCTGTGCATCCATATCCCCTTCTTCTGTTATCTGAATTGTAATAGTATCATCTGTACCAGTGTATTCTGCCCGGAAATCCTTCTGCATTTTCTTTGCAAGGGAAGTGATCTGAGAAATTTCTTCCGGAAGCACAAGAAGAACCGCTTCGCATTCTTTGGTAATAACGTTGTCCTGCTGACCACCTTCTAATTCTTTTAATGCATAGCCACAGACATGGGAAAGTTCATAAAGGAACTGTCCCATAAGAATATTGGCACTTGCGCGGTTTTTGTGTATTTCAGCTCCGGAATGGCCGCCCACAAGTCCACAGACTTTTACGTTAACTTTTCTGCCGGAAGCGTCCACACGCCGGACTGGCAGATAAGAATTTCCAGCAACACCACCAGCGCAGCTTACCCACAGACAGCCCTCTTTTTCAGAATCCAGATTGATCATTCTTCTTCCCTTCAAAAGGCTGCAGTCGAATCCGTCAGCGCCCAGAAGCCCCGTCTCTTCATCGACGGTGAAAACAACCTCCAAAGCCGGATGCGGCAAATCTGTACTGTCTAAAAGCGCAAGGCCATAAGCCACTGCAATTCCGTCATCGCCGCCAAGAGTAGTGCCCTCGGCTGATAAAAAGCCATCTTTCACAACCAGCTTTAGTCCATCCTTTGTAAAATCATGTTCGATTTCCGGGCATTTCGCACAAACCATATCCATATGTCCCTGAAGGATGACTGTGGGCGCGTTTTCGTAGCCAGGTGTTGCAGGTTTATAAATCACAACATTATTCATGTCATCCTGAACATATTTCAAATCATGCTCCTTTGCAAAATTCACCAGATAATCACTGATTTGTTTTGTATTTCCTGAACCATGTGGAATACCACAGATTTCCTCAAAATAGTGAAACACATTTTTGGGTTCGAAGTTTTCTAAAATTGCCATATGGGTTACCTCCAAAATTTTATATATGGTTTGTATTTATCTTTTCGGCATTTTGAGACAGAAACAGAATATAAATTTTATATAATGATTTTTTAAACATACTTCAGGCTGCTGAACACAACCTGACTATAACTTCACATGTTGGGCTTTTATTTTAATAACGAGGTCAAAATGAAGAAAAAAATAATCCTGCTTTCTGTTATCCTGCTTTTACTCTTCCTTCTGTGTTACCCGGCCGAAGCTCTTGCTGCGGCAAGAAACGGACTGAAACTATGGTTGGAGACCTTACTGCCTACCCTTCTTCCGTTTATGATCCTTACAGGAATTCTGGTGCACACAGATTGGATTACAAAAATTTTACAACCAACTGCTCCTTTTTTCAAGGTCGTTTTTGGGCTTTCTCCGGGAGGAGCCTATGTATTTCTTCTGGGACTTCTCACCGGTTACCCTATGGGGGCAAAATTAACCGCAGATTTGTATTATGCTGGAAAAATCAGCCGGCAGGAGGCTGAATATTTGTTAACTTTCTGCAATAATCCAAGTCCGGCCTTTCTTATTACTTATGTGGGACATATCTGTCTGGAGGGAAAATTACATATTGGTTTTCTTGTGAGGATTCTGCTTCTATCAGACATGATCTGCATGTGTTTTTTTCGCTTTACATTCTATAGAAAAAACTCACTGCTTTCCTTTTGTACGCCAAAAACATCTGAGCAGGAATATACTTCTGCCGGGCTTCTGGATTTTGTCATTATGAATAGTTTTGAAACTATGGCAAAACTGGGTGGTTACATTCTTATGTTCTCTATACTGTCCGCTGCCATAAGTCATTTCTGGTATCTTCCGGCACAGGGAAAATATATTCTTCTCGGACTGATAGAAGTTACCACTGGTCTCCATGGGCTCCTGCTGTCCGGGTTTTCTTATTCACTTCGTGTACTTCTTGCACTGTGTATGAGTGCATTCGGAGGATTCTGTATTATGGCGCAAACAAAAAGCGTACTTGGAAAGGAACTCTCCCTTCATCCGTACGCTTCTGCCAAATGTATGAATGCAGCAGTTACTGCTGCTCTCATACTTATATTCTTATAAACATGATCCCTGCTCACATAAAACATTTATAGAATAGTTTTAGTGAATCACAATCAGATAAAGTCTGCTATATTTCGCGCAGCAAAATTAGTTATCGCCAATCTCGTCCAGAAGAGCTTCATCTTCCTTGGAAGCCTCTGTATCAGCCGGCTGATAAGAGCCGGACATTGCAGCTGCCTGAGCAGTCTGTGGCGCAAGCTCCTGACGATTATGGTTTACAACATCCATGCATGCCTGAAGAGCATCGATGAATTCTTTATATTTGCCACCAGCATCCTCAAGAGTCTGGGTAAGTACGGAACCGATGTTTGCCATCATGTCATCTGTGTATGTGATCGCGCTGAGACGAATGCTGTTAGCATCCTGTGTAGCGGAATCCAGAATCTCCTGAGCCTGACGATTCGCTGCATTGATAGTCTCGTTTGCCTGCGCATATGCTTTCTGCATGATCTCATGCTGGGTAACAAGCTCCTGAGCTTTATTCTGTGCATCTGCGATCAGTGCATCTGCCTTGGTCTGTGCATCCTCAAGAATGGCATCCTTATTGCTGATGATCTTTTGATAACGTTTGATCTCGTCTGGAGTCTTAAGACGAAGTTCACGAAGAAGCTCTTCGATCTCTTCTTTATTCACTACAATCTTAGTTGTAGAAAGTGGCTGATATTTACAACTGTCTACATATTCTTCGATTTCTTCAATGATCTGTTCAATTCTGCTGCTCATAGTAAACTCTCCTTATTCTATTTCTTCAAATCGTGCATCTTTTTCTTAACAGCTTCGGTAATTTCCGGCGGAGCAAATTTGCTCAGGTCGCCATCATAGCCTGCTACTTCTTTCATAATAGTAGAGCTAAGATATGCATATTCCAGGCTTGTCGTCAGAAACACGGTGTCAATATCCGGAGCAAGCACCCGGTTTGTCTGTGCCATCTGCAGTTCAAATTCAAAATCTGTAACTGCACGAAGCCCGCGCACGATCACCTGTGCATGATTCTCTCTGGCAAAGTTCACAGAAAGACCCTTGAATGCCTTGATTTCTACATTCTCCATGTCTTTTGTTGCCTTTTCTAGTATATTAACACGTTCTTCAACAGAAAACAACGGACTTTTTGCAGAATTATGCAAAACTCCTACGATTACTTTGTCGAAAGATACGCTTGCACGCTTGATTATGTCCAGATGACCATAAGTGGCCGGATCAAAACTTCCTGGATAAACAGCTATTACCATGTATTTTTCTCACTTTCCCCGGCATAAAAAGATATGCTTGTTAGTTTTGTATTCTTTGGAACGCAGCTGTCTGTAGCCAAGATCTTCCACATAACCGAAATCTGTAGTAAGGTCAGCTTCCACGATGATCAGTGTATTCTCATCCAGAATACTGCTGTCCTGAAGGTATTCCAGAACCTGACGCTCCAGCCCATGGTTATATGGGGGATCCATAAATATGCAGTCGAAAACGCCCTTTCCTTCTAAGGAACGAAGGGCCTGCATCACGTCCATATTCAGCAGTGTACCACTATCTGCAAGTTTTGTAAATGTCAGATTTTCTCTTATGCATGTGCATGCCTTGGGATTTTTTTCAACAAAAACAGCCCGAGCTGCTCCGCGGCTTAATGCCTCAATGCCGATTGCACCGCTTCCGCTGAACAGATCAAGGAAGTGACAATCCAGAAGTTCAGGCTGAAGAATATTAAAAAGAGTTTCTTTGATGCGGTCTGTGGTCGGGCGTGTGTCCATACCCGGCACAGTCTTAAGGTTCAGTCGTCTTGCTTTTCCTGCGATGACTCTCATTTCAGATTCAGTCTCCAATCCAGATCACCACGGGCCAGTCCAAGAATAAGAAGTTCTGCAGTAGCGATATTGGTCGCCACCGGAATATTATACTGGTCACAGCGCTTTACAATAGCTGTGATGTCTGGCTCCTTTGGATCTATCATAACAGGATTATAGAAAAGTATTACCATATCCAGATCCTGCCGCTCTACCATTTCCATGAACTGCTTATCGCCTCCGATACTGCCCGGTAAAAACTTATGGACATGAAGACCGGTGGCTTCCTCAATTCTTCTTCCTGTAGTGCCGGTAGCATATACTTCATGCTTGGCCAGGATGTTCTTATAAGCGATACAGAAATCTTCAATGAGAACTTTTTTACTATTATGTGCAATGATACCTAAATTCATAGTTCACCTCTCCCATTTCTTTCTGTTTATTGTACCAATTATAGCAAATTGACAAAAGAAGTGCAACAAAAACGTTTGAATATATACAAAATTCATTATTTGTTAAGAATTTGTTTTTAAATGACGTATTGATTTATTTGGTTTTTTTATATTTTATTGTGCAAATCAGCTCCGTATTCTACCGCTACGCTTCATTTTTTAGCCTTATTACATGAAAATTCTTCTGTATAAGTATATGAATACGCATAATTTTCATAATTTTCGCACATTTAAAGATAAAAATTTCACAATTTCTTTTTATATGTAAAAAAATATAACAACCCACTTTTTTTTGCATATTTATATGAGAAGCGTATTGTTTTCAATAGTTTTCAATAATCTTCACAGCTGATTTTTGTTTGTTTACACCACTTTTACACCATTTTATTTTCCTCCAAATCATCCCAAGGTTTCAGACCCATTTCCTCCAAGGTGATACCATACGGTGCACCTCCGGAGGTATAACCGGCAATAAAGAAAAATCGGTCATCTTGCAAGATCTCTTCTTTAGCCAGATTATCTCTTGTTTCTTTTGTTTTGCAACAGCTGCTTTTTCTTCCGGTGTTTTCTTATGTTTTTTTGTCATAAGTATTTCTAGTGTAATTCCATTCTGAATGTCTTCTTTCATCAGCATAATCATTGTATCAGGATAAAGTTCACAAAGTATCCGCAATACGTTCCCATAAGTTCATGTCATTATTGAAATCGTACATATTTCAGTATAAAAAGTTCACTATTCAAATTCTGATTATTATTTCTCCATATACTCTTCTGCCATATGTACTGCCATAGCACCATCTGCCACTGCTGTTACTATCTGACGAAGTAACTTTGTTCTGACATCTCCTACAGCATAAACACCCGGAATACTCGTTTCAGTGTTTTCACCTGCCACAATATATCCTTTATTATCCAGTTCTATCTGATTATCTAAAAAATCTGTTGTCGGTTTTCTTCCTATACTCACAAACAGGCCGTCACATTCTATAATGTTTTCTTCTCCTGTAACTGTATCTTTCAACCGCACACCAGTCAATCGTTCTCCATAAATCAGTTCATTTACTGTATTATTCCATCGAAACTCTATATTTTCAGTTTTCATCAGCTGGTCATGGTAGATTTTCGTTGCACGTAATGTATCTCTACGATGAACAATGATGACTTTCTTAGCAATTCGACTTAAAAGAGCAGCATCTGATACAGCAGAATTTCCACCACCAACAACCACCACGATCTTATCTTTATAAAACATACCATCACAGGAGGCACAATAAGCAACCCCATGACCTATCAATTCTTTTTCTTTAGCGAGACCAAGTTCTCTTGGATTTGCTCCAGTAGCAATCACTACTGTTTTCCCAATATAAATTCCCGAACTAGTTTCTACTCTCTTAAGCTTTCCTGTTAAATCCATATTAAAAACTTCAGCATATTCACTTTTAGCGCCAAATTTTTCCGCCTGTTTTTGCATTTTCTCTGCCAATGAAAATCCGTCAATTCCATTTTCAAAACCAGGATAGTTATCAATCTGCCAGGTCAATGACATCTGACCACCTGCAGATAATTTTTCTAAAACAATTGTATCAAATCCTGCTCTGGCTGCGTATAATGCTGAAGTATACCCTCCAGGTCCTCCCCCCACGATAATCATATCGTAAACATGATTTTCATTCATACAGCAGTCCTCCTTTTATTTTTCCAATGCTTCATTAATAAAATTCTCTATCATTATTTTTGATTCAGGTGCAACAATAGAATCTATTGCCTTTCCATCCCGATATAAAACCAGCGTAGGAATTATCTCAATCTTTTCAGCTTCTGCAATCTGTGGTTCTTCATCAATATTTACTTTTCCAGCAATAAGAATATCGCTGTATTCTTCACTTATTTTTTTATAAGCCGCTCCAATTCTACGGCAATAACCACACCAAGGTGCCCAGAAATCAACCAAAACCGGTTTTTCTTTATGAATTAATTGTCCAAACTTTTCTTTATTTATATTTATTGATGTCATATTTTTCAACTCCTTCTCCTGTTTGAACTTAATATATCGCATAAAAGATCTTGCTTCTGTGATGATATCACAGAAAAGATAATTTACTTTATTACACTTCTTTTTATTTCTATTTATGGCATATGCCAGTTACATAATTGACGCATCTAAAAAAAGCAAGTATACTATATTCGTAAAGGAGATAACAGTTATGAACTTCGAAAATTGTTTTCCACTATGGAATGACTTAAACACAACACAGAAAAAAATAATTTCAGACAATTTAATCACACAGTATGTAAAAAAAGGGACAATCATTCACAATGGAAACCTGGATTGCACTGGATTATTACTGGTTAAATCCGGGCAGCTTCGAACCTACATACTTTCAGATGAAGGACGAGAGATTACACTTTACCGTCTGTTCGATATGGATATGTGTCTTTTATCCGCCTCATGTATCATACGCTCCATTCAATTTGAAGTAACCATTGAAGCAGAAAAAGATACTGATCTTTGGATCATCCCTGCTGAAATCTATAAGGGCATTATGAAGGAATCTGCTCCCGTCGCAAACTATACCAATGAGTTAATAGCCACCCGTTTTTCTGATGTCATGTGGCTGATTGAACAAATCATGTGGAAGAGTTTGGATAAGCGTGTTGCTTCATTTCTTTTAGAAGAGACCTCTATCGAAGGAACAAACGAGCTGAAAATCACTCATGAGACGATTGCTAATCATCTTGGTTCCCACAGGGAAGTTATCACTCGAATGCTTCGATACTTTCAAGGCGAGGGTCTCGTCAAACTCTCCCGCGGCAAAATCACAATCCTTGATCCAAAAAGACTGGAAACACTCCAAAGGTCATAAAATTGTTTTTCTGTAACATATAAAGAAGAATCCTCCATTTATCAGAATTATGAAAGTCATTCTAATAAATGGGGGATCTTTTTATATTACGAAAAAATTATAAAACTATTATGAGGGAGCATCCCAAAGTTTGTGTAAACCTCCAAACTGATGTAAGATAAAATTACTCAGTTTGGAGGTTATTTTTATGG